>JAYUZR010000039.1:0-15648 GCA_043751595.1 Candidatus Berkelbacteria bacterium
GTGCCCTCTGTGCCCACAGAAAACGCCGTTACTTGGTTACTAAAGCCTTCGTAGTGTACCCAGAAATGGCGGATGTGTCTAGGTTTATAGTGTCTGACCATTTACAGGAGCGTACAATTTTGAGAAGAGCTAGGTGCGCTTAAATAGTGCGTATCAAATAAAAAGGAACGAAGTAATAATGGGAGATACAGAAAATATCGAACCGGACGACGTAAAGACTGGAGTCGTCATCTCAGTAACTTCAATAGGCTACACAATCTGTGTATCCTACCTATCTGGACTCATTTTCTGGCTATACAGGCTTGGTGAGCAAGAAAGTGTAAGCTGGATAGATAGTCAGCAATGCCTCGCCTGCGAGCTACTGGCCATGCGAGAAAAGATTGAGCCAGTTTTAAACGACCTGCAACAAGGCGTAGTAATGAACTCTAGGGAGATGGTTGCCATGTCAGCTGAGTTACGCGATTCGATTCGTCTCACGCAGCTGAATCTGTGCGCACAACTACTAGGGGCTGTACCAACCCAATCCAAAGTCGGAGATGGTGAATCAATCGTTTGCGGAACCTTCTTACTAGGATTAATCGATGGTCAGCTCAGAGATCTAGAATAGGCACACAAGAAACAGAAAGAGCCTCCTACGTAGCAACGTAGGAGGCTCTTTTCAAAAAAAACTAATCTACTAAATATCCAGCGTCTTGCGCTCTTTCTTCTCGGTGTAGAAGCGTAGGATATCGCCCTCGGCAACTTCTTCTTTACCAGCACCAAGCTCAAGCTCGATACCGCACTCAGACCCTGCCTGTACCGACTTAACTTCGTCTTTAGCGCGGCGAAGCGTCTTAAGCTTTCCAGAAGAAATTACTTCTCCTTTGCGCAGCACCTGCACCAGTGAAGGTAGGACCAGTGTCCCGGTCTCAACCATACCTCCAACCACAATGTGCTTTCGGTTATCGCGGAAGCGGGCCAGAATATTAAGGCGGCCCATCTCTTGCTGCACAGTAACCATTGGCATAAGGGAAGCGAGCACATCCTTAATGGCATCAAAGAGTTCGTATACTACGCTATAGAGCGTAACAGCTACCTTCTCGCGGTCGGCCAAGGTCTTAACCACTGCAGGAATACGGGTGTTAAAGCCTACTACCAGGGCGCGAGCAGTCTTAGCCATGGTTACATCACCTTCGGCAATATCGCCTACACCATCGGCCACAATGCGTACCTCTACGTCTGGGCTCTTGTAGGTGTTAAGTGTATCGCGAATAGCCTCGAGCGACCCCTTAGTATCTGCCTTGATAACCAGGTTAAGAATGCTGCGATCTCCTTCTTTTTGAGTAGCAGATGAAGCAGAAGAAGCCAGAGCAGAAACAGCACGAAGCGCAGTAGTAGAACGAATAGTTTGCTTAGCCGTTTCTTTAGCCTCTTTTTCGGTGCCGGTAACCGCAAGCTGATCCCCAAACTGAGGAACCCCAGAAAGACCACTTACCTCTACTGGCATGGCCGGAGTAGCTACCTCGAGGCGGCGACCGCGGTGATCGGTAAGGGTACGAACGCGACCACTAACAGGACCGACGGAGAAGTAATCACCTACTTTAATTGAACCATTCTGGATAAGAACGGTAGCAACCGCTCCCACACCTGGGCGAAGATTAGACTCTACCACTACACCAACCGCTGGAACGATGTAATTAGCCTGAAGCTCACGGATATCGGTAGAGAGCAGAATAAGCTCGAGCAGCTCTGGAACACCCTTACCGTTAATAGCGGAGATAGGTGCTACAACGGTAGACCCACCCCATTCTTCTGGCATAAGATCGTGCTCAACCAACTCCCCCTTAACGCGCTCAATATCGGCATCTGGCTTATCAATTTTGTTGATAGCAACCATAATAGGCACTTTGTGGGCACGAGCATGCTTTAGGGCCTCAATCGTCTGAGGCTTCATACCATCGTCGGCGGCAACCACCAGGATAACCAGATCGGTAATTTTAGCACCGTGGCGACGCATGGCCTCGAAGGCGGAGTGACCCGGGGTATCGAGGAAGGTAATAGTGCGAGGATCGCCACCTTCTTTAGGAGTAACCTGCACCTGGTAGGAACTAATTGCCTGAGTAATACCACCGGCTTCTTTAGCAGCAACACTGGTTTTGCGGATGGTATCGAGCAAGGTAGTCTTACCGTGATCGACGTGACCCATGATGGTAACAATTGCAGGACGAGCCTCCAACTTACCGCCAGTAGCACTTACCAGCTCTGCCGTAGTAGTGGCAGCTGGCTGATCTTTACGGGCAACCTGTATACCGAAATCGTCCGCAATAATAGCCGCAGTATCGAAATCGATATCCTGATTAATAGTAGCAGGCAACCCAAAGCCGATCAGACGCGTAATAACTGAAGTTACTGGCTGTCCGATAGCGTCTGCCAGCTCTTTAACCGTAAGAATAGCTGGGAGAATTTTTGGTGTTGAATCTGCCATAGAGTAAAAGGGAATTATGAACGCACAAAGGGGCCCTTTGGGCTTATCCTTGGCACCTTAGCAGATCGTGAAAAAAAGGGCTACGGCACTCGAGTAGTAATCGCAGAACCGATAGCCCCGCCGATTACATTATTCCTTAGAAGCGTTGCGCATAGTGAAGAGCCTCGCCCAAACCATCATAGGTACGCTCTGAGAGATAGATATAAACGTGGCGGTCGCCTGCATTTACTGGCAGCTTCTCTACCAAGTAGTGTTCAACTTCTCCTATTTTTTTGCGATACACCACATTATTTGGATCAATGACATCAGGATTTAGCATATAGCCACTAGGAATAGCACGTACTTGAGCACTACTTTCGATGCGGTAGCCACTTGGTCCATTTCCTAGGGTCGCAGATGAAGCGTCATATTCTCCGACCAAGTATTCCGTTACCTCATCCCTCTCAGAAGTGACCACTTCCTGATTATCCCACCGCTCAAACTGCAGCCGATCTTGGCATGCAACCATAATATGAGTGGGATCCATCCAGTCTCCACCAAGATCAATTGGCTTGACTGGCTGTTTTTGAAGAGCGCAGGATACTTTTGGATTCCAAAGGGCAAACTGACCCGCAATAAGTAGCACACCCACTAGAATCAACGCACTGAAAAAGCGAGCAAGTTTTTTATGTGTTGTTTTTAGATTAAGAACCACCCAGGCCAGACACCAGAAGAAGCTTACAGGAACCCAGAGCCAGAAGAAGGCCAGTGGATAGAGTGGCGCAAAGAATGGCTGGAACATGACCACAAAACTTGCTAAGGCACAACCAGTAAGCGCGATCAATACTAGAGAAAGTAGTTCAAAAGACTTTTCAGAAGAGGGTTTTTTTCGTGCCACTGCTAGTAACTCGCGTTGTCGGAATATACTTACCCATGCAAGGTAAGCGAGAACCTCTACATATACTAGCTCAAAGCCAGCGCTAAAATTAATACCAACTCCTGCAAGACTACCTTGGCGTGCCCAGATAAAATCGACCATATAGGCTAGGAACACACCCACTGAAAACATCTGTAACAGCGCGATAGCAATTCGATTGCCATGACGGATCAGATTGGCAAGTAGGTAGTAGATGACTAGTAATCCTAGGCTACTTACAAAAGGCGCAAGCAACCGCAAAGAAACCGGCATTGCCTGCCACTCGTCGCCAGGTAAAAACTGATTACCCTGAATAAGAATAGCAATTCCAGCAATTATTCCGTTAAAAGCAAAACCGAGACCGCCTAGCACAAGCAATAACCAAGGTACCGCCCGAATATAAGCAGGAGCTTCTAGAGAGGTATCGTCTTCCTTTAAGGAAGGAAGACGAAAGTGAAAGGCCTCGGTCTTAATACCAATACCGATAAAGAGTGCAAAGCTGAGCGCAAAGATAATGCGCATAAGACTATCAATTGGCTGATTAAACGAAACAGCCACCGCACAGGTAATGAAATATAAAACCACAAACCCAATAAAGCCATACCAGGCCGCCTGGCCCTTTGCTTTTTCTTCCCGCTCATCTAGATGCTGTTTCATGATTCGGTAGTACTAATACTAAAAATATCTTCAATAGATTTGTTAAATACTTTGGCAATGCGCCAAGCCAGTCCAAGAGAAGGCATGTAATCGCCCTTCTCTAGGAAGACAATCGTTTTACGCGAAACACCAACCAAGGCCGCTAGCTGGTCTTGGGTGAGATCTTGCGTAGCACGAAGCTCCCGAATAGTGGTTGTGTACTTTTCCATCCCCAGGAGTGTAACGTATTTGTATCAATTTGGGAAGTGCTTGTTACATACCTTATTTCTAAAAGTAGAAGAATGCTACTCGGAGTGCTATACCTTTATAAATACAAAAAAGACCCTCTGATGGGCAGGAGTTAGGAATGAATGAGCTACAGAAAGCAGTGCAACGAGCGATCGAGGTGCACGGTGAAAAAGTAAGAAGGTTTCCGGCAGTGGGTTGGTACTATCTTAGCGACCTTGTAAGTATTGGAGAGATTACTCTCAAATCTCATCTACCAGTATCGATTGATCCTACACGCATACAACAAATCGCAAGTAGTATTGGTACAGATGGCCCTTTTGAGCGTAGAGGATGGCACCGGCACATTCTGGTACGTAAGAGGGGTATATATCCCCCTGAATTAGCACCATACGAGTGGAGCATTCTTCGAGCAGTGCATACGCTAGGTTCGGCAGTGAAGCGCGAAGCTTTGGCGCAAGAAGTTGGTAGGAGTTCTGGCACTATTGCCAGCCAAGCTCACCGTCTTATTTCTAAAAAACTGATAATTTTTGAGAGAGGAATGGGCTACAGCCTACTCGCATCACCTGAATCTTGGATATGGGTATGGGAGCAAGAAGCAATAAAAGGGAAACTTGTAAGCCTAGCGCATCCCGAAGACTATCAAATAGTAGCAAATGCAGAACAGGTATTAGTTGAGGACAATGACCCAGGCAGGGAATACATCAGATCTCTGATTGAAAGGCTTCAGGATCTACTCTAAAAAGAAAACTCCCCCGCACTCGACTGAGCGCGGGGGAGTTTTTAATTCAGCCAGTAACCCTACACCACCGGCGGAATAACCAACTCTTCTTCACTTGCATCAAGTAGCGCTCCACCGGCTACCTTATCTGCACCCGTAAGGCGCATAAGGGTAACACCTTGAGTAACGCGTCCGAGCATCTTCACGCTCTTCATCGGAATGCGCAGTGCCGTTCCTTTTTGAGAAATAAGAAAGAGCTCGCCGGTTTCATCTGCCACTACACAAGAGTAGACCAGTTCTCCCACCTTAGGCGTAACGGCCGCGGCTTTAATTCCCATCCCGCCACGAGCCTGAGGCTCGAAGTGAGAAAGAAGGGTGCGCTTACCGAATCCATTTTCGAAAACGGTTATCACGCTGGCGGTTTCCATCGCCTGCTTATCAAGCACATCCATGGCTACTACCCTATCTTCTGGGCGAAGCTTCATGCCACGAACACCGGCAGCACTGCGGCCAGTAGGACGAACATCGGTCTCGTTAAAGAGAATTGCCTGAGCCTTGGCGCTAAGCATGAGGACGGTATCGCTTCCGTTGGATGGCTTTACCCACTTCAGCTTGTTACCAGCTCCAAGGGTGATGGCGATAATACCGGTCTTGCGAACATTGGCGTAGGCCGAAACTAGGGTCTTTTTGATCGTTCCATCAACCGTTCCCATAATAAAGTAACCTTCGCCCTGCTCAACTGTTTTGGGCAGCGTAAGTACAGCTGTAACCTTCTCGTCTTGCCCAATCTGGATCAGGTTAACAATTGCTTGTCCCTTAGCCTGACGGGCCGCCGAGGTAATCTCATACACGTTGGTCTTGTACAGCTTTCCTTGATCGGTAAAGAAGTAAATAAGGTCGTGCGTCTTAGCGCTTACCAGGTAAGCAACCTCATCCTCATCCTTAGTACTCATTCCAACCACTCCCTTACCTCCCCTACCCTGACTCTTATAAGTATCGCGAGCGACACGCTTAATGTAGTTGGTGCGGGTAAGTGAGATAATTACGTCTTCATTTGGAATCAGATCTTCTGGAGTGAAGCCATTAAGATCGTACGGAAGGATGGTGGTTTTGCGAGGAACGGCAAAACTATCTTTAACTTCAAGCGTTTCTTCGCGAATCAAGGTCAAAATCTTTTCTTCGTGTGCCAAGAGGTCCATAAGGTAGGCAATATACTTCATCTTCTCATCGTACTCGCCTTGCAGGCGGTCGCGCTCAAGACCTACCAGAGCAGAAAGGCGAAGGTCGAGGATAGCGTTAGCCTGCGCCTCACTCAGCTTGAACCGGCTAATAAGCGCTTCACGAGCAACTTCTCGGTTTTTAGAGGCGCGGATAATGGCGACCACTTCGTCAATGGCATCAAGGGCGATCAACAATCCCTCAAGGATGTGTGCGCGATCCTGAGCCTTGCGCAGTTCAAACTCGCTGCGGCGGCGCACCACAATCTGGCGGTGTTTAATAAACTCGCCAAGAATATCTTTAAGACCAAGCACCTTGGGTTCGATCCCATCTACCAGAGCCAACATATTGGCGTGGTACATAGTTTGCAAAGGAGTCATCTCGTAAAGCTGGTTAAGCACCTTTTTCGGGTAACTATTCCCCTTAAGATCTACCACGATGCGAATACCATTGCGGTTAGACTCATCACGGATATCAGAGATACCCTCGATGCGCTTTTCCTTAACCAGATCAGCAATCTTAGTTACCAGATCTGCTTTATTTACCTGATACGGAATCTGGGAAACCACAATACGGAACCCACCCTTACGCTCCTCAATAGCGGTAATCGAGCGAAGGGCAAACTTACCCTTACCAGTGGTGTACATCTCACGCACTCCCCCACCTGCGTAGAGCTCGGCCCCGGTTGGGAAATCGGGACCAGGGATATGCTGCATCAATTCTTCAACCGTAATCTCAGGGTTATCGATCTGAGCGATTACACCGTCACACAGCTCTCCCAGGTTGTGACTTGGGATATTAGTAGCCATACCAACTGCGATACCGATGGTCCCGTTAAGGAGCAAGCCAGGTACGCGACTTGGCAAAATACTTGGCTCGCGGAGCGATCCATCGTAGTTATCCACAAAATCGACGGTATCTTTATCGATATCGGCCAGCATCTCTTCGCCGAGCTTACTCATGCGAGCCTCGGTGTAGCGTTCTGCGGCCGGATTATCGCCATCAATTGATCCAAAGTTTCCTTGACCGTCTACCAACACCTGACGAAGCGAAAACGGCTGGGCCATACGCGCCATCGCATCGTAAATAGCCGCATTACCGTGTGGGTGGTACTTACCCATTACATCACCGGTGATACGAGCCGATTTTACGTATTTTACGTTGTGGCGAACGCCCATCATGCTCATCGCGTACAAAATACGGCGGTGAATCGGCTTCATACCATCACGCACATCTGGTAGCGCGCGCGAAACGATAACCGACATCGCGTAACTAAGGTACGACGTCTCCATCTCATCTACCAACTCCTGGCTAGAAATCGCTCCCTGTCCGTTATTGGCGAGACCGGGTTCGATGACTTCTTCTGGGGTACTATCTTGTGATTCTGGCATGGTTCAAGCTTAAACGTCGAGATCGGTAACCGTCTTGGACCGAGTTTGAATAAAGCGCTTACGAGACGACACTTCTTCTCCCATTAAGATGGTAAAGATTTCGTCAGCTCGCTCCGCATTGTCGATGGTCACCTGCTTAAGAACGCGAGTTTCTGGGTTCATAGTAGTATCCCAGAGCTCGATATCGTTCATTTCACCGAGACCTTTAAAGCGACCAATAATAATATTGTGCTTCTTGGCTTGAGCCATCAGGCCATCGTCTTGAGCTCCGCCACCGGCTGGTACTACGTTTGCCGCAGCTTCAGCACCATCAATTGAGGCTTCTTCCACTTCCTCCTCTTCCACTTCGCCGCGCTTTGCCTTGGCAAGCTTTGCGTCGATAATCTCTTGGATAATCTTATTGCGCTCCTCCTCGGTAAAGGCCCAAATCTTTTTATCTTTACCCTTGGTAATAGAGTAGAGAGGTGGCTGCGCAATATAGAGGTGCCCCATCTTAATAAGGTCGGGGAAGTGGCGGTAGAACAGAGTAAGCAAAAGCGTGCGGATGTGTGCTCCATCAACATCGGCATCGGTCATGATCACGATGCGGTGGTAGCGAAGCTTGCCGTAATCGAGCTGATCTCCGATTCCTACGCCTGCAGCCACAATCAGGTTCTTAATACCCTCAGAAGAGAGCATGCGATCTAGCCGTGCGCGCTCTACGTTAAGAATCTTTCCGCGAAGCGGCAAAATAGCTTGAGTGCGAGGATCGCGGCCACCCTTGGCCGATCCACCAGCAGAATCTCCCTCTACAATGAAGAGCTCAGACTTGGCCGGATCTTTCTCAGAGCAGTCAGAAAGCTTACCTGGCAAAGCCATGCTATCAAGCGCACCTTTGCGGATAATGGTTTCGCGAGCTGCACGAGCGGCAACACGAGCACGGAGCGCCAGAAGCGATTTCTCGATAATCTTCTTAGCCGCCTGCGGGTTCTCGTTAAAGTACTGATCGAGACCTTCGGAAACAGCGGAATCCACCACTGAGCGCATCTCGGGATTACCGAGCTTGCTCTTGGTCTGGCCTTCAAACTGAGGCTCTGGGAGCTTTACCGAGATAATGGCAGTAAGACCTTCGCGGACATCATCACCGGAAAGGCCGCCATCAACGTCTTTAATCAGGTTATTTGCCTTAGCATAGGCATTAATCTGTTTAGTAAGGGCCATGCGGAAGCCAGTCAGGTGAGTCCCACCTTCTGGGGTTGTAACGTTGTTGGCAAACGAATGCACACGCTCGTTAAAATCGTCCGAGTAAGCCAGAGCAACCTCTACACGGTAATCCTCAGTCTGCTTATCGATAGCAAAAATTGGCTGAGTAATAATCTCGTGCGTGCGATTAAGGTGGCGCACATAGGCGCTAATACCACTATCAAAGTAGAAAGTATAATCGGCGCGATCTGGCTGGATCTCAAGAAGCTCATCTTCGCGGGTGAGATCGGTGAAGGTAAAGGTTACACCCTTAGTAAGGTAGGCGGAGTTGCGTAGGTGCTCGAGAATGGTCTTGGAGCTAAACTCGATAGAAGGGAAGATGCTGGCATCCGGCATAAACTGAATGCGACTTCCGTTTCGCGTCGTTGACAGCCACTTATCCTTAGTATTTTTAGGGATGGGAGCAGCAGAAATAGGACCATCCGCCTTACCGTAATCAAAACGCAGGGTGTGCAGAGTGCCCTCGCGCTTAACCTCGGCCACCAGCCATACCGAAAGAGCATTTACTACCGAAGCACCCACTCCGTGCAGGCCACCGGAAACTTTGTAGCCACCGCCGCCAAACTTTCCACCGGCGTGCAGTACCGTGAAAACGGTTTCAAGCGAAGAAACACCAGTCTTAGGGTGAGGAGCAACCGGGATACCGCGTCCGTTATCTTCTACCAGCACCGTTCCATCAGCCCCAAGCTGGATCCGGATATGATCGGCGTAGTTTGCCATCGCTTCATCGATGGCGTTGTCGAGGATTTCCCAAACGAGGTGGTGCAAGCCTTCAGGCCCGGTACCACCAATATACATACCCGGGCGCTTGCGAACCGGATCGAGACCTTCTAGGACGGTAATTTGCTCGGCGCCGTAATCAGCGCTCTGCTTCAGTTGCTCATCAGCCATGCACAGGAAAAGTTAGTCAGAACGGGTGGAGTTGGTTACTAGACCAGTGTAGCAGGTGAAGACGGAGGGGGCTACTTGTTTGCGCTTCACCCTACTCATTGATAAATAAGCCAAAATGAGGTAAGAGTCGGTCATCAAAACAGATTGGAATTGAGATGCAGAAACAACTTGAAAAAGATAAGGGGTCAAATGCCGCCCTAAGGTTAGGCGCAGGCTTATTATTAGGAATTGCTGCACTATTCTGTATGAAAAATGCAGGGTGGCAGATAGATTTACGGTCCTTTCTTGGCTTTATACTCTTTAGCCCCATAGCGCTTGGGGCCTTCTGGGCAATCGTGCCTTCGTCTGGACTTAAAACAACCCGTAGTGTCGCAATCGCCTCGTGCATTCTTATTGCCTCAGGCCTAGTGATTAACGTAACACTAGGTATATCATCTTCCGCATGGCTCTCACTTGCTACCGCAATGGTAGTACTGGGATGTATGGCATTTAGTATATGCACAACCGCCATTGCTATTGCCGAGTTCTTTAGAAGAACCTTTAAGGACGCACTAAGAAGATAAGTAAAACAAAAATCCCCCGGCGCCTTTACAGCGCTGGGGGATTTTTTAGTAAGGAGAATATCCTTACATAGGTGGCTTAATGCCAGCTAGTAGAGGAAGACCAGTACGAACATTTTCCTTAACCATCTTACCAGCTGGAATTGCGTCGATAGCGAATTCCTCGGTGACAGCCTTAGCAAAGTAGTAAATAGTCTGCTCTTTACCGCCCTTAAGAACAACCTTCTTGGAGTGAAGGTAATAAACGGTGCCTTTGGAGTTAGTGTGGGCGTAAGCCATAGGAAGAGGTTACTTCTATGCAGAGATTATCGACAGGAGCTTCTCAACCTGTCAACAGATTGACCGTCTACCTACCAGATAAGAGTCTATTCTGAGTAGCTCCCAGAGCTTAGAACTTGATGAGGTTTGGTACCTCTTGATCAGTAAGAACAGCTACTGCATTTCGGCCACAGGCCTCAGACATTGCTAGGCGAGTCGCGAAGGTTGCAGAGCCAATATGCGGAGTCATCACCACGTTATCGAGAGCCTCTAGACCTGGTGTGAAGTTTGGCTCGTTCTCGTAGACATCGATTCCAGCGCCAGCAATCTGCTTGTTTTGCAGTGCAGTAAGAAGAGCCACCTCATCTACTACAGGACCACGTGAAGTGTTAAGCAAGATGGCGGTAGGCTTCATTAGGCCAAAACGCTCGGCATTCATTAGGTGGCGAGTACTATCAAGCAAGGGAACGTGCAAAGAAACCACATCTGCCTCGTGCAACACTTGCTCGATGGTCATTTGCATGGCACCAAGCTCTTTCTCGATCCTCTCGTTCTTTTGTACATCGTAGTAGACTACGCGCATCTTAAGGCCGTTGTGGCAGGCCGCGGCAAACTGGGCGCCAATCTGGCCGCTACCAATAATACCAACAGTCTTGCCGGCGAAATCTGCCCCTAAGAATAAATTGGGATCCCATTGGCTATACTGGCCAGAGCGCATAAAGCGGTCTGCAGGCAGCATGTGACGCCCTATAGCGAACATAAGTGCCAAAGCGGTCTCTACCACGGCTGGGGCTGATACCGCGCCAGGAGTGTTGGTTAGGCGCAGATTCTTGGCCTTAAGCGCTTCAACATCTACGTTATCGTAGCCGACGGTAAATTGGCAGATAGCACGAAGCTGTTCACCTGCAGCATCAAGCACGCGCTGAGTAATCTTCTCAGAAAGAAGCGGGATAATGACATCTGCCCCCTGTACTAGCTCGCAGAGCTCGTCTTCGGACTTAGGACGGTCATCATGTACGACTACTTCGGCGCCAGTGGCGCGGATAAGATCGAGGCCAACCTCGGGAATAGGTCGAGTAACAACTACTTTCATAACGGGAATTACTTAATATCGGTTGGCTGAAGCTCAGGATGCTGAGCCACTAGCTGCTCCAGCTGCTTCTTGTAGAGCAGGCCGGCTTGAGGACCAACAAACTGTATTACACTACTTGCTTCACACTGACCCCAACGAAGGGCCTCGCCAAGACTTTCTCCAGATGCAATGGCGGCGGCAAAGGCAGAAGAGAAACTATCGCCAGCACCAGTTGCCTCGTTGCGAGGAGCCTCTGGAATAATGCCAACGTACTTATATTCTTTTCCATCAGATGCGTAGGCGCCCTTGGTACCATCGGAAATCATCACGATCTCAGGACCAAGCTTGCGGATGCCATCAAGGAGCGCGCGGAAGTCGCTAGTAGCAGGCACGCCTAGGTAGAGCTCGGCCTCTTCTTTATTTACAAAGAAGATTTTGGTGCGCTTAAGCAGCTCTTTTGCCTTCTCGGAACCAGATTTAAGCTGGAAGGTACCTGGCTGGTAGCAGAAGTTTACCTTGTACTGATCGATATACTTAACCAGGTCTGGGAAGATGCTCTCAAAGCCTTCGCCCATTGATGAAAGATACATCCACTTGCAGCTCTCCATTTTTGGAAGCACAAAATGGCGATGCACGTGGTAGATAAGAATCGTGCGCTCACCGTGCAGATTAATAACGGTGTTAAAGTTACTTTCCTTATCGTGGTCCACCACAATATAGTCGTTGGCTACATTGTTTTTCTTGAACTCCTGAATAATGCGCTCTCCCTGAGCGTCTCCACCTACGTGAGTGTAGATAGCAGTGCGGAACCCTAGGCGAGAAAAGGCGATAGCAGCGTTAGCGGAGTTTCCACCAACCGTATCGCTCTTAGCAGCTACAGGGATTTTATCAGCAAAGTTAAAACACATTTGCTCGATAGGCTCGCTGCGCAGATTGTGCAGGTGAGCGTTTTCAGATTCCATCTGCAAGAACACATCCTGCATGGTGTCACCGATGGAGATAAACTCAAACATAGGAAGTGATTAGATTTGGTTACAATGATAAGTATCGCTTGAGTACCTGACTCGAAGCAAGTAAGGCCGGCCCGCGCAGCGTGGCCAGATTTCTCTGACTACGATCACGTAAACCTGTACGAAGGCCGGCAAGATAGGCACCATGGAGTTCTTCGTACCCCAGCCAATAGCCAACTACCCCCGCTTGCTTAAGCGAGCGAAGATGATGCTCACCAAATATCGCAGGGCCAGCAAAAAGAGGTGCTGGAAGCTCGGCGATAAGACCTTTCAGGTGTGAAACATCAATCGTACTTGCCTTAGCCCCTTCAATTGGTGGCGCTAGTACCGGGAGAGTAAAAGCTTGCACCTGGCGTTCTGCCAAAAGGCGTAGCTGGTTTGCATGCGGGAAGCGCTCACTTACCAACATGGTTGCGTGGCGGGCCGTTTGTAGTACCTCGTGCTGGAGGGTGCGCAGTTCTGGTGCGCTTAACTCGGCAACATCGAAGGCGAGATCGGTGACATGCTCAGCCACGGCGTGAGTATGGGTATGGTGATAGTAATACAGGGCCGTGCCAGCTACCTGTGGGTGCCGATCGAGCAAGACTTGAGCGAGATCGAAGGTACCTTCAGGAGCATCGTTCGTAACTGCCAAAACTAAGGTGCGACCCGCTCGCTCAGCTTCGTGCAGCGTTACCGAAATAAGCTCTGGGATAGCAATAGGAATAACGGGCAGAAGTTGATCTGCCCGTTTAGCCTTAGCTAAGGCGGCGGCTAATCCTACAAGCATACTTAACGCTTAAGATGATGGGACCGAAGGGCTGCCTTAACAATATCGGCTGAGCGTAGTCCGTAGGCATCCATAAGCTCATCTGGCTTACCAGATTCGCCGAAGCGATCTCGTACTCCAACGCGAACCACTGGTACCGGATAATTTTCGCTAAGATACTCAGCAACCGCTCCACCCATACCGCCAGAAACCTGCGCTTCTTCGGCGGTTACCACACAGCCCGTCTTGGTAGCAGAAGCGACAATCGCTCCGCCATCTAGTGGACTAATGGTGTGCACCACCAGTACTTCGGCTGAAAGCTTGTGTTTTTTCTCAAGCTCTTCGGCAGCAAGCATTGCCTCGTATACCAGTGGGCCGTTGGCGCAGATGGTAACATCGGAGCCATCGCGCAGGGCATAGGCCTTACCGATAACAAACGGAGTTTCAGCGTTGGTGAGTACCGCGTTTTTCTCACGACCAAAGCGGATATATACCGGACCATCATAGGCTACCATGGCGTGCACTGCTTTGCAGGCTTCAATGGCATCGGTTGGAGCGATTACCACAAGTCCTGGAATAACACGCGTAATAGCAACGTCTTCGAGCGCTTGGTGAGTAGCGCCATCAGGCCCTACCGAGATACCAGCATGCGCACCAACCACTTTTACGTTTGCACGAGAGTAGGCAACTGCTACGCGAAGCTGATCCCAGTTTCTTCCGGGATTGAATACTGCGTAACTAGCCACAAAAGGAATCTTGCCTTCAAGAGCTAAGCCTGCGGCAAGACCCATCATGTTTTGCTCGGCTACTCCAATTTCTACAAACTGCTCCGGGAGGGCCTTGGCAAAGGCATCAATACGAATTGATTCAGTAAGATCGGCTGAGAGCGCCAATACATCACGATTAGCCTGACCTGTTTCGAGCAAGCCCTTACCAAAGCCATTACGAGTTGGAACCCACTCAAGATTCTCGAGTGAGCCAACCCAGGGTGCGGAAGTATCTTTCTTAATCATCGTGACCACTTCTTACTTTACCTTTAAGGGTGCGAATATCGTGCAAAGCTTGCTTGTATTCAGGCTCGGTCATCACCTTGCTGTGCCAGTGGAAATCGTACTCCATAAAGCCAACGCCCTTACCTGGAATAGTATGAGCGATGATGCAGGTAGGACGATCAGCCACCGCCTTAGCCTCGGCGCAGGCATCGATTAGCTGCTGATGATTGTGTCCATCTACCTCGATAACATGCCAGTTAAAGGCACGATATTTCTCGGGTAATGGCTCAAGCGGCATGATGGTTTCGGTTGGGCCATCAATCTGAATGTAGTTTCTGTCGATAATAACGGTGAGGTTATTAAGACGACGAGCCCCTGCATACATGATAGCTTCCCAAATCTGACCCTCTTGATGCTCACCATCGCTAAGAATCGCGTACACGCGGTGTGACTGCTTGTTTAAGCGAGCCGCCAGCGCAATACCACAAGCCTGCGAAAGACCCTGTCCTAGCGGCCCTGAAGTGGTTTCTAGGCCAGGCAACGCAAGGTTGTGTGGATGCCCCTGGAGACGAGTACCAAACATGCGCAAGGTACGAAGCTCTTTACGAGGAAAATACCCAGCCTCGGCCATAGCTGCGTAGCGAACTGGCACCGTATGCCCTGGTGAAAGAATTAGGCGATCTCGCTCTGGCCAATCAGGTTTCTTTGGATTGTGATTAAGCACTGAGAAGTAGAGCACGGCGAAAATATCGGCCATGCCCATCGGGCCACCAATGTGGCCCGATCCGGCTTCTTCTACCATCGTAATAATATTCTCCCGAATTGTTTGAGCTCGCTTTGCGAGTTGATCGATGGTCACGCCCCTCCTTTGTTAGGTGACTTTCGGTAAATTAGAGCGCAGTTTGACCAACCATGATCACTTGCTCTACCAGACGATTGGAGTAGCCCCATTCGTTATCGTACCAAGCTGCAACCTTGATAAGATTACCGCCTACTACGCGGGTAAGCTTGGTATCTACCACACAGGAGTGGCTATCACCCTTGAAGTCCATAGAAACGAGCTCTTCGGTGGTAACACCCAAGATACCTTCAAGTTCTGGCTCCATTGATGCCTTGGTAAGAGCGGCATTGATTTCTTCTACTGTTACATCGCGCTTAAGCACGGCGGTAACATCAGAGATTGAAACGGTTGGAGTTGGAACGCGGAAGGAAAGACCATCGAAGATACCCTTAAGCTGTGGGAGGCTTTGCGCAACGGCAATAGCAGCACCAGTAGCGGTAGGAACGATATTAAGAGCCGCAGC
>JAYUZR010000040.1:0-20951 GCA_043751595.1 Candidatus Berkelbacteria bacterium
AGCTCAACCGTTGCCCAATGATACGACTTATTTCCCGCCAGCTTTGTAACATCATCTGACTGCCCCATCCCCTCTAGGCAAAATGTACTTAGGGGGAAGGTAGAAGGAAGGCTGCCACTCTCAAGCCCAAGCTGAGCCTGCAATAGACATGCAGGCGATTCTTGGCTGGAGTAAAATAAGCCGGTAATAAGTGCGGGTTTAGTGACTGGCTCAAAGTAAGCAGCACCGTCCCCATCAATTGAGACTATTTTCCAACCGCCCTCAACCTGGCCAACCTTTGCATTCGCAAGACCAAACAAACCAGAACCGACCGCTACTTGAGCAGATTCTAGTTTTTGCACACCCCCTAATTGATACCCTTCAAGACCACTCAGAATGATAAGTACTAAGACGAGACTTATAATAAGAAATGACCTCTTCCGTCTAAAACTCTGAGCCGGCTTAGCTGTCTTAACAATAAGACCAATTCTGTTGCTATTTTTCATACGCAAAGTATACACCCTTCAATATAGTCACCAAATAAGCGCCAAAAAGGCAGCCTCTCGACTGCCTTTTTCTCCCTGCCTGCACCAACTACTACCTACCTCCCGCCATCTTCGTCACTCGCATAATTGGCTTATCGTCATCCGTTAGACCAATTGCCACAGCGTTGCCGTTAGCATCGGTATAGCGCAGATATTTAGAAGGACTAACCATCGCCGGAGCCATCGTGGTAATAGTGGCACCATTAGCACCAATAAATACCGGTGCGGCGCCGATTACCATACCAGTACTCGCTCCTGCGCCTTCACCCATCATACTGATCGTTCCGCCAAGAGCAGCCGGAGTAAGAATACCCTGCTCCCCATGCACCGCCATCGTGCCGGCAGCCATCAGAGCTCCATCTGGGATAAACTCTGGTGCCGATGCCGTACTAGAAACGGTAAAGACAGCACCACTTCCAGGAGCCCCGCCAGCACTCGCCGCAGTGGTAGTAGCGTATCCCGTCATTCCTAAGCCAGCCCCTTCACTCACGCCAATACCCGCCAGATTTACCATTCCACCACCAGCTGCATCGATACTAATTGATCCGCCATTGCCCACGTTAGAAAAGAAGGCATCAAACTCTTCTTTAGAAATAATCTTGAGATCCTTAGCTTTGCGGGCTTCTTCTAGCGATTCGGCCGGGGTTCCATCAAACTGGGCCCTCATCTTACTAATTTCTTCGACAGAAAGAGTGTGAGCAACGGCAATAGAGCGCACCAGCGTTTGCTCGGCCAGGGCATGGGGAGTATGGCGTACCGAGTAGACTGACGATGCGGTAAGCGCCGTCACCATCACCGCCGCCATCGCTACTTTAAAAGGAGAAATGTGAGACATAGTACCTCTGGTGAAAAAAAGAGTAGTCAGGGCGCGCTGTGAAAACGAGGGCTTTACCGAACCATGGGCCGCAACTAACACCTTACGCAACAGCGCCTGGTGAGTTGGTTGAGCTGGCGCCTGGATGCGCAACTCGGCGATCATGTCAGGTAATTGGTTAGTCTTCATACGATTCCTGGGGTTGGATAATGAGAAGGGGTTGGCCTTCATTAGTGATAACATCCGGCGATGCCAAAGGTTGCAGTTGCATCGATTGCTCAAGCGCAGCCCGCAGTTTCTCGAGCCCACGAGATAGGAGTGATTTTACGGTGCCCTCTCGCTTGCCAAGTACGCGGGCGATTTCGGAAATCTTTAGTTCTTCGGTAAAGCGAAGAGTGAGCACTTCTTGATAGTGAGCCGGGAGGGTAAGGAGAAGTGCCCGCACCTCTTGATACCGGTACTGCGTCTCCAGCAGCCGCTCAGCCTGTTCGGCTTCCAGCATTAAATTGGTTCTATCACTAAACTCAACCCCATATTCTTCACAGAGTAGCTCGAGCGAGACGGTGGTATAGGAAGTCTTTTTGTAATAGGAACGAATCTCGTTTCCGGCGATGCGGTACAACCAGGAACGAATTGAGAACCCTCGCCACTGAAACTTAGGTAATCCACGCAGGGCTTTATAAAACACTTCCGAGGTTATATCTTGGGCAACTTCGACGCTCCCCACCCGCCGCAAGATATAGCCGTAGATTGGTGGGTAGTAGTAATCGAAGAGCTCACCGAAGGCGGCTGGTTCACGCTGGGCCCTGGCGACAAGTTCTTGCTCCTTAAGGATATCCATACTTCGGTATCTATAACGCCGACGGAGGAAAAGGGTTGCAGCTATGCACGGATATAGTTGGCCAGAAAGTGAGATGCCTTACATATCTGCACCCCTTCGTACTCGCCAATACTTAGTAAATCGTCGTCTCCGGTAATAATATGAGAGCAACTCCCCACCAACGCCGTTTCGAGAATCATATTATCGTCTGGGTCGCGGCAAACCGAAATTGGCTGATGACCAATCTGCACCAGCCAGGCATCCTTGCGTATGGAGGCTTCTAATAATGAAAGTTGCGGTGAAAAAAGTGGAAACTTACGTGCAACTACTCTTCGCAATTCGCTTACAAGCTCTTCACTACAAACAACTACCAGATCTCCAACAATAAAAAGCTCCAGTAACTTTTCTGCATTGCCGCCAAAAAGTAAGCCCGAGAGCCAGATATTAGTATCAAAAACCACTCTCGGCACGAGACCCATACCTTAGCTCGCTAAGATTAGATCAATTTCTTCTTCGTTTGCGATGTTCATTTCAGTACCAACCTTGCGGCCAGCATTCAGTAATACTGACCAGCGCTCGCGGCGATCTAGATCTGCCAAAGCTAGCCGGCGAAAGTATTCGCTACGACTACCGAAATCGCTCTTAACCGCTTTATCGATCTTTTTTAACAACGCCTCTTCGAGGGCAATGTTGAGTGTCTTAGTTGCCATATACAAAAAATTATCCTAGTGGATATATTGTATCATTCTTGTATAATAAATCAAGAAGAAAGAAACGCATCGCACGATTCCGTCACCACCTCTTTTAGTAATACCGCATTAGTGAGCCCTAAGCCCTTAATGAACAGGCAGCCTCCACTCTTCTTGTGTACGCCAAGCTTTTCTAGCTTGGCCGGGGTCAGTTTTACCTTCTCAGAAATATACACGGCAAGATCGTGCTTGCGAGGGGCAAACCCAAAGAGCTGCCCTTCTTCTCCAAAAGAAACCACGCCGCCATCTTCCATTTTTCCTGGGCGTTCGGTGACTTCACGAAACAACCGTAGTAGCGCCATACAATCGGTGCGCTGGTTCTGAGTTGGCAGACGAGAAATATGGCTTTCTATGGAAGAGTTCACGAGGCTTGAATAGGGGTAGGAAATCTGGCCGCACTATGTCAGTTTGTTGCGTGTTCTACAATCAACCCACCTCAAATAATCCGAGTAACTTTGTCGATGTACCATAATTGCGCACCGTCATCCTTTTATAAATAGGACTGGCCGCCAACTTTCCGGTGGTAGTTACTCCAAATAACTCTTTAGATATCGATTGATACAACACCCCTTCTCCAGGTACAAGTACTTCGATTCCCGGCTTCAGCTCGCCCACAACTTGGATTACCTCCTCCATATCGTAGGGTGGCAGTAGTACTAGCAGATTATGCTTCCAGGCATCATCCTTACCCCAGGTAGACGGTGCTTCATTAATAATCTTTTTCCACTCCTCGTAGTTAAATACCACTACCGGAACTTCCAAGCCAAAGCCTTCAGTAATTACCTTTTCGATGCGCCGGCCAACAGCCTCTGCCGGTTCCCCAGATTCAACAAATACATTCCCGCTGGCAATATACGTTCGCACACTTTCAAAGCCTTCTTTAGTAAGTGCCTCACGCAAAGCCGCCATCGGCAATAATGATTTTCCGCCAACATTTACTCCCCGAAGAAGGGCGAGATAGGTCTTTTTCATGGCAACTACAGCATACCAGACACAGCAATGGGATTCTTCATCTTCTTCTGCCATACTAAGGCTCACCAACAACTACTAATTACTTTGTATGCGCTCCGTCGCCAAACTAGTACTTGCCCTGGCAACCGTTGCCGCCGCAGTAACTCCCCTTACTGCTCACGCCGCCGCTACGTTTAAGTCTGATGAGACTCTTCTCTCCATTACTACACCGGTAATGGGCGATGGGTTTTTCTCAGGAAAAACAATTCAAATTAGCGCTCCCATCACTGGCGAAACCTTCGTTGCTGGTAGCGATGTAAGCATTACCGAACCACTCGGCCGCTCAGGCTTTATCGCCGGTAACACTATTCATATTACCAAGGGTGCCGGCTACAACCTCTTCGCCGCAGGTAACGCGGTAACCCTAAGCGGCACCTACGAACACGATGTATACGTTGCGGGTAGCTCGATCACCCTCGAGCCTGGCACTATTATTAAGGGAGATCTTCGTATTGCTGGAAGTAGTGTTATTTTGTCTGGAGCACTTTTTGGAAACATCTACATTGATGCCGGTAGTGTAACCAGCAATGCCGTCATCGAAGGCAATATCCAAAGCGGAGTAGATAAACTTTCTTTTACTGGTGGCCGAGTTAATGGAAGTGTTACCAACACCTCTAAAAACGCGCCAACCGGACTGGATAAAGCAGTTATCCTCGGAAAGGTTGAGACCCTTGCACCTAGCGAGACAACTACCAAGGGGTCGATGGCGGCTAATGTTGCAGCTTGGGCACTCGGCACCGCAACAGCGATCACAACTCTCATCGCTCTCATCTGGCTGATTGGTGCAGAAAAAACCACCAAGCTCGTTAAGAGTGTGCGCACACATTGGGGCCAGAATCTAAGCACTGGAGTTGGCGCTTTCTTCCTCGTGCCTATCGCTACCTTCATCCTCTTTGCCACCATTATTGGCTGGAAGCTTGGCTTGATCGGCATACTTGCCTATTTCATCCTCACTGCTGTAGCCACCTCCCTATCTTCACTGGTAGTGGGTGACTGGATTCTTTCTCGCTTCCGTCCAGATAGTAGTATCTGGGCAGTGGCCGCAGTTGGTGTATTAGTGTTCCACCTTCTCATGGTACTTTCCTACCCAGGCTGGATTGCCCTCATGATTATTTGGGTGATCAGCTTCTTACCTTCATTGGGAGCATTGGCACGCTTTACCTTTAAGAGCGTCGGCCGCTAGGCTAGGCGTTAGCACCAAAGCCGGAGGAGCAATCCTCCGGCTTTTTATTTCCACCAACTACTTCCGTACACGTCGCCCAGAATCTTTTGCTCGGTAGCTGCCGTAGTAAACCGTGGCTGATAATAGCCTTCAATTTGATACGGTTTTAGACTAGCGGCAACCAGATTCTTACCCGAAAACGTAGCGGAGAGAATCGTTCCCTGCTTAGTCTCGGTTGACCATTCTTGATCAAAGACAAAGTTACCCAGGCTATAGGTAATTAGCTTACCGTTGTACCACTCTACCCCCTGCACCCAGTGTGGATGAGTTCCCAAAATAAGATCTGCACCAGCATCAACCGCCCGATGCGCCACCGTGCGCTGGTCGTTATTGGCCAAGTGCGTGTATTCAGTTCCCCAGTGGTAGTACACAAAGACTACATCTGCCTGCACCTTAGCTGCCTTAATATCCACCTCCATCTGGGCAATCGGAGCTTCTTCAAAATCTCCCCAAGGCGCCATGGAAAGCGTATTCATTCCGCTCCCTTCAGCCGTAGAGGTATGCCCACCAATAATAGATGAGTACCCGAGCAAGGCAATCTTTACCCCCTTTACCGTAACGATGCGGGCTGTGTGGGTATCGGCACTGTTTTTACCGCCGCCAAAGTACGGGATTCCCACCTTTTCTAGCGCGGCCAGCGTATCTTCAAATGGCTTGGCGCCATCGTTATAGCTATGATTATTGGCCAGATTTACCGCATCGATCCCGGCATAGGTAAGGCCATCGGTGGCGGTAGTTGGCGCCGAAAAAGCCATACCGAGCGTTGGATGATCAATGCTATCAGAAAGGGCTAATTCAAGATTAGCCAGGGTGAGATCAGCATCTTTGGTGAAGGCAGCCGTTTCTTTATACGGTGCGGTTTGATCGTGCAGCTGATTAGCAATTTTATAGACTGTGCGGCCAGGAATGATATCTCCCAGAGCCTTGAGCGTCCAGGTTTCCGGTGCAGGTTGAGTGAGAGCCATGGCTAATTCTTCGGCAGAAATCTTTGCGTTTGTTAGATGGATACTACCGGCCGGTTTTTGCGTAGCCGAGACGAGTTCCACGCCAGAAAGAGTAGCAACTGGAGTGCCTACCGACTGCTGATTGAATGCAATATCGGCAGGATCAATCTTCTCGGGGGTAAGAGCAAGAACAGCATCTTGCTGACTCTTGGCGGCAGTAACAACGAAGCCCTTCTCCTTGAGAAATGCCTCCACCTGCGCGCGGTAGACTTCAAGGCTTGGTTCGATAAACACCGCAACTGCAGGAGTTGGAGAAGGAGTGGGCAATAGGACCGGAGCAAGGACTCGACCAGGCCTTGGTAGCGTAATAGCCAGTACCAAGGCAAGAGTAGCCGCAACCGTTGCGGCTAGAATTAATCGCTTTTGCGAAAAGTGCACGAATGCTACCCTAGTTGATCAACCAACATCTTGAGCTTTCTTTTTGCCAACTGCATTCTTCGGCCAAGTTCTACTCGCACCTCAATCTCTTCTTCCTCCTTGCTCAAATTGAAGTTTCTTTCCCTCACTAATCCAAGAATCTCTTTTTTGGTTCCTCTGCCTTGCACCACTCTTAGATCATTAAGCGCATCTCTAATCTTTTGCTTCATCTCGCCTGGATTGCTCACCATCGCACGATCAACCAATCGCATCAGCTCTCCCAGATCAGTCTCAAGCTCACCATCCGCAATCTGCATCATTTCTTGAGCTCGGCCAAAGGCCTGCGCTTTCTTTTCAGGCACCCCTTTGCGCATAAGATTTTGCATGTCCCTCCACTCCTCCATACCACCATTCTTCCATACCTCCTGTTCTCGGTCTGCGGCCGCTTCCCGCGCAAGCACCGAGGGTGGCAAATTAACTACCCGCCCTATGCGAGGATCATATGGCTCTTTCTTTCGACCAAAATGCTTTGTTAAGCCGTGAAGGGTATCGGCAAGTCTTTGCACTAAGCCGCCATCATCCTCCCGGACCTCTCCCTTACTCTTTGAAACTTCGTACATCTTATGGTTTTAGGAGAATATCATCCAAAGAAGCCGATTGCTCTGCCTTGTGAAGAAGCTCACCATCTTTGATCATTTCCTTATCTGTTTCTAGATCAATCTGATTTAACTCGGCAACAAGCTGTTCTTGGATGCTAACCAGCTTTACTAGATAGCCATCGATAAGATTATCAACCTCTTCAAGAAGTTCTTGGCCAAACACAGCATCGTCACTGGCGGTAGACTGCATCGCTTAAGAGCTCTAGAAGGCAGCGAATACTGCTGCACCACCAAGAAGACAAGCCAAGCTACCAAGAGTCATAAGGGTAAGCTTTTGCATAATCCACTTGGACTCGGTTCCGCCAAATACCACGGCTGAAAATTGAGTGGGAACTACAAAGCCAATCCAAACCATAACCGCCAAAGCAAAGGGTGAATACTCTGGAAGTACCGCAACCAACTTAGCCAACACAACGGCAGTAATAATGGTTACCACCAGCTGCGCTCCGTACCAAGGACCCATCGAAGCAGCCATTTCTTTTTGCTTTTCTTTACTTAGCTTGTTAAAGCCGTGAATCTCGCCCCACTGCTTACCAAAGATAACGGAGTACCAAGCGCCACCGATAATAAATTGCACAATAGTCGCCAGAACAACCGACCAAATATTGATTTCCATGGGGGTACTTACTGATTACTAAAAGTGTAGCGCGCTTGTTAGGTGATGTCGATTTTTCACGCAATGGAACACGAGGACCACTATTCTGGAGTATCCAATTACCGTGTATAAAGAAAGCAATGAATCCCTCCCACCCAGCCTTTCAAACGATAGACGAGTATATCGCCGCCCTCGAGGGTGAGGCGCAAGCTAAAATGCTTGCAATTCGAAAGCTTGTTCAGCAAGAAGCACCCAAGGCTCGCGAAGCAATTAAATACCGGATGCCTACGTTTACCCTGGTCGGCAATCTGGTGCACTTTGCTGCTTTCAAAAAGCATATCAGCATCTTTGCCGCCTCATCTGCCATGCTTAAAGAAATTGAAGAGCTGGCTCAGTACACTACCGAAAAAGGGACCATTCAGTTTCCAATCGATCAACCACTTCCACTAGAAATAATTCGGAAGGTTATTAGATTTCGGATGCTAGAAGATGCCGGGAAGCGGTAATATAGCTGAGAATCAAACTCTCAGGAGCCAAAAACAACAGCCCTCACTAAAGACCTAAGGGATTTATCGTTCACCTGTACTACGCTGAAGGTATTCGTTTGTAATCATGAATATGAAGCAACGCGCCTTCGGTATTATTCATCTCCTTATTGTGCTGGCTATTGTTTGCGCAGTGGGCGGTATCGGTATCTTCGCCTATCAAAAAATAAGTACGGCAAATACGGTAGCGGACTGGAATGGCCGATGCTCGGGAAGTGGGCCTGTACCCCTGACCCACGCCCCCATGGATACTAAGGATGTTGGTATAATTTATCCGTTGGGTACCCTGGCTGGTGAGCACGTCACCCCTATTGATCACCTGTATTTCTATCCTAAGAATATGCAGAGTCGGGATGCGGCGCCAGTATACGCCATGGCCGACGGATACATCGTCCACTACGAAAATAATCCAGGACGCATTCGACTTGTTATTCAGCATACCTGCACGTTCTATAGCTACGTCGACCTCCTTACCAGTCTTGATCCAGCCATAGAAAAGGCACTAAAGGGTATCAATATTCCCGCTCCGCACGTAGCGGTAAAAGCCGGGCAGGTAATCGGCCGAGTTGGTGCGCAATCTCTGGATACCGCTACCTACGATTTTGATAAAATCCTCCCCGGCTTTATCGTTCCTGAGCACTTCGCCGTTGAGTTCTGGAAGATTCATACCGACGATTTCTTCTCTCACTTTAGCGGTACCGTAAAAGACGAGATGCTTGCACTCAATGCCCGCAAGGCCGAGCTCCGAAGCGGCAAGATTGATTACGATATCGACGGAAAGCTGGTAGGTACGTGGTTCCAAGAAGGCACCGGCGGGTACTCTGGCAAAGAAAATAATATGAAGTTTACCGACAGCAAAGGAACCATCTTCCCCTATTACGTTGGCCACTTTTCAATTGCGCCCGATGCCTTTACACCTGAGCTAACTAACCTTTCATTTGGAAGTTACCAGGGTAAGGCAATGCAGTTTACCGCTACCGCCACCTCACCCGATCCAGCTAAAGTAGATGTTGCGAGCGGCCTTGTTAAGTATGAACTCCACCAGTACTCACAGCCTTCTATTTTTGGCGATACCGAAGGAAAGCCAGGGCTTGGCGATATGCCTGAGCAGCAGCGAGTAAAAGGCACCGTCCTTTTGCAGATGACCGGTACACGGACCATGAAAATGGAGATCTTCCCCGATAAAACCGCGGCCGATGTCTCAGGATTTACCAGTGCAGCAAAAAACTACAACCGCTAATTACCCGTTCAAATGCTTAAGCAAGTCGTACACCAAATAGGCTGGCCAGCAAAACGTCTTGAAGATGGCGTATAAAACAGCGCCAAAACTGTGAGCATTTTGTAGGTAATACACTGCCGCCCCAATAAAACCAAATCCGTAGCCACCGGCTGATCCTGCGTGTTTCATACGAATCTCCAGCTACCTATAAAGTGGTTTGATAGTAGCAGATTCTTCGCGCAGGATGGACAATCTCCGGAATATCATTATAGTTAACCTTAAGGTTAACTATATGACCCAAGCACTATCACCGTCCGACCTCATCAGTACGCAGTTTGAAGCACTCGCCCACCCAAAACGGCGAGCGATTCTCACTACCCTCTCCTTTCGCCCGGCAACGGTCGGCCAACTTGCTGAAGAGCACCAGCTCTCGCTTCCGGCCATCCATAAACATATTAGGATGCTCGAAAAAGCGGCGCTTATTCTTCGGAAAAAAGTGGGCCGCACCAACGCCGTTGTCCTGCGTCGCTCCGGCGTAAAGCAGGTACAAGACTGGCTTAAAGAGTTTAATACTCATTGGGGAAGCGACCAAGAAACCTTGGAAAACTATAGCGCCAGCCTCCAATCTTCCCAATCAATCAAGTAATTCACTAGGAACCCCTATGAAAAACTACGTACTTATCTACCACATTGGCGCTTCTTTCCCAGAAACCGAAGAGTTCAACGCAGCCTGGATGGCCTGGACCGAGATGCTTGGTGCAAACCTAGTAGACGGTGGAAATCCTTTTAACGGTGATTTTGAAGCACAGGTTAAAAACGGCGAAGTAACCATGAAGGCAGATACCGCTGCAGGCTACACCATCGTAAAGGCAGAAACCATTGAAGCCGCCGTGGCATTTGCCAAGGAGTGCCCAATGGCAAAGATGCCAACCACTTGGGTAAATGTGTACGAGACAATGTCTATGTAGGCTGTCCTCGTCGGTAGCAAAAAAGACCTCCTACCGGAGGTCTTTTTTCTATATCGCAGCGGGGTGTGGCGTAGTCCAGGCCTTGGTGATCATCTCCTGTAAAACAGGCATATCAATATCAGAAAGCTTCTTAATATACAGACAGCCTTTTCCTTGTTTGTGTTTCCCCAGCTTCTCCAAAAGACCGGTGCCAAAATCGTAAAAGATTACTCCATAGAGAACCAAGTGCTCTTTGCGGGGCGAAAGCCCGATCCGAAGATATTCCCCTTCGCGGCCAGAAGCATACTTATACCGGTACGACCCAAACCCGATTAAACTGGTCCCCCACATGATTGGCGCCTCGCCGGTTATCTGTTGCATGAGAACAATCACTCTTTCAGCATCAGCCCGCCGTACTTCATCTTCAATCGTTGCCAGGTAATCGGCAACGGAAACGTGGGTGGGCTTCGTTTTGAGTTCGGCCATGATGTAACTATACTAGAAATACCTCCAAGATCTCACTAATCCTAACCACAATCCCAGTGAAAACAATGACCTGCAACCAACTGGGCGGTGCCTGCGAAACACCTTTTCAGGCCGAAACCTTTCAGGAAATGACCGTACTAAGCCAGCTACATGGTACAGAAATGTTTGAGGCAAAAGATGAGCCCCATTTGGCAGCTATGGAAGAGATGATGGAAATGATGAGCAACCCCGAGGCTATGCAGAAGTGGATGGAAGAAAAGGAAGCACTTTTTAACTCCCTACCGGAAGACAAGTAAGTTCCTAGGCTTTTTCCACTTTTTGCTTAATGCACATCTCAACCTGGTCCCCCATTCCCTTTTTAAGTAGCTCTCGCACCGCCAACTTAAGAGGAACCATATGCTTTCCTCCCATTGGCATTAGGGTTACTTCAAATTCGTGACCATCAGCACTTGCTAGTACTCGGGTTGGTTTACCAGTTCCAAGAAGCGCAACAGATTCTGGCCAGACCACGCACATCCAACCACTTTTTTCTTCCTTGGTAATAGGGCCGGTGAAGGTAGCAATCATGGAGATACTATTAAAGAATTAGCGTAAAGGTACTCTTCCTATACTATAGAGGTAGTCCTCTAGCAAACCAGCATGACCTCGCCCGCCACTTCCTACGATCAACGCCTTAATGCCGTCGGCGGCTTTGTACTCCTTCTTCTTGCTGGCTACGGATTTTGGTTCGTGGCCATTGTCCCTCACACCGTTTTTGATCCACCCTGGATTTTTCTCGATTACGCCAACCTCATCTTTCACGAAGCCGGCCACTTTATTTTTGCATTCTTTGGCGATTTCCTGCGCGTATTAGGCGGGTCGCTTATGCAGCTCATTGTACCTGGCGTAGCGCTTGGCTCGTTTGTATTTCAGAAGCAGTCACTCTCTTCAGGATTCGCCCTATTTTGGCTTGGCGAAAGCCTGTGTAACCTTAGTTTTTGTATTTCTGATGCCAGAACCCAGGCCTTGCCTCTTCTCGGCGGTGATACCTCGGGCCACGACTGGACCTGGCTTCTCACCCGGCTCAATATTCTTGATTCCGATACATTACTCGGTGGCTTTGTGCACTCTCTTGCCTTTCTCATCATGCTCACTGGCCTAGTTTGGATGGCACGAAGCATCTATGGGATGTGGATGGGAAAGGAAGATATTGCATGATTCACGTCGTTAACCAGCCCAAACTCCTAGAGTTTGAAGCTCAGCAGTTCTTTAACGAACAACGCCTCAAGCTAGCTCCGAAGCTTATCAAGTTCGTAGAAGATCACCCTCTATTTGCTAGCAAGGAGGGAACGATTGAGTTTATGGAAACCGGAGTTTCTTCGCTTGTTTGCCGACTAGAGATAGACGCTAAAAAGTACATTCTAAAGTCTCCCCTTTCCTATACAAATGGAGGTGGGGAGGCTCGATTCTTACGCGAATGGAAAGAGGCGGGTGTTCGTGTTCCCACTATTTTTGATGACGGAATGCTGGACGATGAACACACCTATCTATTGATGGAATATATTGAAGCACCCATTCTTCGTAGCCTTACCAAACATAATGTAGCGCCCCCTACAATTTGGCTAGAAATAGGGGGAACCCTTGCCACTATGCACACTCCTGTAGCGGAAGGCTTTGGTAGAATTATCAATGGTAAAGCGGAGTGTACTACCTTTAAAGATTGGCTCTTAGGAGAGGGCATCGCTAAGCGAGTTCAGACTATTCAAGAACTTGGTCTTTTGGGTGACGAGCACGGCCCTATTGAGAGAGTATTTGAAGTGCTTCTTACCTATGCTTCCGGCCAAACCTCGAGCACGCTCTGCCATTTTGACCTCACTCCTAATAATATTTTTGCCACCACTCCTATTGCCATATTCGATCCAAGTCCGATGCTTAACTATGGAATTATTGATATCGGCAGGACTATTCTCTCCGCCCTATTCCATGGTGATGTGCAAGCCGCAAAAGAATTAGAAGAAGGCTACTTTGAAGGACAGGCTGACTACGACAGGCGAGCACTCCATGTCTCGGTAATTCTTAATGCTTATTGGAGGTTCGTCTATCAATATAAAACGAATAGAATGGAAGAGATTAAAGCTGTGCAAGAATACCTAGCTGAAAATCGTGGGCTTCTAGACAGCTAACGAGTAAAGAGTCACCGAGGAACCGCGTCAGGACTTGCTTTTTCTGTAGAAAAGTCTATATAGACCGCAGTCACCGCCGCATATGTGCCGTGGTCGACTGGGAGCCTTGTATGTTAGCTTTAACAATTCGCATTTTCGCCACTTCCCTGCTTGCAGGGACCTTATTAGTTTCCCAAGCCAAGGCCGCACCGCTTCTCGCGGTGACCGTGGCACTCGTCTCCCCCGACGGTACTATCCAAGCATCACTTGGAGAGTATTACGGCACGCCGATCTCAGGCGTATCGAGCATGATTGGCTTTGCGGAGTTTAGCAGCTTCGCAAGTCAGTTTAGCTCGGTCGGGACCCAGATTGGAGCTCTTTCCACTGGGTACGGATCCATGTTCTTGAACTTTAACGGTCAGGGCGTGTTTACCTCGGTAGAGGGTGGCACCTTCTCCGACCCGAACCGGAGTGGATACCGCTACCTAAGCGTATTCGGCGGCGGCAAGCCACGCCCAGCCAGCGGAACTTTCTCTACAGAGACCGACCCTACTACAGGCCTCATCGCTCGCTGGGGTGCCGTACCCACCCAGGTACAGGGACAGGCCATGACAGCAATAGCGGAAATCGAAAATCCCATCACTGGGAATCGCGCCGTTTTTGCAGCCATCGCCACCAGCGGAGCGGTGATCGGCGCCGCTTCGGCTCCAGAGCCCCAACCAATCTGGTTGGGGCTCGCAGGACTCGGGGTGTACACCCTGGTCAGGCGGCGCTAGCAAAAAAACAGAAGGCGCGCAGATATATATGTCTGCGCGCTTTTTGATTCCCCTTATTCGTACCTTAGCGCATCGAGTGGATCAATCAGCGAAGCGCGTCTGGCCGGAATATACCCAATTACATACCCGAGTCCTCCAACCAACAAGAATGTGGCTAACAGGAGCCAGGGCGGAAACAAGAAATAGGTCACATGTGGATACCCCGCCATACTGGCCAAGTGGTTAAGCGTGAAACTACTAATGCCAGCCAAGAAAAAGGCCCAGAGCACGCCGGTAAACCCTCCCACTAAACACAGGATATAGGCCTCAGCCAAGAATAATCGCTTCACGTCTCGATCTTGCACCCCAATCGATTTCATAAATCCTACCTCGCGAGTCTTTTCCAGCAAATTAACGGTGAGCGTATTAAAGATCCCAAGCACCGAAATTGCCAAGGCTACCGCACCAAATAACCCAAGAATTGCTTGGAAAATAGCAAAGAGCCGCTCTACATCTTGAATCGTATCGCCTACATATTCACTCGCAAACCCGGCTTCGGTTACTTTTTGACGTAAAGATGCTGCCGCATGTACATCGTCAGAAGCAAGTTGGAGGTGTGCTTGAGACGTAATAAGCACCCCACCATCTCGTAGGAGTTTGAGCGGGATAAAAATATGGGGAGTATCGTAGGTATCGATGATTCCAGAAACCCTTACATCACCCTTAACTTCGATACCCGAGGTTTGAGCGGTAAACTTGATGGGGGCAAGCGTGCCCTCACCCAGCGATAGCGCTCGTGCAGCGGCAGTATTAACCAAAATCTGATTACCTAAGCTTGCGGGCAGACTTCCCTTAGTAGGACTAACCCGTAACAGCTCGTAGTAGCGACCACCCACGGCGTGAATAACCACATCGATAGCAGACGAACCGTTCATCACCTTACCAGCAGTAACCACCTCTTCTTCAACGCTTGTTACATTTGAGAGACCTGCCAGTGCATGAACATCTGCCGGAGTAAGGACTCCCTCTCCGCTACTACTTACCACCATCGTAGTAGACGATGTTGCCGCCAAAATCTGACTGACAACTTCTTGCCGCAAACCGGACGAAAGACTGAGCAAGAACAGTGTACTACTTACCCCAATACCCACCGCAAGCATGGTAAGTACCGACCGCAGCTTACGCTGCAATAAGTTGCGAATGCCGAGTTTGACGATAAATCTACCGTTCATGGTGGGAATCTCGGATTACGGCGCCATCGCGCATCTCAATAAGATGGGTGGCATAAAACTCATAAATTGGGTTATGGGTTACCAGCACTACCGTTCTTCCCTCCTTAACGTTCAAGAGTGAAAAAAGCTCCATTACACGATCGGCACTATGGGTATCCAGCGAACCAGTTGGCTCATCTGCCAAAATTAATTGTGGATCGTGAATAAGGGCGCGAGCAATACCTACCCGCTGCTGCTCACCACCAGAAAGCTCTAGCGGCGACATGTTTGCAAGCCCGGCAAGTCCTATTTTCTCCAGCGTTTCCATTGCTTTTTGTAAGGCCTCGGCCTCATCTACATCTACAGCCAAAAGCGGGATGGCTACATTTTCTACTACATTAAGCGAGCGAATCCAGTTAGCCTGCTGGTAGACAAAGCCGATCTTCGTAGCCCGGAAGCGGGTTCTTTCTGCTGCAGGCATAGCATACGGCTCTTGTCCAAAGACGGTAACGCTGCCCGAGCTTGGGCGCTCTAGGCCACTTACTACGTTTAGAATAGTAGTTTTACCACTCCCTGATTGGCCAGAAATAATAGCAAACTCCCCTTTGTTTACGACAATATTTACCCCATTTAGCACCTTGGTAGTCACCCTTCCACGCTGAAAGGTTTTCTCCAGGGCATTAATTCGAAGGATTTCACTCATAGCGAGAAGAAGCGAGCGATAAACCCGAGTGAATTATTTAACTTAGAAGTAACAAGGGTCATGGCTGAAAGCGGTGCATCTTTGGTAACCAGTGACTGCTTACCCAGAACGACTTGATTACCGTATTCATCCACACTAACCAGTTCGTAGGCCAGAATACTACTGGCAGGAAGATTCTCGATGGTAATCCCCTGCTGCTCACTGAAGCTGGCGGTTTGGGCTGTGCTTTGAGAATACTCCCCGGTAGGAATACTCCCCACCGTGTATCGAACAAAGCTCTTGGCTGGCTTATTGGTAACCCAGTGAATGATTACCTGCGCCGTTGCGGCACGATCAGCGCCGATCGCCGTAGACTGGATTTTTACTTCGGAGATCTTAGGAGGACGAGTATCGGTTGGCGTAGTGTAGGCCGCTTCTTGCTTGTAGATATTACCCCCTTCATCTCGCCCAGAAACAGCGATAGTAAGATTAGCACCGTCGGGAAGATCAGCAATTTCAACAGTGTGGTCGGTAACAAGATCGGCCAGGCCAGATTCGCGGTACCCCACGGGACCGGTATAGCTAACAATAGAGGTAGTGGCGATGTTAGTCTTCCAGCTTACTCGGGCGGTGTTTGTCTGACGCTCAACTACTTTTTCAAAGCTAATATCACCAACAACCTTAGGAAGCGGCAGTGTGGTAAATGAATAATCATCCCCTACCACTTCGCTACCATCTGGCGCAGACCCGCGAATTCGGAAGTGGTAGATAGTACCCGAGTCTAGTCCGCTTAGCAGCACCGTACTGCGGGTGGTAGCCCCAGTAGACTGCAGGTTCTGCGTCTTACCGTACGACTTTGTGGTGCCGTATTGCACGGTAGCGGTGATAACCACATTTGATGCCCAGGATAAGGTTGCGGCGGTCGTGGTAATTCCGGAAACCGCCACCTCTTGTACCGAAGGACGAGTGCTCGTAGAGAAAGAAATAACATCGCTCTTTACCCGGTTACCATCAATATCTTCGCAGGTAACTTGGGCATAATACTGAGCGTCTTCTTGGAGGGAAGTGATCTCAACGGCATGAACAATGGCCTGCTCCTGTTTGCCCACAGACGCTCCACCCGCCAGTGCCTCGGCCGCGGTGAGGCCGTAGCGAACAAAGGGACGACATTCGCGATCGGTCTGCCAGTTAATAGTGGCGGCGGTAGCCTTGGTGCTAGCCGTGGGCTTTACGATTAGTGCAGGCGCCGTGGTAAAGCGGCCGGTTGGTACTCCAGTAACCGTAGTAGATGGAGCAGAAACACTGCCAGCATCGCCCCGGGAAACAATGTAGTACTTATAACTTGCGCCCTGAGTAAGGCCAGTATCAACATAGGAAGTAGAAGCGGTGGAACCAATTTTAGCAAAGGTTGATTCTGCAGCTAGCGCCCGATAGACATCGTACCCGGCAAACCCGGTACCTGGTTGAAGTGGCGCCAACCAACTAAGACCTAGACGATATTCAGATCCGCGCAGCGAAACATCGGTAACCAGCGGCGTTCGGGGAATACCCGGAGCGGCCGTGGTTACGTAAAAATCGACACTGCCCCAAGCATTGTAATCAACATTACCGGCCTCATCTTCTGCCACCACGAAGAGAGTGTTTTTCCCTTGTTGAGTAGCATACGAGGCCGCCGCCAAGGTAGCCGGAGTTACTACTGTGGAGTTAGCTGCGGAGGGAAGTGCATTAACGCTATAGCGATAATTCTTTACAGTAGAAGATGAAAAGGTTGGTGCCTGCCAAGAAAACGCGAAGGTATTTGTGGTAGCCGGAGTACCTTCGGTAGTTTCTGGCGAAACCACAAACGAGCGAGGCGCACCAGGAGCGGTTCCTGAGAAGTAGAAGGTTGCCTGGGTTGGCGTAGAGACATTTCCCGCTGCATCTACCGCACGAAGCAGGAAGGTGTTTGCCCCATTCTGGTAAGCAAGATCGGAAAGCAGAACGCTGGTATCGGTAGTAGTGGCAGACCAATCGGTAAAGGCGCCGGTAGTTGCACCCGTTTTATACTGATACCCAACCACACCCGAGCCCGTAGTTGGCGCGCCGGGATCGGAAGCTGAACCGGCGCCGCTCGCAGGCCAAGTAAAGGAGTAGGTATTAGTAGTTGAATATCCGGCCGGGGAAACCACTACCGAGGTTGGTGCCAAGGGAGCCGTTATATCATATCCGTAGCGGAACATCTCGGTAGGTGTGGAGAGATTACCAGCGGCATCACGGGTGCGCACCGCAAACCGGTAAATGTTCCCATCAGCTAAGCCTGAGGCAACGTAACTTGGTGTTGAGGTAACCACCCCAGGGCCAAAAGTAGTAGCGGGCGCGGCAATGGTAAGACTAGGAATATAGGAAACAGCACCACTATCACTCACCGCACTCCAAGAAAACTCCGGTGTAGCATAATTATACCAACTAGTAGCTAGCGCGTTCGGCACAGCCTGAGCGGAAAGGACACTACCGCCAACGACACTCTTTAGAGTAACATCCGTCGGGACAGCTGGAGGCGTGACATCGCTGGAAAGATTATCGAAGGTAAGATCGTCGATTAGTCCACCGAAGCGCTCATCCTCATTCCCGCCGCCAACATTTATCGTGGCCCCGGCGTAGTTAGCACTACTCCAAACCTCGATAGTATCGTCAAAAATAAGTGTGCCGTCTATATACATCTGTACACTTCCGGTTGAGCGCACATAGCGAACTCGCAGCTGGTACCAGCTCCCAGCCGTAAGCGCCACCGAAGTAGAGCGGGCGAGGGCCCCGTAGGTTAATCCTGAAGGGGTAAAAACAAAACGAGAATCATTACCACTATAGGCAAGACGAATACCTAATGGAGAAGTTGTCTCCAGGATTGTGCGCTCGCCACCAGAATATGGCGAACGCATAGTTTCAAATAAGGAACCGTCCATCTTAACCCGATGCGTATAAGTAGTTCCGGCAACGATAACCTTATCAGCCACTTGGTCGTAGTAAATCTGTTTCAGCTGATTCAGTGACATATACCCCTCAAATGCCTGACTATTCAGCACCTGCCAGACCGAACCATCCATGCGAGTGCGGACAATGCGATTATTAAGCGTATCGGCAACGTACAAATCTTTAGTGACGTGATCTAGAGAGAAACTCTCCGCACCCTTAAACTGACCAATTCCACTACCGTACGAGCCATATTCTTGCCAGACCGAACCATCCATGCGAGTGCGGATAAGCCTACCATTTCCCTTATCTAGAATATAAAGATCTCCGGTTGCAGCATCAAACTCAAGATCCTGCAGACCACCCGAACCCTCCCAGTCCCAAGAAACTCCGGGTATAGTATGCACCTCCCAAAGCGAACCATCCATCTTAAAATGGATAATTCGAGTGTTCTCCATATCTGCCAAATAGAGACTGTTACTACCGGGATCATATACTAGTCCGTATAGTACATTTCCCAGTTGCCAGCTACCGCTCCCGCTAGTATAGGAAATCTCTTGCCAAGCAGTTTGATCAAAGTTAGAGCGAATAATTCGGCTATTCACCCTATCAATTGCGTAAAAATACCCAGTATTTGAGTCGTAATCTGCCGTATCAACCCCCTTAAGCTTATACTGACCATCTTCGTAATTAGGATTCTCCATATATCGCCAGGGTTGTCCGCGATTTATATCCGCCAATACTGGGCCAGTATTGGACTGGCTAGCACCGAAAACCTGATCAGTTCCAGGAACACCTTTAAGTACATTATTGAGTCCGGTATAAATATCTACCGGCAGAAAACTACCATAAGACTGCCAAACCGACCCATCCATGCGAGTGCGAACAATGCGATGGTTATCCTTATCGCTTACATAAAGATCTCCAGTGGCAGGGTTAAAAGCGACAGAGAAAGGCTGTGTAAACTGATTATCGCCCCTACCCTCAGTGCCAAGTACCTGCCAGACCGAACCATCCATGCGAGTGCGAACAATGTGGTTATTATACGTATCGGCAATATAGATATCTCCGGTAGAAGAATTAACGTCGCCAATTACCGGAAAATCAAACTGATTAACACCAGATCCTGGTGCACCAAAGGAGCTGAGTGAGCTACCATCAAGCTTTAATCTAACAATTTTACTTGAAGAGTAGAGTCCAACATATAACCAATCATTTACTCCATCATACACGACAGAGGTAGCGGCGCCTGAGCCCCCTAAGAATCCAGTGGTTTCGCTAGTGGCCGAGCCGTCATCAGGTACTTTTATTACTTTGTCATCGCTTAGCACGTAGAGAGCCTCGCTGACTGGATCATAATCCACATCAGTAGGGCTAGCAGTAGTGGTGAGCACAACCCTCCAGGTGGAGCCATCTGGAGCCATACGAATCACCTGATTTCTACTTACATCTCCAATAAATAGATCACCACTTACTGGATCGTGGTCAACTGGGTACGGCCCACTAAAAGTACCCTGACCAGTACTGCTAACATGATCACCAGTACCTACACTGGTCCAGCCCGTGCCATCCATAGTAGTAGTAATCACTCGCCTTGACGTAGTATCTACTACTGAGACTTTTCCAGTCACCGAGTTATAGGTAATACCAGCGGTATAGGAAAACAATCCTTTAGCAATTGGTGGGTAGGCGGGTGTAGTAAGGGGGGCGGTAAAGCGAAAAGAAATCTCCCCTTTATCTGAAGAGATGTTACTACCAGCCTGATACTTTGCTGTTTGATACGGACCCACGTTTAGTGCTCCGCCGGTGCCGCCGTAGCCTGGCGTAGTAATAGTCGCCGTACGAGCACCATAGGAAAACGCCCCCGAACCAAGAGTATTATTAGCGTCTAGGCTACCGTAATTCCAGTCGGCATAAAAGCTCTGCCCAGCATGAGTACTTCTTGGGATGAGCACGGCTAGCAACCCGCTTAAGGCCAACACAGTAGTAAGCGAGTAGATGCCTGCCTTTTTTGTAGCAAGAAACGGGGCCTTGGATACGATCAAGTTAACACTAAGAGCCGGCCGAAAGAATGACTTTCGGCGCCCTACGGACTGGTTCGTTGGAGCCGTCATGCACTAAGTATACCGCACAGCCGGCACGGGGTGATAGGTTGTTTTGCATAGAGAAGGGATTATATATTCCTTTACAGGAATATATAAGCCTGCTACTATCGTTTTTGTGAAAGCAGCAACCCTTAGTGCTCTTGCCGAACCCAACCGCTT
>JAYUZR010000041.1:0-3168 GCA_043751595.1 Candidatus Berkelbacteria bacterium
GGGCCTTTATTCATTCGAGTAGAGCCAGACAATACTAGCTTTACCTCACGTGCACTTACTCAGCAAGCAAAAGGACTAATTCATCCCACTCATTGGTATGAACCAATTGCAGAAAACAGAGCAGAGCCTGGTAGTAGCTTTTGGGTACTGCTCGGATCAACAACGGATACTGAAGCTATCCACCGGACCTGTATATCAATTCGAATAGGGGATCTTGAAAAAGCCCATGTTATCGTTTTTTGCGAGGAAGTTGGCCTGCTTCAATGCTTAACCTCAGCGGATCCCTTTCCCATTCTTCGGCAAAAGATAGATACTCGGATGGGGTATTATCAAAAAAGGTACAACGTAAACAGTGCGCCCACGCATGACGAAGACGGATATGTTATTTGGGACTCAAGACCCAGAAAGACATGGCTAATCACCATTCCTCCTATTGCGAAAATGAGCAGCAACTGAAAGAACCGACCCTCGCGCGCCGCGCGAGGGTCGTTCTACTTTCCGCCGTCCGCTACAAACCCACAGCGATTAAGACTTGACCTATCAGACCCCACATGGTTAAACACACGTAATCGATGAAGCGCTACGCTCATTGAAAAAAGAAAAGAGGATTTTCATGCTTTTCACCAAAGCCCGTAGAGGCTTTACACTCATCGAGATCGCGATAGTCATCGTGATCATCGGGATACTGCTTGCCCTTGCCATCCCGAACGTTCTTCGGGCTCAGGCAGAGAGCCGAGCCAAGGAGTGCGTCGCCAACCTCAAGCAGATCGACTCCGCCAAATCCCAATGGGAGATGGATAACCGGGCTAAATCCGGTGAGATGGGACCGACAGCATCGTATCTGGAAGAGAAACAGTACCTGAAGAAGATGCCGCTCTGCCCCGACGGAGGGAAATACATCATCGGAGATGTGGGCAATGAGCCCAGCTGCTCCTACGACAACGAGAAGCTTCCCTTCCGACATCGGCTTCCTTAACCGAAAAGAACCGACCCTCGCGCACCGCGCGAGGGTCGTTCTGTTTTACTTGAGTGTTGCCAACATGAAGCCAGCCACCTCTCTCGCCACTTCCTCAAGTGGCCTAGTGGCATCAACCATCACCCAGCCCTTTTCCTGCTGGGCAAGTTGCCGATACAATTCTCTCCTGCGTTCATACTTTTCCATTCCAACCGTTTGAAACTGATCCGTAATCTTTTGCTTTCCAGATCTGGCCAGAGCCACCTCGGCCGGTAAATCGAGCAGCATCGTAAGCGCCGGAGCAAGAGTGTCTCGAATCTGAGCAAAAGTACTGAGTAAGGCCTGGTTTTCATCAAGACCGGCCTCGAGCACATTGTAGATGAGGGTGGTTTCCGGTCCCCGATCAAGAAGAATGTTCTCCCCCCGTTCCAGCCGCACTGCCAAGGTAGCCGCCACTTCGGCATGAATCGCAAAGTAGAGCAGGGCCTGGGCAAAACGGTCCTTCGGACTAATCACCTCATCCAACACGATCTGCTGCATCCACCTGGTTGCCGTAGAGAGGCCTGGCCCGTACACATACGAAACCACCACCCCCTGCTCGGCCAGTAGCTCTACCGCCCGCTGCCCTGCCGAGCCCTTCCCAGCTCCATTAATGCCGGTGATGAGCCAAACTTTTCCGCGCTGTTGCATCCTCGTTCGTTACCTTTTGTTTTGATGAATGCATCGTGACAAAGTAACCAAAGCCTTCGATAGTCGAATCGTCTTGGGTCAAGAAAGATTGAGCTCGTTTGACTTTGCACTCACTTCTTGATTAAACCACTGCAAGCCAACCTTATGGGAGGCAAGCTTTGGTAGAAGGAAAAGAAAATATGAAAAGACAGAGACGGGCATTTGAGCTCATCGAAATAGCGATTGTGATATTAATCATTGCGATCCTAGTGGCAATCGCAGTCCCCAACTTTATTCGGGCCCGTGAAGAAGCCCGAGCACGCAACTGCATCTCGAATCTTAGAATGATTGAGGTAGAGAAAGAGAGCTGGTGCCTCAAAACTGGATGTAAAGATGGCGCTGTTCCCCCATCGGTAGAGGAACTTTTTAAGGGAAAAGAAATACCCATCTGCTCTTCCGAGGGGCACTACGACACCGGCGTTATTGGTGAAAAGGCCACCTGCAGCCTCGGAATGGGGCCGGCGGTCCCGCACGTTCAGTAAACATAATGGCCCCGCACTCAGTGAGTGCGGGGCCATTCGACATACAAAAATCAAACTAGAACAATTTGATCACATCCTTTACCGTCACAATCAACATCAGAAGCGCCAGCAAACTTGCTCCCACAATACTGGCCGTATGCTCAATCTTCATGGCCATACTGCGCCCAGTAAAGCGCTCCAGAATCTGCAATACTACCCGCCCACCATCTAGCGGAATGAGCGGCATCAAGTTTAGTAAACCAAGGTTTACCGAAAGAATAATAATCAGCCAAAATACGGCACCTGCGCCAGTTTTATTTGCCGCATCGGTAGCCTGATAAATCCCAATCGGTCCAGAGATATTTTCATCAACCTTGGCGTGGAACACCCCAGAAACAAAGCCACTCAGCGAGCCCCAAGTATCTTTAATAATAAAGACTACCTCCTGCCCCGCCACGCGAGCCGCCTGATCTACCGGCAAACGAACTACCTCGGTACTATCAATCAGCACTCCTAAAGCTGGACCGGTGGCATGCAGTGTAACCACCTCTAGTTCTTGTGCATCAGTTTTAAGCGGCCCACGCACCAATAATTCTTGCTCCAGCTGGCCTTTTACTTGCTGCTGTTTTCCGTAGGTTACCAGCCAAGCTGGGTTTTCAATCTGAGCAAATCCAGATTCACCCTTGGCACGAATCCCAAGCAGGCTACTGCCAGGCGCCGCCTTTACTGGAGAGGTATCTTGCTTAGCAACTAATAATACCTCGTGCGAAAGCACCTTGGCCCCAGGAATCTTGGAAAGTTGTTGATGAGAATAACTATAGCCAACGCTATACGCCAAAATAAGCGCCAAAAAGGCAAAGGCAAAGTTCATGGCCGGACCAGCGAGCAAGACCGCTATTCGCTGCCAGATTGGCCGGGCCCGAAAAGTTCCTGGTTCAGGAACAGCATCAACCCCATCGTTTTCACCAGCAATTTTTACATAGCCACCAAGTGGAATGGCGTTTAAAGCAAAATGAGTTCCGC
>JAYUZR010000042.1:0-68191 GCA_043751595.1 Candidatus Berkelbacteria bacterium
ATTGCCAAACTTCTTGCAAGTAATAGTGACTCACTCGGAAGTTTCAAGAAGGAAGTAGAGAAAAGTCTCCCTTCATGTACCGTCGAGGTATCAGAAGAACTACTAAGCTCACCCTGGGTGCGCGGAGTAACCATGCTCACTATTAACCGAGATAGTGCTGGAAAGACGACTATCAAGGTAGCTAATCAGCCTGAACAAGAAAGAGGCTCAAGCTACCTAGGAGAGCAGATTTCTCTGGGCACTAGTAGGGCCGAAGGCTCCACTAGAGAAGCCCCTGCCTCTTCAGCTAAAGACTTGGAGCGCGCCTCCCACCGCCTACATGAGGCAAGTACCACGGCCCGAGATACGGCAAAGCTAGAGCAGCTAAGACTGTTTCTTAACCCCGCTCTTCTGGCTTAGTAAGGGTAACCACCTCCAGGTAGCGAAGAGCTCGGTACTGCAGTGTCCAGTAAATAGCCGTAAAGCTAAAGATAAGTGCTTCGCTAAACCAGGAAAGAATGCTACCGATCCCAGAAGCAATAAGACTAACTCCAGTAGACTGCAAGGGATCTGTAACGATGGTCGATACAAGTGAAATACCCACTACGATAAGTAGCCACTGGAGCAATGCCCAGAAGATAAGTGGCGTCTGGCTACGAAGCATGGCGGTTGCGCGCCGAAGACTGACAAGTACACCAGCCTTCTCGAAGCTAATTTCTCGAACCGCCAATTCTCGTTGCACCGCCAAAACTACCAACACGACTAAAGCCACAGCCGAAAGCAGTACAAAGAAAGGAAATAGTACAGGATACAGGGTAAAAAGGGCTTCAAAACTTCCTGGGATAGTCGCTGTACCGGCTACAGCAAAGATTAGTAAGCCTCCCAAAAAGAGCACAACCACCAGAGTAAGAAGTGAAAAAAGCCAGCTTACTAATTGAAGCTGAGTAAGCGGTAGGGCGATAGGAGCTCCAGCCAATTTAAGGGCGGCTAGAGGCATTAGTCTGGCCTGCTCTTGCTCAAATACCAGGGTAGAGCGCACCAAGGCACCAAGAGCTGCGTTAGCAATGAGCAACAAGGCTAATCCAAGGCAAAGCAAACCCACTAAGCCCACAGGACTAGCTGCATACTGCTTTAGTATCTCCCTGCTGCCGGATGTAGCTGTCACCAAGCCAGGTAGTGTGGCAACCAAACCAAGCCAAAGCAATTGCGGGTGCAACTGGATATACGCACCCGAGCGTTGCGCAATAGCGGCATGATTAATTCCTATCATCTTCTTAGTTAAAAAAACAGTTAACAACTACAGGCCAGAAATACATAAGGAAGGCCGAAACTCCCGCGATGCTATAGGTAAGTTTGACCCCAACCTGCTCCTTAGCCTCTGGTAGTAATTCCTTTGCTACAAGCCAGAACATGGCTCCAGCTGCAAAACCGAGGCCTGCGGGCAAGAATACCACAAAGGTGCTTACAAAAAGAAAGGCTGGAACAGCCATGATCGGCTGTGGGAGGCTACTGAAAATACTCCAACCCGCTGCCTTCCAAACAGAGGTGCCCTTTGGCACCATTACCGCACTAATTGCCAGGCCTTCTGGGATATTATGAATAGCCAAAGCGAGGGCGATGAGAATACCAAAGGCTTGCGTCTCGCCAAAAGCAAAGCCGATACTGACTCCTTCAGCAAAGGAGTGGACCGTCATGATGGCGATGATCATGATGATCTTGCGCAGGTTTGCCCCAGCAAGCTCGGCAGGATCGGCATCGATATTTCTTTTCTCGAGAATGTAGTGAGCCGCAAAAATAAAGAGACCCCCAACTACAAGCCCTGCCACTACCCGCATCAGGCTGATCCGGGCGCCATCAACAATAAGTTGCACCGAAGCGCCAACCATAAGGCCTGAGGCCAGTGCATTGCAGACACCAACAGCTTTGGGCGTAACCTTTTTGAGAAAGAAAAAAGGCAATGCACCAAGGCCAGTTGCCACTGCCGTGAGCAGTGCGTACCAAAAAACAAGAATAACGGAGTGAGACATACTACTGAAAAGTAGCATACTCAACCCGAAAAAGATACGAACAAACTACTGCGCAAGACCAATCTCTCCGCCATTCTTAGCGCTAGGATTAAGTGGAATAACCACCGAGATAAGCGTACCGCTATTAATCTGGGAGCTTACCGTTACTTTACCGCCAAGCTCTTTCTCGACGATAGTATTAACAATAGTGAGCCCCAGACCCGTACCGCCGCGGTGTTTTTTGGTTGTGTAGGAGAACCTACTGACCGCGCGCAGTACTTCTGATGTCATACCGCAGCCATAATCTTGGACGGTAAGGTAGAGCCATTTGCCGTCTCTGCGCAGCACGACATGAATGTACCGCTCGCGAATACTACGCTTGGAGCCCTGGTAGGAATCGATGGCGTTAGTGAGTAAGTTGGAAATAACCTGAGTAAAGCGCTCCTTGGGGCCAAAGAATGCGTCTGCATCTCCTTCTAGTCGTACTTCAACCCCCATTTCGTGGCAGCGGTATTCGAGCAGCTGAATAACCCTCTCTATTTCTTCGTAGGGACTAAACTCGCTTGAGTGGTATTCGTTTTTTACCTGGCTGCGTAGAGAGGTGACCATACCCTCGAGACTTTTGATGGCTTCCTGCGCTTTCTCGAGGCGGATAACATCCCCACCCTCGGCGAGCTGGAGGTTAAGTGAAGCGGCATTAATGGGATTAAGAATATCGTGCATTAGTGCAGAAGTTCTCCTGCCCCACTCGAGGAGTTGAGCCATTTCTAGATCGTAGGTCATTTCGATTCTACCAAGCTGAATGGTTTGCTCCCCCACCGTCTCTACCAATTGATCGCGCTCCACCCGGAGGAGCCGCTCTGATTTTTCAAGCCTTTTTAGTGCATGCTCCAGCTGCGCAGTGGTAAGCCAGGCCGAAAAAGCGATAAGAAGAAGTTGGAAGCCCATCGAGATAGCATCACCCACCATAGGCGCCTGGGTCTGCCAAGTGAGATCGGGATGTATACTGCCCGTATTGTGCAGTGCCTGGGTTATGCCGATCATTACCACCGCGATAGTGCCGACAAGCATACTCGTTTTAGCCTTAAATAAGCTACTGGCCATTAGCATTGCGTAGCAGAATAGAACTAAGGCGCTTGGCACAAAGATACCCCAGCGCAGAATAAGACAGAGACTAATAATAAAAAGGCTGGTAACCGCCACAATTGCTGGGACGATATGATTACCTCTTAGACTAGTAATGAAGAGTGCGACAATCCCTAAACAGACAAATACGCAAATAGCGAGAATGACGAGGTGCCAAGAACCGCCACGCATTGCAAACTCGTACACGGTAAAGAGAAGAGAAAAGAGGGAAATAGCTAAAAAACCAAGCAATAAGACATGAAGCACGAACTGTTTTCTGCGTTGATCGGCAGCGGGATGATTTGGCCAAATAAGCTTTGGAAGCGGCCAGTATATGTTTTCGCTATCTCTCGTAAACATGGGTAACTGCTCGTGGATGAGGATCAAAGTAGTAGCCCGCTCCTCTTGCGCTGATAACTAGAGGGCGCCCGAGCTCTTGCTGAAAGCGATCTCGGGCGCGTTTTACGTGAACCGTTACAGTTTGCGCCTGCGAACCCTGCATGGTTGGTGGAAGTTGGGAAAGAATCTCTTGCCTGGAGACAACTCGATCTACCCGGGCCAGGTACTGTACGATGGCAAACTCTCGGGGACGGAGGGATACCCATCGACCCCCTACAGAAATAGCACTGCGAAGATCATCGAAAAGGATACCTTCGTGATGAAGAAGGGTTGATTGTACGTTTTCTTGGCTATTCTGGTTAGTCCGGCGGACTAAGGCCTGAAGTTGAGCAAGGATAACCTCTTTGCGCAGTGGCTTAGTGAGGACGGCATCCGCCCCCTGCTGTAGCGCTGTAATTGCAATCTCTTCCGAGTGCTCTGCAGTTATCACCAAAATAGGCTGAGTAACAGTTGCAGCGCGCAGCCGCTGAATAACTACCGTGCCGGGGATGTCTGGAAGACCGAGATCGAGGATGACGGCGGAAACAGTTTTTCTTTTACAAAAGAGTAGGGCGCCGTTTCCGGTACCCACATGTGCAACTTGATACAGCCCTTTTAGGAGGTGGGTAAGCGCCTCAGCCGTTGCGGGATGATCTTCTACGATAAGAATAAGCGGTTCTTGAGCCTCCATGCGCTAGATACTAGCGCAAGTTTCGTGACCTCGGGGTGACATGCTCTCCAATACCCAATTATACCCCTAGCTTTTGATTCATTTCTGTAACCCCGCCCCCTACCCAAACCTGTTTTGCTGACCCATCGGGGGCGAGCTCAACAAAGGTATGCTGATAATTAATGGCAAACTTTTTGCGCAGTTCTTTGTTTGAGTCAAAATCAACCTTTACGATAACCACATCGCTCGGCAACTTGCTCAGAGCTTCAGTTTTAAACTCGGCATCAGCCGAACGACAGGTGGGACACCAAGGTGCGGCAAAAAAGTACACTATTCTCTTGTTTTCTGGATTAGATGGAGCGTAATCCCGAAAAAGCTGGTACTGAGCACCAGTAATAACAGGCTGAACCGCAGCAGCCGTAGCCTTGGTTTGGACGGGAATGTTGGAGGCATTCATCATAAAAAAACCAAGGACAATACCAGCGACTACCACCACTCCAAACCCAGTTACTGCGCGAATATGAGAAGCCATGATCGAATATACGATACTAGACCAAGTCTAATTGAACCAGTAGGAAGCGAAATAGTAAGGATTGGGTGATCTGGTAGAAAAGTACAGGGTAACGTTATTTCAAGGCGGCGCTCGGTTAACTGACGGGTGGAGATGCGCTCTTTTCCTCCGGAGTAATCGATGGCAACCGTATTAACCACTACTCCATTAGGCAGAGCTAGAGTAATAGGGAGAGGCTCACAAACTGCTCCTACCCCAAATGACTGAACTCTGAGCGATGCCTGTACACGCTTATTTCGGAGAAGTAATTGGCCAATTTCTTTATTGTACTGAGTTATTACTCCCACTTCTGAAATGGTGACCAGGTTACGAGTATCAAGCTCGGGTCGCTGTTGGTAGTAGTTGAGCCATACCCCCTTGGCGATGAGCGCCAGGAGACCTGCAAGTAGAGTAGCCACCAAAAGAAGCCTAACCTTCCGATTTCTCAGGAAATGAGGGATGCGCATAGCTCTATGCTACCATATTGCTCATTTGATGAGCTTCTGGTTCTAGTGGGTATATGCAATCACGCAATCAAACTCGTCACACTCCCCGCCCGGCCCAGATTGAAAAAATGGTCCGAAGGACTGCTTTTCGGTTAAAGCAGGATGATGTTTCGTGGCAAGAAGCCTTTACCCAGGCGGTAATGGCCGCCAATAGCTCGAAGCCAGCAGCAATTTGGTGCAAGCCAAAAGAAGCGGCTAGCAACCTACCAGAAAACCTACCTGCCCTGGCATGGCAACCAGATTGGGTTGAAGTGTTTAAAGATACCGACACAAGTATCGGTAAGCACACGCTACATGAGTCAGGGCACCTCTATTCACTCGATTTCTCCTCAGTTGTTTCGGCCTCCTCTCTCCTCACCATCACCGAACCAATCGAGACCATTCTTGATATGTGCGCAGCACCTGGTGGCAAAGCGCTCTTTGCCTGGAGAGCTTTTAACCCCGAGCTCCTCGTCTGCAACGAGGTAATCTACAAGCGGCACGCTATGTTGCATGCCAACCTTAATCGTACAGGTGCCTCAGAAGTAGCAGAAGTAGTGCAGCGCGATCCGGATTCACTCAGCAAGCAGTACCCAAACTTCGCCGATATTGTGTTGGTCGATGCACCTTGTAGCGGACAATCTCTACTCGCCAAGGGCGATGAAGCCGAAGGTGCTTTTTTGGACCACGTAGTTGCTGCTAATATGACCCGACAGCGCCGCATCTTAGCTAACGCCGTTAAGATTGTGCGGCCCGGTGGCTATCTTTGTTACATGACCTGCACCTATGCTCGCGAAGAAAATGAGAAAAACGTAGAATGGCTTCTACGTCGCTTCCCCGAGTTTACCGCTCAAATTGTTCCTCATCTAGAAGAAGCAGGCATTAGGAGCTGGCTTCTTGATGAACCCTGCTACCGCCACTCTCCTCAAGATGGCCTTGGTGCCGGTGGGTTTGTTGCGCTCCTCCGCCGCTCTACAGAACCAGTAGATTAACTACCCCTTATACCTCGACCCAAGAAATAACCGGCTACCGTGGCGAGCAGGGCAAGTGCTACAAGTAGGCGTCGACTTACGACCATTCCTCAAAGATTGATTGAGCGGTATCGGTTAGGCCGTGCGCAAGTAGTCTGCGCTTGAGCGCGATCTCGGGCCTGCGCTCACCAACAAGGACAATATTCTGCCGTTCGCCTGGTCGATTAAGTCGGGTCATAAAACACGGCGTAATGGTAAGTCCAGTTTTTTTGTAACGCTGCACCAGTGAGCGAAGATCGCCCCGCAGCTCGTTCCAGGTAGCAATATAGTTTTGCAGAAGCATTCCGCGCTGAAGCATGCGGTCCATCAGTTTATGTAGGAAGCGCTGATCATGCACGCTTTCCGGAACAACTCCCCCATCATCTCCAACTAACGTAGGCTCGAAAACATCGAATAATATCAGGCCATACCTAGGTCCTTTATCTTGTTCGATAAATGCCTCGGCCGTCATTGTATGCCAAGTAACTCGCTCGGTAGGGCAAGAGAAATAGCGCTCGGCCAGTGCCTGCAGACGGCCATCGGGCTCTACCACGGTAAAGTGCGCCTTGGGGAACATCTCGTACATCGCGGTTACTGCAACACCAGCACCACCTCCTAATAGGAGTATCTTTTCGGTAGTACTAGGAACAAGGTGCGCCAAGTGCCTCCAGTGAACCAGATAGCGATAGGCCGGCTCTCCGTCATCAATATACTGAGCAGCAGCCCGCTGACGAAGTAAGCGAAGCTCGAGCACTGCTCGGTTAGTCCAGGCATCGGTGGTACGCAGAACGGTAATTCGCTCTGCACCCTCTCCTTCTTGAAAAATAATGCGATCCATGTGCAACACCTTAGCAGGTTCCTCTTGACGAAGCATCCCCCTTCGAGTAACCCTGCTGTATGCGCACACGACTTACAGCCATTTTCTTAGTACTAGTAATCCTTGGCACCATTGGTGGGGCAGTCTATTACTTTAATATAGCCAGCACGGGTGATACCAGCTGGCCAGCTGCACCTCTTTCCAGCTCCTCTCCCATTCCCTTTGATCCCGACGCTACACCTGTTGAGCCAAGCGCCCCTACTATTAACTTGGATGCCGGCGCGATAAATAGCCCAGATGCGTACATTCCTCGCGGCCGAGATGCAGTGCCCACTCAGGCAACCACCGAGACTCCGCCGCCAACCGAAGAGCCCGCCTTTTAATAGAGAATAGACTCATGCCTCTATACCGCGGTAAACTGGAGGCATGAATCTTTTCGCCGAACTTAGCCTCGTTCTAATTGTTGCCACTATTGTGGCTGCCGCGATGCAGCGAATTAAGCAGCCGCTTATTATTGGCCATATTGTTACCGGTATCTTGGTTGGCCCCTACGTTTTTAATGTTATTCAATCAGCTGAGATCTTTGAACTACTCTCCAAGCTTGGCGTTACGCTCCTCCTTTTTATTATTGGTCTCAGCCTTAACCCTAAGGTTCTTAAAGAAGTAGGAACCCCGGCCCTTGTTATCGGAATTGGCCAAATTGCGGGAACTGCCCTAGTTGGTGGCACCATCGCCTTTGCCTTTGGTCTTTCACTGATGAGCTCGCTCTTTATTGGCGTCGCCCTTTCACTTAGTAGTACCATCGTTATTCTCAAGCTGTTAAGTGATATGCGCCAACTAGGAACACTACACGGCAAAATCACCATTGGCATCTTGGTTCTTCAAGATATTGTCGCCAGTGCAGCCTTAGTAGTGGTAGGTAGTGCACACGGTGGCCACAGCCAGGCACAACTTGGCCTTCTGGGAAGTAAAGTATTCTTATTTGTTGGTGGTATTTGGCTGCTTGTTCGTTTTATTGTCCCAAAAATTGCACCGCTTATTGCCGCTTCCCAAGAGTTTCTCTTCCTCTTTACCCTGGGCTGGGGCTTGGGCATTGCCTCCCTTGCTAGTATGGTTGGCTTTTCTCCAGAGATTGGTGCCCTGGTTGCCGGTGTTGCCTTAGCCAGCACTCCGTACGCCCACGAGATTGCTGCCAAGATGCGTCCGCTTCGCGATTTCTTTGTGGTGGTATTCTTTATCATTCTAGGAGCACAGTTTGGTATTAATGATGTCCACACAGTTATCGTACCGGCCCTCTTCCTCTCCCTCTTTGTTCTTCTTGGAAAACCCTTTATTACTACCCTCCTCGCTGCCCTTTCTCATTATCGATCAGAAACCAGTATTAAAACTGGGTTGATGCTCGGGCAGGTAAGCGAGTTCTCCTTTATCTTGGTGCTACTCGGCGCCCAGCTTGGAATGATTCCCCAACCAATTGTGAGCCTGGTTACGCTTACCGCCATTATCACCCTTACTTTCTCTAGTTACTTTATTCTCTACAGCGATAAGCTTTACCGCTTTTTACGGCCCTACATTACCAAGGCGGAACATAACGATCACTCTCAGCCAAAGCTTAAGCACGAGTACGATATCTTTGTTTTTGGGTATAAAAAGGCAGGCAGGCATTTTGTTGATGAACTGATTCGGCTTGAGCAGCGCTTCTTGGTAATCGATTTTGATCCTCAAATGATTAAAAACCTTGAGGACCGAGGCATTCCCTGCCTCTTTGGCGATGCCAGCAATCCCGAGCTCCTAGGCGACCTCGATCTTGCTACCGCCCAGGTAGTGGTCTGCAATATCGCCCATTATGTGACCAGCAATCTTCTACTGAGCATCGTGCACACGGCTAACCCCAATACCGTAGTAGTCCTTACCTGTGATGATCCCCGCGAAGCGGCCGAACTCTACCACGCAGGCGCTACATACGTTGTAATGCCACATTACCTTGGTGGTACCAAGATAAGCTCAATCATTGATAGGTATGGTTTGTCCCGCGAGGTATTTGAGCGCGAGCAGCAAAAACACCTATCGTATCTGTTTAAAATTCACGGGATTTCCTAGCTAGTCTACCGCTAGTCCAGCCAAGCGACGATCGGGAACCACCCACAAAATAGCGGTACAACCCAAGATAACAAGTGAGGAAATTGGTGAGAAAAAAGCGCAAAGAAAAGCTAGCGTATAGAGGACCTGAGAAATGAGTCCCTTTTTATCCCGCCCAATGCGCTGAGCAATCTCACTTGTTGGGTTTGCCCGGATAATACTACGACTCAAGAGGTAGTACGCATTTCCGCTCATAAAGCCAACAACCGCATATAAGAATACGGGCCAACGCTCGGTGTAATGATGATGCTCGCCCACCCAAGCCGTAGCAATAGGAACCAAGGAAAGCCAAAACAGTACGTGCATATTTGCCCACATAATCTTGCTACTAATCTTCTTAGTCGCCCTAAGAAGGTGGTGGTGATTATTCCAGTAGATTGCGAGCACGATAAAGCTGAAAACGTAGGCGACGAGCTTAGGGACAACCTCCCGCCAATCAGCAATATCGGCACTAGCCGGAGCTTTAATCTCCAGAATCATGATCGTGATAATGATGGCGATCACGGCGTCGCTAAAAGCCTCGAGGCGGGATGTATTCATGCCCGCACTCTAGCAAAACCAACCTTAGTAGTGAATAACTGCCTAGGGACGCAGGGTGCCAGCAAATACCTGCCAAGCAAGTAGGCTTTTTGCAATAAGAGAAAGCCAAATATAGCTACGCTCACCAAAGACGTAATCAGCAAACTTACCCACTTTCTTATACTGAAGCACCATCGTGATTGCGAAGCAGTTAAAGAAGAGGAAAATTGAACCGTAAATATAGTAGACAAAGGTAGGAATCTCGCCCGCACCGTACTGCGCTGATGCCCAAAAGTAGATCGCCACTACAAGCCACGGAATAATACCCAAGAAGCAGCCGATATTGTAAGCAAGCCAATTAGGCTTTTCAGTGCGATTATAGACCTCCATTACTAAGCCCATCAGATTCATTCCACTCACCAAGCTAAAGAGCATAATCAAGCTTGCAAGATCGTACAGTCCAACCAGCATGGCGATGGCAACCATCATTATGCTGGCCGAAATGGTATATTCCCACCAACGAGCCTTATTAATACCTAAGGCAAGATCTTTCTCGTAAGTTGGGCGATACCAGGTGGCAATAGAGAAGTGCGCAATGGCACTAACGAAAAGAAAGGCAACAATAATCCAGGCAAGTGGCACCTGGGCGATCTCCTTACTTGTTAAAAAGAGTTTTTGTAGGGTTGGGTTAAAATCAAGAAAAGCAACAGTGAGTGGAAGCTTAAACCCAGTAGCGAGCGAAAGCATGATAATGCCCTGTAGGGCGTGGAGAGTACCCATTACCAGGTTAAGCTTGCGTAAACTTGCTGGCTGAATCGTCTGGTCTTTGGTGTGATTGTTTTTCATCACTAGATAATACCCGATCCAGGTACATTGTGTACTTGTTAGAAATACTTGACATATTGTAATAAATTGATAACATGCGGCCATGTCACTCTTTACTACTAACCTAAAAGACCACCGTGTCCTGGCCGGTCTTTCGCAAGAAGAGCTCGCCAAAACGGTTGGTGTAGTACGGCAGACCATCGCCTATCTCGAGAAGGGTGATTACATGCCGTCACTAGGGCTTGCCGTAAAGCTAGCGCAACTATTCGATGTTTCTATCGACACTTTATTCACCTTTCCGCAGCTCGTTGAGCCGCGCCGTAAATAACACCCATGGCTTCTAACGCCTTTTCTCGGAGTTGGTCTTTGTTCAAGTCTGGCCTCTCTATTTGCCAGAGTCACCCTAAGCTTATTTGGCTTCAGGCTGCATTTGCTGGGTTTGGTATGATCTACTTTTTACTTGTACAACTGCCAATTGCCTTCTTTGGCGGATACATCTCTAAGGTGGTATTAGCTGGAGAATCCAACCTTCCCGCATGGGTCGATCGTCCCTACAATCCTTACATTTTCTGGCCAATCTTTGCGGTCAGCCTTATTGTTTGGATTTATCTTACCGTAAGTACCGGCATTGCCAGCTACCACGGGGTAAAACAAGCGCTTAATGGCGGGCATGTTTCCATTAGAGAATGCCTTGCCTTTGCCTGGGAGCGTCGTCGTCAGGCCATGAGCTGGAGCCTTCTAAGCGCAGCCGTTACCGGCCTTCGCTATCTCTTCCAGGAGCTAATTGAGAAGTTTACCGGCGGGCTTGCCGCCCCTCTTTTTGCCAAGATCCTGGTTTGGCTTGGATTTGCTGCAGCTGATACCGCCTGGGGTTTTGCAACCGTATTCGTCATTCCCGTTATCGCTGAAGAAGGAGTATACCCTGCCGAAGCGGTAAAGCGCTCTGCCGATACCTTTGGAAAAACCTGGATGGGTAAGATGATTACCGATGCAACCGCAGGTACCATCATTGGGCTAGTTGCCCTTCTTGGCTACGTGATTATTATGGCGGGCGGAATGGCACTCGCCCTTGAGGTATTCAGCGGATCGGCAACAATTATTACTGTCGCCATTACCGGGTTCCTAGTTCTAGGATATACCCTAGCCTGTGTTGGTGTGGCGAACGTTATCTCAGCCACCTATAACTCAGTACTTTACCGCTACGCCACTACCGGTGATGTAGTTGGGCCGTTCATGAGTGAGTACATTGTAAACGCCTACAAGCCAGCTCCTGAAAAGAAGATGTTCGGTGTTCGGATGCCGTAAACCAGGATTTATTGGATTTCAAAAGAGGACCGTCCAAAGACGGTCCTCTTTTCTTTTGACTCTCCTCATTTACCTGGCCCTACCTTTGACAGAGCTCAAGCATCGCCTCAACGAATAGTATTGCCTCACGTAATAACTTATCTTCAACTAAACCAGAGGGATGTGCGCCAATTAACTTCATTTGCTCAAAAGTAACCGCCGTTGCCTTCAAGTTATTAAAGGGTAACGAAATTACTCCTGGACTGAGCTCATTACAGCAGAAGACCCTTTTTCTCTGACTTGTCTCATCGGTAAACCACGCCTGCCAAACCCAGGTCAAGGGACTGGCCTTACCACTACTACCCTCAACCAACGTAGCTACAAATACTAGATCATGATCTTCTCCGCCAATATTTTGGTGAGCCTTAACCGTGATCTGCCGATACTTACCTTCAGGAAGAAGTCTTTCAGCGGCCTGTGCCTGCGTAAAGAATCCCTCCTCAAGAGTAATCCAGGAGGATCCTACCTCAGCCTGATCATTTGGAACCCTAATCGCCAAACCTCCTACAGTCGGTGAGGCAAGCAGGCCCTTAGCACAGGCGAGTACAGCACGTAATGTGGCAGCATAATTAACATTCATCTTTTATTTCCTTGCCCCGCACCCGACTGTATCGGGTATTTTTGGTGACGGATGGGGTTTAGCATATTCTTCAAAAGATTTCAAGAAGCCAGACAGCCTTCCCCTCTTTCCCTAGCCTGCTACACTAATCGGGCCATGAACCACCCTACCTTCAAACAAGTTGCACTTATCATTCTCGATGGCTGGGGCCACCGAGAAGATGCTAAAGATAATGCTGTTGCCGCAGCCAAAACCCCTGTATTCGATCACATCTGGGAAACCAATCCACGCTCCCTCCTTCAGGCTAGCGGCGAAGCTGTCGGTTTACCCGAGGGCCAGATGGGCAATAGCGAAATTGGCCACACCACCATCGGTGCCGGGCGGCCACTAGCCACCGATCTTGTCCGTATTAACAAAGCTATTTCTGATGGCACGTTCGCCGAAAACGAAACCATCAATATCCTCTTCGCTCACGTTGCCGAGCACGGCAGCACGCTGCATATTTTTGGGCAGACTAGCGATGGAGGAGTGCATTCCCATCACGGCCATCTTTTTGGCCTTCTTCGGGCTGCTAAACAAAAAGGAGTTACCCGCATCGCCATTCACGCCTTTACCGATGGCCGCGATACCGCTCCACAAAGCGGATCAGGCTACCTTAAAGAGCTTGAGGCAGTACTAGAAGAAGTAGGAATCGGACGCATTGCAAGCCTCTCTGGCCGCTATTACGCCATGGATCGCGATAACAACTGGCACCGCCTGGCCAAGGTAGAAGATGCTATTTATCACGGCACCGCCCCATCACACCGCCAAAAGCCTTCAGAAGTAGTTGCCGAGCTCTATAAGCTCGATAAAGTAGATGAACACCTCGAGCCAATCGTCTTCCTAGACGAAACAGGTAAGACCACTACCCTCGAAAAGCACGATGCCTGTTTTGTCTTTAACTTCCGCTCAGATCGCGCTCGCCTACTTACTATTCGCTTGCAAGAAAAGGCTAAGGAGCTCGATCTACTCGTGGGTACCATGACCCAATACGATCCCACCTATAGCGTACTCGTAGCCTTTCCACCTCAAACCATCGAGACTACTCTAGCGGCCGAAGTCTCTGCAGCTGGCCTTACGCAGGCGCACTTGGCCGAGACGGAGAAGTTTCCGCACGCCACCTACTTCTTAAACGGTGGACGAGAAAAGCCGCATGAAGGCGAGGTACATGTAATGCTTGATAGCCGCAAAGATGTTGCCACGCACGATCAAGCACCAGAGATGCGAGCTGAAGCCATCGCAGATAAAGCCATCGAGCAAATTAACGAAGGTAAGAACTTTATCTTCATTAACTTTGCCAATCCAGATATGGTCGGCCACACCGCTAATGTGCCAGCTATCATTACTGCCCTTCAGGTAGTTGATGCGCAACTTGGCCGCGTCTTAACTGCCCTTCAAGAAAATGGTGGAGTAGCACTAGTAACTGCCGATCACGGCAACGCCGAAATAAACATTGATCAAGCCACTGGCGAGCGCCACACTGCCCATACCCTAAGCCTGGTACCCTGCATCCTTGTAGGTGCACCAGCCGGCAATCAGGTGCGCGCAGAGGGCACCTTGGCCGATCTTGCTCCCACTACTCTCTCCTTACTAGGACTTAAGACGCCTGAGAGCATGACGGGAACCAGTCTTCTAGAGAACTAGGCTTTTAGCCATAAGAAAAGCCAGCCCTTTCGGACTGGCTTTTCTCTTACTGTCAGTGATTATTTTTCCCGCGTATCTGCGGCTTTGCCGCAGGCCTAGCGGGGAAAATAGATCACGCTCTAGAATCCGCCTTCAACAAACTTCTTTGGACCCTTGCGGCGTGGGTTATCAAACCGAATCTTAGAAGGAGCTGCTGGCTGAGAAGGAGCCTTAGAGAAGGTAAATCCTGGACCTACTTCTGGACCATCGGTGCGGTGATCAGGGTGCTGATCTGGGCGACGAGGGGCACTACTACCGTAGCCACCACTGGAAGCGCCAAAGCGTCCGCCGCCACGACTGAATCCGCCGGAGCGAGGAGCCGCAGGAGCGTATCCGCCTCCGCCAAAACTACTACCTCCGCCACCAAAGCGACTTCGACCACCGGTGCGACCACGACCACCTCCGCCACCTGCACGAGCGTACAAAGGACGAGGAAGTGAGATGTCTAGCGTAGCTAGCTCTTTTCGGATTAGGCGCTCGATAGCTGAAAGCTCGCGAGGTTGCTGAGGAGTAACAAAGCTAATAGCACGACCTTTTTGGCCAGCACGACCAGTTCGACCAATACGGTGAACGTAATCTTCTGGAGTCTCAGGAAGATCGAAGTTAAGTACGAGGGCAATACCCTGTACATCGATTCCGCGAGACGCTACATCGGTAGCCACCAAAATCTGGTGGATACCTTGCTTGAAGCCATCAAGGGCACGACGACGCTCCCAAAGGGTGCGGTCTCCGTGGATTTCTTCGGCTTGGTAGCCAGCATCGCGAAGCATGCGGGTAAGACGGTTTGCACCGTGCTTAGTACGAGAGAAAACAAGGGTTGAACCTTTTTCAGTACGTAGTACTTGATCGAGGCGCTCAAACTTATCATCCTGCTCAACTACACATAGCCACTGCTCGATATCTACATTGCTGGTTCCAGCAGATGCAAGGGCAATTTCTTGAGGATTAACCAAGAACTCGTTAGCCAGCTGACGAACTTCTCCTGGCATGGTAGCCGAGAAAAGCAGGGTCTGACGGGTTTTAGGAGTCTGACTTACTACCTCACGAATTTGAGGAGCAAATCCCATATCTAGCATGCGATCGGCTTCGTCTAGTACGAGAACAGAGACTTTATCGAGAGAAGGAATTAAACGCTGCTGAAGAACATCTTTAAGACGACCAGGAGTAGCAACAATAATACGAGGGCGAAGACGCTCGAAATCGCGCATTTGGCGACCAATTGGCACACCACCAATAAGACAAGCGGTACGAGGAGCGTTGCGGAGATAAATAGTAATCTCGTGCAGGCTTTCTTCGATCTGAATCGCTAGCTCGCGAGTAGGAGCCAAAATAAGGGCCCATTCATCGTTATTGAGAAGCTTCTCGAGAATTGGCAAGCCAAAAGCGAAGGTTTTACCGGTACCAGTTTGCGCAATTCCGATAAGATCGGAGCCAGCGCGGGCAACAGGAATAGCCTCTGCCTGAATGGTAGTGGCGGTGATGAATCCAGCTTTGTTTAGAGGCTGAAGAAGTTGATCTGGCAAGCCAAGATCAGCAAAAGATACTTTTTGGTCTGTAGTGGACACGAAGCAACTGCTAGGGATGTGCGCCGCCAGGAAAATCCCCCTAGAAGCGCGTAATGAACAGCAAGGTTATAACACATCTCCCCAGATCGCGCTAGGGCTTAAGTGCAGAATACCTTCTTGAAGCTACTTGTGGGAATTGCTCTTCACTATATGCGCCTTGGCAAAGGCTGCATCGCCCTCTACCTTCTTACCAGGATTCATAATATTGAGCGGGTCGAAAAGCTCTTTTACCTGGGCAAAGAGGGCAACCATCTCTTTTCCGTACATGCGCTCCAGGAACATTGTGCGAATTAAGCCATCATTGTGGTCCACACTCATGCTCCCTCCAAAGGCAAAGACGAGATCATACACCCGGCGGGAAAGCTCCATAATGTGGTCAGCTGCATCGGGCGCTTCCATATTACAAAGCGGAACCAAGCGGATACTTCCGTCGCCAATATGGCCGGCATAGGTGTAGGTCATGTTGTACTCGCCAAGAATTACCTCAAGCGCTGCCAAGAACTCGCCGTAGTGATCGATCGGCACAATCGTATCTTCTAAGAAGGCTAGTGCGCGCTCACCCGGATGAGGGTGATCCAGCAGCATCTTAAAGCTCTTGCGGCGAATAAGCAGGAAGCTCTCTACGGCCTCGGGAGTTTCAATCCAGGTAACCTCGCGACTCAGCCCTTCAAGCGCCACCTTGGCCTCGGTGGCCTTAGCATCCGCCTCGGCTTGATCCTGCCCGGCGTAAATAGCAAAGACAATCATATGCTTGCCGTCAGCCGCATTCGCGCGGGCTGCATCTTCTGGATGATAGATTTTGGCAAGATCGTAGGTGTTGCTATCGAAGGTTTCGCAGGTATCTGGCGTAAACTTGAGCATGGTCTGCACCGATTCTGCCAGCTGAGAAAGATCGGTAATGGGCACCACAATCATGCGCTGAGCAGGTGCAAAGGGGATCAGCTTAAGTACGGCCTCGGTGGTAAACCCAAGCGTACCCTGGGAACCTACGAATAGCCGAGAAAGATTAAAGATGGTTTTATCTTCGTTCCATAGCTCCCACAGAGCGTAGCCAGCGGCGTTCTTTTTTACGCGAGGATGATTGCGGTCGATAAGATATTCATTATCCTCGAGTAGCTTGACGATTTCTCGGTAGATATTGCCCTCGTGCGAGTGCTCGGCGCACTTTGCCGCCAACTGCTCGCGGGTGAGTGGACCAAACTCGTACTCTTCGCCATCGGCCAATAACACCTTGAGCGACTCTACATTGGCGCTGGTAGGACCAAAACGGACCGACTTTTCCCCTGAAGCATTATTACCGATCATGCCGCCAATTCCGCAGATATCGCGGGAAGAAGTGTAGGGAGCAAAGAGCAGCTTGTGCGGATGCGTAGCCGCCTCAACCTGAAGGTGCATCGTGCCTCCGCCTACGCGAATGGTCATCGTCTCTTTATTGGCCTCTTCTACAGCGTTAAAATGGCGCGACATATCGACTACCCAACTTTCGGTAAGGGGGCCGCCCGACATACAGGTGCCGCCGGTGCGCGGAGTAAGCGAAATCTTGGCACCATCGAGCGTCTTACGCGTGGCATAGCGCACCAACGTTTTAAGATCTTCCACATCGCGCGGGAAGACTACTCCTTCTGGGCGCACCTCGAAGATACTGGCATCGTGACTGTATTTTTGGAGGACCTCTTCGTTTGTCTCAATCTCTCCCCGAAGAAGCTGCTGAAGCTGATCCATGTAAAGTGCTGTGGAATTGGTAAAATGTACAGTCGCATTGTACCGCGCCTAGGAGCAGAGTTTCCACCCTCAAAGATGAAGAAGTCCCATTCTTCCCCGCTGGAGCCGGAAACCTTGCCAGCTAACTTTGTACCCTCGAGGCGTTTCATCTGGGAGCCTACGCACCCGCCCTTGCCACTAAGAGCACCCCCTGTCAGTAATGAGGAGTGAAGTTTACACGCCCTAAGCTGCTCGCCAAGCGAGAAATTCCCTCCGAAGAAGAGATTGCGGCTAACCCGGCTATTCCAGATGAGCAACTCGCTCACGATAGTGTTACCCAGCCTCGCTTCTTTGGAGCGCTTATGCGCCGGTACGAGTCTCGCCTATTATCGTATATCCGAAAAATCGCTCCCGCTGCCAGCGAAGATGCCGAAGATATCCTGCAAGAATCATTTACCAAGGCCTACGAACACCTCCCCACCTTCGAGGAACGTCCCAGCAAGTTCTCGGCCTGGATCTATACCATTGTTCGCAATCAAACCATGAGTGTCCTGCGGCGTAAGAGCCACCGCCCCCAGGTGGTGCCCGAATTATTAGAAGAAGAATCACTAATTAATTCCCTGCCGAGTGAGGAAAATATCGTGGAGGCTGCCATTGTTAAAGATGAAGGAAACCGTCTACTAAACCTCCTTAATCGATTAAAGCCCGAGTACCGAAAAGTGCTCCGCATGCGCTATATCGAAGAAATGGAATATCAAGAAATTGCTGCCACCCTTAAGGTACCAAAGGCGACCGTGGCTACCAGAATTAAGCGCGGCTTAGCCCAACTAAAAGCACAGATTCAAACAAAGAAAGAAGCTCCAGAAGTTGTTAAGAAGAAGGTTAAACGCGGTGGTGTGAAACAAAAAAGGTAGCCATAGCGTTTAGAGTGTGACGGTTGAGCTCCCGTCATCACCATCTCATTAGTAACGCACGGCAATGTTCACCACCCGATACGCGTCTTCAAAACTCGCTTTCGCCCTGCGCCTTACCGCTCAAACCATTCATAGCACCTCGACGCAACTCACCAATACGCCCTCCCCTGTTGCTTCCCGGCAGCCTCTGCGGATGACGCCTCCATAGCAACCCGTCTCCGCTGATTACAATAAGAAGGGGTTCCTCCTCCTTACAAAACGCCCAGAAATCTGGGCGTTTTAAATAGGCAGAAGAGCCGAGCACTATTCTACTCGGTCGACGAAGGGATCGAGCAGCTTATCAAACGCAATCTGAATTACTAAAAGTTTTCTTAGTAATTCACTTAAGCGGATAGCCTTATCCTGGTCGAGTACAGCATAATCTTCCTTACTCAATAACTGCCTGACTGGCGGCACATGAAGCAAGGTAAACTTTTTACATTCTTCATAAAAAGCACTAGTGCTATCCGCAAGACTAATAAGCAATTCACGAAGAGTGCCCTGCTCTTCGGCATCTAACAGAGTATCAATGAAGGCAAATAAGCCCCCTGAAAAACTCTCGGTTTCCCACGGATAATTAGGTAACTCATCAATCATATCCCCTATCATAGAAGCCTTCATTGAACGAAAGTTCGAAAGGTTATCAAGAAACGCCTTTTCCGCGGCAAGAAAAGACTCAGAAACACTGCCCTCTCCAGCTTGCTCAGAATCAAGGTCAGGCAACCTGCTCGCAGCGCGCTTTACCCAACCGGACTGATGCAAGGAAGTAAAGACAGGACTCGTTTCTCCAGGATAAAATGCTTCGCCGGCTTCACCACTCGGCCTGAGACAAATAAGATTTTCACGATTGGAGACCTCACCACCTTGAACAGTACGAACATTTAGATAGAGGATTCCAGCAGCAGACCTCTCATTAAAGCTAAGTAGTCGTTGCACACCATGTACATCAACAGCAATTATCTCGTCGCCCGGCATTAGGCTACCAAGATCAATCTTTTCCAGGCTAAATCCTTGTTCCGTAAGCTGAGCCTCGGAGAGGGTTTCGGAATCTACTAGTCCTTCAGGAGCACCCTCCGACTCATCTTTATACACAAATATTTGGGCAATCGCCCTTCCAGCTCCACCAATACTTAAGCCAAAAGGCAGTCCCTCGACCACTTTTGCAAAAGTATCGGCCTTCACCTGGGATGCAGTAGCGATGACTAGCTCGCCGGACAACGCATCGATATATCGATAATGAATCTCGTAATCTTTATCTTTTTCAGGGCGATCAATATTCATTGTGACATCTCCTCCGTCTTGGAAGACCACTACCACGCGATCGCCAGGACTTAGGCTACTGAGGGTAACTTCTTTTTTATTTTCATAGGTAGCAAGTTCTTCATCGCTGTGGATTCGAAGAGATTTTTTTGTCCTTTGCTCATCAAGGGGAGCTTCTTCGGCCTTACTCCGCCTTACCCACACATTAGCTTCGAGCGAATTAAAGAGGAAATCTGTTGTTGCAGTATCTATCTCTAGATCACCGCCGTTAGGTGACTCAATAATACGTACATGTCCAAGCAACGCACCAGTGAAGATATCCTCAATGCTATAGACCGCCAATGTATAACCAACTAGTCCGGATCTAGACTCTTCAACAACTAGAAGGCGCTGCTCACCAGTTAGATCGGTGGAAATGAGCCTATCTCCAGGCTTTAGTGTAGAAAGGTCAAATGTAACCTCAAGGGTGAACCCCATTTCTTGAAAATCAGAATCGGGGAGCCTCTCAGACTCTATAGGCGGCAAATTTTCTAGCTTTAATTGGTCGGATTTCTGCTTCAGCTCCAGCTCTTCAATCTCAAGATTAATAATTACCGCTTCGTCAGTATTCTTTTTGAGAAGAGGGCTAGCTGAGCGGTCTTCGACCGAGGTTTTTGTTTTTGCAGTATTAAACGATTGGTATACAACCTCACCAGAGAGACTTTCATACCTCCCACCATCACCTGTGCGATACCCGGAAGAGAAACCTGTATCGGCATTTACTATGGAGTTGTTAGCCCCCAGCAAGACAGGTCCATCGTCTTTCTTCGTGTGACCGTGAATAATTCGGGAGACTGACTTTCTCCCTTTTTTCTGCAATTGGCTATTAAGCACTTTAAGGGTTTCATCCGCCTCCCCATCGCTAAAGTCACCAAAATCAGATCGGCGTGTCCAAAGAGGTGAAAGAGTCATGTTCTGGCCGTTCACCTTTATGGAAGCCAACTCATCAAGGGTTAACGCAAGCTGCCTAAAATCTCCAGTACTAACCGCAGCTTCGCGCATTTCCTCAAGGTGATCCAGTAAATCTAATCCCTGAAGGCCCTTGTACTCTGGTAAATATATTTTACGGCTAGCATTGATATCAACAGGAAAACCAGCGTGAACCATAAATTGATCATCAATTACATGGTAAATATGCGCATTCTTTACGAGCCACTTTGCCCAACTCCTTATTTCTTCGCTGGCTAGAACCGCCTTTGCCATAGCCTCAAGATCATCAGTAACTATTCCGAAACTTCTTGCAAACTCTGCACCTCCCTGCCTTAACCAACTAAACATAGTGGCCATGTCTCCAGTAAGAGATACAAGGAGTAGCTCTTCGTGATTCCCCAAGCACAGCTTTGCCCCCTTATTTTCCACCCAATCTTTTACAATCTCTAAGACACCCTTACTATTTGGGCCTCGATCAATCAGATCCCCCACAAATCCAATCTGAACACCTTCCGGCACTTTCTTTAGCGTTTCCTTAAGCTTATCAGCATCCCCATGAATATCGGGATAAATCCAAACCGGCCGAGCGGGTTCTTCTAAACTCCTTCTCTTTGCCTCAATAAGCTCAGCCCTTTCCGCAATAGTTTTTTCTAAGCCCTGACGAGTCGACTCAGCTGTTACCAAAGACGGAGGCATCTCAGCCAAAACTGGCTCAGGAGCTGGATCTGTACCGGTACCCACCCTTGGCCAGCCCTGTAAAACAGCTTCTGAATCCTCAACCCCCAAACCAGACTGCCCACCCTTACCTTCATCGAACTCGGTATCATCATCCGCCTCCAATACCTCCTCCTCAGCCTCAGCGGAACCTGGAACATTAAATATAATGTAAGCAATCTTTACCTCGTCTTTCAGGCCTGCTGCTTGAGCAATCGGATTTCTTGGGGAAAGCGTCTCTCCAAGCATAAAGGGACGAGAGGGGTCGTATTCAGACGCTGAAGCAAGCTGATTAAGCTTAACTGGCGTCTTGATACGGTACATCCAACCAGCCCCAAGTGCACCATGCCTTGCATCATTCTCATCTTTCGGAAGAATTGGCACGGTAAACTCTCCCCGAACAGGCTTACCTTCCGAGTCGGGCTTTATGTATCCCATGGTGAGCATGCCGCCTTCTTCATGGTCACGCAGATCAAATCCATTGGAATCTCTGTGAGATTCATCTTTTTTATATTCCAAATAGTATTGGTCATCATCCGGATCGCCCAATCCGCGCTTGGAAGTATCTAGCTCGCGGAACATCTTTACCACTTTTCCCAAGGAACCCAGCGTATTACCGGGTAGTAGCGATACGTCAGAAACCCCTACCAAGTCTTCTTCATTGGTAGACTGATTAATCGTCTTTAGGCGATACCCAGAAATAGACTCGGCCACTACCTCAAGATAGTAAGCCGTATTCTTACCCGAAGCATCCTTACAAACCACACTAATCCCTTCCTCCGGGAAGTCATCGAAAAAAAATCCGGCTAACTGCTCAAAATCGGGAGGCGGTAGCTTAGATTCTTCAAAATCAAGCACCTCGGGGTCTTCATAACTCCCCGGTTCAATCCTTTTCTTATTCCAGAAAAACTCGCGCCGCATGCACTTAGTATAGTACTCCGTGCGAAACCAGGCTAGGCAATCAACCTAAGCAGCTCATCATGGAGAATACCGTTAGTGAGCAAGCAGCCACGCAGCTCGGCATCGTAGGATTGGTCTTCGCCCTCCAAGCTGGTTACCTTGCCGCCGGCTTCTTGCACTAATAAGGCAACAGCGGCCACATCCCAAGGCTTAGCCGTGGCGTTAATACTACCTATGAACCCACCAGCCGCCACCATGCAGGCACCGTATACCGTGCACGAATAGCTCGGGCGCTTGGCGCGCATGCCACGTAGGCGGCCAGGAATCTCAGAGGCATCCGGGAGCCATGGTCTGGGCGCAATCTCGTGATGGACAATTTCATTAGTAAGACTGGTAGCAGTTGAAACATGAATCGGCTGGCCGTTTAAGAAGGCACCCTTTCCTTTTTCAGCACTAAACAGCCGACTCATGAAGGGATCAAGGCAAAAAGAGAGCACCGGCACGCCTTCAACCGTTAGCGCTAGAGAAAACATGGCAAGCGGCACCCCGTGTGCAAAGTTGCTGGTGCCGTCCATGGGATCGATCACCCAACTGCGCCCGCTACTACCCGCCCGTACCCCCAACTCTTCACTTAGAATAGTATCTTGCGGAAACGCCTCACCCAGGGCGCGAGTTACCAGTGTATCGATGGCGACATCGGCCGCGGTCACCTCGCTGGAATCCTCTTTTCGCTCGAATGGCTTATTTATGCCAAAGTGCTCCAGCATGATTTTTCCGGCTTCTTGCGCCAAAGAATGGGCCAGCGTGTATTCTTGAATCAGTTGCATGCCGCAAGTGTAGTCGCTTTAGTTCTGCTAGACTAGATTAGTGAAACATTTGGCCATCGATGCTACGCACGTAGCCGCAACCCAACCCACGGGCGTAGAAAACTACACCGCCCAAGTGGTAACCCGCGCCACCAAACTACTCCTAGAAAAAGGCGTGAAGGTTAGCTGGATAGGAAATGCTGCCGAGCCTCCGGCCAACATGCCCGCAGGTACTGCCTACGTACACTCGCCGTATCAGCCGCTCTGGAGTCAGACCGGGTTACTACGCACCCTTACCACCCTTAAGCCTGATCTCTTTTTTGAGCCTTCGGGCCTCTTCCCGGTTTTGTATAGCGGAAAGACCGCCCTTACTGTGCACGATCTGGCCGTCTACCCCTATCCTGATTATTTTACCCTTGGTCAACGGTTACGTTTGCGTCTTTTGCACAAGCGTAATGCCCAGCATAGCTCGCTTATTTTGACCCCGAGTGACGCCACCAAAAAACAAGTGCAAAACTATTGGGGAATTGACGCTTCGCGTATTATTGCAACACTCTTGGCCAATGCCCTGCCCAATGGTACGCCAGAAGCCGTTGCGGTTCCCACCGAGTTTGTACTGTATCTTGGAAGAGTAGAAGAAAAGAAAAACCTCATCACCCTCGTGCAAGCACTGGCTGAGTGCCCTGGAACTAATCTGGTTATTGCCGGAAAAGATGGTGATAAAGCAGAGGCTGTGCACGCAACGATTGCCGCCCTCCCCGAAGAAGCGAGGAATCGCATCCATCTCATTGGGTATGTTTCTGATGCTCAAAAACTCTGGCTTTTGCAAAACGCCACCCTCTTTGTGGTCCCTGGCCTTGCCGAGGGATCGAGCATTCCTCTGCTTGAGGCGATGCAATGTGGACGCGCTTGCTTAGTTGCAAAGGCTGGCCCATTACCCGAACTTGGCGCTGAGGCAGTTGCCTATATCGATGACGGGTTGAACGTCGATGCCTGGAAGCAACAGATTGAACAACTTATTACAGACCCTAAACGCCGTGAGAAAATGGCCTCTGCCAGTTTAGAACGATCCAAGCAATTTAGCTGGGATACCACTGCCGCTAGTACGGTCGAGGCATTACTGCGAAACCTCTAATTCTTGTACCACTTCGCTAGTTGCCTGCACGCCAAAATGCCGGGCAAGGCCATCAACCAATTCTGAGCGCACGGTCTCTAGTAATTCATCCGGTAAGGCTCCCAGGATTTCAGAAACGATCACAAAGCGCTTGGTTTCTGGGCTCATCGCCCCTTTTCCGGACTGCCTCCAGACAAACTGGCGGGTGATGATATCATTTTCATCGCTGTAGCAGACCTCTCCCGCAGGTACCGGCTCGGGAGCTTGAGCACCAAGCGCCAAAAAGGTTTCTCCTTCGCGGGTAAGGCGGAGTTGCTTAGTTCCCTCAAGTTCATCTAGGTTAAAGCCACCCAGCGGCGTACAGTTACGCAAAGAAACCGTGTTGTATAAATCTACCAGCGGATTAATGCTCGGCACTCGCCCACCCTTGGCAATGCGCTTTGTCATGGCTGCCACCGAGCACGGGAACTTATTGTGATTCATGCCAGCAAAGGTATACGCCTCCTGCCAGGCTTTGATGTGCGGATGATCGACCATTTCTGGGGTAATGGCGTCTTGCGCTGCGGCGTATTCCTTACTTAGCGCCTCAATCGGCTCGGTACTTACCAGACCTTCACCCGAAACAAGCAAAATACGCATGCCGGGGAACTTTTTCCAAACCTCGGGGTGAACAGAAAGTAGTGAACTCATACGGCCTATGGTAGCAGGAAACTATCCTGCAGCGGACGCTTGGTAACTGCAAAAGGCTTTACACTCACGCAACTTCGGCGTAGACCAAGCCTCGTCTCTGCGCTGTTCCAGCGGCGCGGAAAAGTACCTTAGGAGGAAAAGGTTGGAAGATACCTATTTAATTGAACTTGCCCAAGGGCTAAAGGCGGCTATCTGCCCTTGGCCCCTAGATGCAGCGGGGCGGGTAATTGTTACCTGCCCAGATCCTCGAATCAAGAGCGGGGCTCGGGTTGGATCGCTAGTTTTTAGTCGCAATCCAGAAAAGCTACTAGAATATGGAGCCTTATCCTTAGTGCAGCATCCCGGTGAGTGCAAAGCGGCGAAAGTCCACTTCTGTGGACGACTCGACTGCAGCCATGCAAATCATCAAGAAGTCTCTAAAAAAAGACTGGCGACCGTTGCGGAAAACCTGGGAACTCACTTTGGGGGTGACCTTCCGAGTGAGTACTGGGACGAACGCGCGCCAATTCGCGGACTCACCTATCTATGGAATGGCCCAGCCGGCCATACCATAGATGTTGGGATGCTCGCTCTGTTTTCCGTTGAGGGGTTTATTCTCGAAGCCTGTGCGGGCTACGAGGAGCTCGTGCGAGTATTAATTCTACTCGCCACTGCAACCCAGATGGCGAATCGACCGATGACCTTGGTCGTGGCTCAGTCTCACCAGCCGGTGTTCTCATCGGTAGAGATTGAGGCCCTGGCGGAGATAGCCAAGTGCGTAGAAGTACTCTACGTCGAGACACACAACAAGTAAAAAACACGACCGCGCCCTCTCGTATGGGGCGCGTTTTTGTTTCAGAAAAGGTTCACTTTTCCACTCTCCAAAGCATTAACAACTACTTGACCGTAATCGTCACACCAAGACCCTTGCAGGAGCAAAAAAAGAAGACTATATTCCGATGCGTCGCTCTAAACGGAGGGACTTTCTTACGCTTTCTTTTTATTTACAAACAATTCGCACTTTCCGCTCACATGGATATTGCTCAGCGCCTCAAGCAGAACTGGAAATCAGGCCTTACCGTCTCCCTGGTTTCTATCCCCCTCTCCATTTCACTTGCTGTTGCGTCTCAAACTACTCCAACTGCCGGAATCATCACTGCAATCTGGGCCGGACTTATTGCTGCGCTCTTTGGAGGCAGTAACTTTAACATCGTGGGCCCTACTGGGGCCCTTTCTGGTTTAGTAGGGGCCTACGCGATTGCCCATGGAGCCGATACCCTACCAACCCTTGCGGTGGTTTCGGGCCTTATTATTTTGATTGCCTACCTCGCTAAGCTAGAGCGCTTCTTGGTTTTTGTACCTGGCAGCACTATGCAGGGCTTTACCTTGGGCGTTGCCTTCGTGATTGGTCTTAACCAGCTTAATTACGCACTTGGTTTAAGCGGGCTTACTAGGCACGAAAAGTTTATAGACAACCTAGGTGAGTCACTTAAGCATGTGGGCCAAACCTCAGGCGCAACCTTTTTTGTCTTCTTAGTTTTCTTAGTGGCAATGTTTGCCCTACTTAAACTGGTACCCAAGATTCCAGGCGCCATCCTCCTTTCTCCTATTGGTATTTTACTCGGCTACGCTACCACTAACGGGTATATTCACCTTCCACTACAAACCCTTGCCGGCAAATACGGCGATCTTGGCCGCAATATCATCCAACTTCCTCATTTTGCTTTTGTCAGCGATACCGTAGTAGCCGCCTTCGGCGTTGCGCTGGTCGCCATTTTGGAGACGATGATCTCCGCCAAAATTGCCGACACCATGAGCAAGACTCGCCATAATGAGCGTAAAGAAATGCTTGGCCTTGGCCTCGCCAATATCGCTTCTGGCTTGGCAGGTGGAATCCCTGCCACGGCTGCACTGGCGCGTACCTCGCTCAACGTTAAGACTCACGCTACCCACTCTACTTCTGCCGCTATTAGCTCGGTTTGTATCGCTATTATCTCTGGGGCTTTGATCACCTACTTTAAGTTCATCCCCATGGCGGTAATCGGTGCCATCCTGGTATTTGTGGCAGCCCGCATGGTAGAGGTGCACCACTTTAAGCGCATGTGGAAGTTTGATCGCTTCAATTTCTGGCTGGCGCTTTCCGTAGCAGCTATCACGGTTGCCACCGATCCTATTATGGGAATCCTTATCGGAACAGCGGTAAGTGCGGTTATCTTCCTGGAAAAGCTTTCACATGGCACGGCACAGATCTGGACTGGTGATAAAAAAGGCAGCAAGGTTGATGAGTTCCGCGGCGACAAACTTGGAAAGTTAAGTGGCGATGCCGAGGTACTTACCTACTCTATCCGCGGCCAGCTTATCTACCTTAATGCCCAGGCGCATGTTTCTCGCTTTGAAAAAGGCCTGGCCCGTCAGTACACCAGTGTTATTTTGCACCTGAAAGATCTTACTGCTCTTGATGCTGATGGCATTGAAGCCCTTAATGAGATTATTACGATTTGTCAGTCTCACAAGGTAGATGTCTGCCTGGCTTGTGCCTCCGCGCCTATCCTAGAGCAACTACAGGATGAACTTTCTCAGTTTAAAAACCTACAAAAACACCACCGCGTCTGCCCAAATAGCCCTGCCGCCCTCGAGGCCCTTGGCTTTGCCACGTAGGTATCTACCCCTTCTCGCTCAAAATGCGCCCAGGTGGCGCGTTTTTGATTACTCCTCTATACTCCCGCCATGCTTTTACGACTTCATGTTGAAGAAAAATCGATAGGAACTACCAGTCTCCTCTCCCATTGCACGCTCGAGCTCACCGCCCGGCGCAAAGTTGGCATACTCGGAAGAAATGGTACGGGCAAAAGTACCCTGCTTCGCCTGCTTTCTGGCGATGATGACCAGTTTTATGGTACCCGCCAAACCAAGCCCAATCTTAACTTGTTGATGACGGCCCAGGAGCACGAAGATGTAGCCGATTGGACGGTTTTTGCGTATTTACTGGCTGCCGTCCCCGAGTACACGCCACTTAAACTGCGGATGCAGCACTTTGAGGCTAACCCCTCACCCACGCTCGATGAGGCCTCCGTATATATTGCTGACGAAGAACGCTTTCGTGACCAGGGGTTTTATCAACTAGAATCCAAGGCCGAAGAATATCTAGAAGCCTTTGGTTTACCGGCCAAAAAGTATGCTATCGCCACCATCGCCAGCCTTTCTGGTGGCCAACGGCGTTTCGTGGAACTCTGTCGCTGCATGCTGAGTGGTGCCGAAGTACTCTTGCTGGATGAACCAACTAATCACATGGATAGCTATGCCAAGATTCGGTTTATGGATTGGTTCGCCAACACCGATGCTAGCGTTTGCATGGTTAGTCATGATCGCGATGTGCTGGAGCTAGTAGATGAGATTTATGAACTACGCGAAAACAGGCTGGTTCGCTTTATTGGCGGCTATAGCCAGTACCTTCTGCAAAACGCTAATCGCACCCTAAGCGAAGTGCAAGAGTGGGAGCAGGGTCAGAATAAACTGGCGCGACTTAAGGGCCAGCTGCAAACGGCCCATAACCGAAAGCAAGCAGCTAAATCTGATAAAGGAAGGGATCAGGCTAAGACCAAAGAGTTGCAGATTACTCGCTCGATTAAGAGCCTGAGTCAGGGACTAGAAAAGCCGGTCTTTTGGATTGATCAAGAAACCTTGGCCGCCGTTAGCCCCACCGTGCTCGAAGGCTACGAGAAATATAAGGCCAAGAATATTCACATTGCCACGAGTAAGGAGCGCGATGAAGAAGTTACTCTCCTTATTTTGCGCAAAGTAAGCGCAGGCTGGAACGATACCCTCCTGTTTGAGCCAGTAGATCTTAAGCTCAAGTTTGGCGACCGCGTACGGTTGCTTGGGCGCAACGGTGCCGGCAAAAGCACGCTACTTAAGGCAATACGCGGTGCCTATGAAGAAGTCTGGGTGCCCAACCTGCACACCGCCGGCACCGTACAGCTGCACGACGATGTAAGAATTGGTTTTTACTCCCAAGAAACTCCGGTCAATTTGTTTGATTTGCCCCTGCGCGACGCCATCGAACAAATCTATCTAGAAGAAGAGATTCCTATCACCACTACCCAGGTCAATTCTCTCCTCGGGAGCTACTTATTTAATCCCTTAGTTGATGGTCATGCGCTGGTGCGCAACCTCTCCGGTGGCCAGCGGGCACGGTTGCAAATTATTCGGATGCTGGCCAACGAGCCAAATCTACTTATTTTGGATGAGCCAACCAACCACCTCGATCTCCCTTCGATTGAGGAGCTGGAGAGGGCGCTCACCTCGTTTGGCGGTGCCTTAATCTACGTTTCGCATGATACCCACTTTGCCGCGCGAGTGCCGGCGTTTGAGATAGAAATCCGCTAGCTTCGCCTTTTTCATCTTCATGAAATAGAATAAAGGGGATGAAACCCCCAAAAGCACTATGGATAGGAATTGGCCTTGGCGCCTTAGCCTATTTGGTGTGCATGGGAATTGCCCTTGCCAGTGGCGTGCAGGTTATTACGCCGGTAGTTGCCGTGCATCCAACAAAAACCAGGCCACTATTACCGCCAAAAACAGGTCCGGTAGCAGAATCACCCACCGAGGTATTTACCCGGCAAGCACTTGAGTTGGTGGATGAGAAAGGCACGCCGGACGCCATCGCCTTTGTCCAAAAACGCCTTACCGAAGACCCAACCCTGGCCCGCAGCTGCCACGGGGTGATGCATGAAATCGGGCACGAAACCCTTGAACACCATACCTACCAAGAGGCCCTAAGCTTTGATACCAAGGTGTGCGGCTCGGGATATCTGCACGGCATTGTCGAGCGCGCTTTTAGTAAGGAGCCCGACCCCGCTACGGCTTTAGCCAAGTTTTGCACCTCGCGAGATGGGCGTTGCGTACACGGACTGGGCCACGGCGTACTCCTGCACACTGAGGGTGATATTAGTGAGGCAATTCCTCTTTGCTCCCTACTTACCAGAGAAAGTCGCTCGTACTGTGCAGAAGGGTTATTTATGGAGCACTTTGGCAAAGATAGCACCGGTAATTTGAAGTTAACCGAAGACGATACCCACTTACTTGATGCCTGTCACGGGCTACGTAGTCCTTACGCCGATGCCTGCTATTTTTACGGACCAACCAGCTACTTGGGCCGGCATACGGATGATTTTACTGGTGCATTAACCTGGTGCCGCGCCCTGGGTGGCGGGAGTAATTGCATTCGTGGAGTAGGTAGTCGTGCGATGAAATATCATATTGATGAACCTTCCTATTCGTGGAAGTTGTGTGCAGGATTATCTAATAGCGAAAAAGGGATTTGTACTGATGGCGCTATTGGCTATCTATTGGTGCACACCGAGAGTTTTCAACCTGCCAAAGACTTTTGCGCCACGCTTACTGGCGATGATCGGAGTCTGTGCGATGCTGCCATTTTAAAGCGAAGGCATTGGTTTGATTGATTAGTAGCTCTAGGAGGTCGACAAAAAGAGACTTTTGTGGTATAAGACAGCGTCAACCTCACATTTGAGGACCTGACAGAATTGAGTATTGGACATGAACAAATTGAAGTTTATCTGGCTGGTGGCAGCCCTGACCCTTTGGGCAGGCACTGCCTTCGCCCAAGTCTTGCCGCCTTCCGGCGGCTTCGTCTCGGGTGGTCAGGGCACTCCGCCCAACCCGCCCAGTCGCCGCTTTACGCCACCACCAGCTCTCCCGCGTACGCAAGTGCGTGAAGGGTACCTGCCGGCCTACCGGTTTGACTCGGTCAACCTGGCAGAGGTTGGCCGTAATTTTGACCGCGTCATCATCTTCTCCGTCGGCCCCACGGCCGAAGGAGAGATCGATCTGACCGGGGTCGGCAACCTCGGGATCGTCAAGCGACTCAAGGATGCCGGCGTCAAGCAGGTATTTCTGGCGGTTGGCGGGGCGAATCGCTCTTCCAACATGCTGAGCGTCTGCTCGCAGTCGCCGCTCCGCGCGGCCTTCGTCACCAACCTTGTTGAACTCTGCAATGCTAGCAACATTGACGGGGTAGACTTGGATTGGGAAGAAGAGACTCCGCAAGCCAAGGCGGCAGCCAAGCCCTATCTGAACCAACTGATCGTCGATCTCTCCTCCGCCCTACACGGCGTGGGAAAGAAGGTTTCCGCCGCCGTCTCCGATCGGGAGCAACTTACCTCAAGCGCAGTCGTTGCCCTGGACCTTCTGCATCTGATGCTCTATGAGCAGCGGGCGCAAGAGGGACACAGCACCTTCGACTACGCCGAACGAGAGGTTACCGAGTGGTCGCTGCGGGTTAGCCCAGTCAAGATATCGTTGGGAGTTCCTTTCTTCGGAAAGAACCTCGCCACCGGTGATGCTAAGACTTACGCCGACCTGGTCGGCATGGTCAAAGCTGCCGGCAGCGACATCAACTTGGACATGGTCGCCGGGTACTCCTACAACGGACCTGCAACCATCGCGCGGAAGCTGGCATTCGCCAAGTCTCGCGGACTGGGCGCGGTCTTTGCCTGGGAGATAGGCCAGGATGCACCAGGAGCAGATTCTCTCGGAAAACTCTTCGCGAAATAGAAAGAAAGGATGGTGATACTCAAAAGGCCCTCGAGGATTCGGGGGCTTTTTGCTTTTTGTACTTTGTTGGCTATAGGAGCAGGATATTCTCATTAAAAATGCGACTCGCTAAGCTGAAGGTGTAAGCCAATCAGTAACTAGGAGAGTCGCACGTGAATACTGTAGATCAAATTGAAATAGCCTGGAAGCTATACAGCCGAGGTGTTGGAGTGGGTGAAATAGCCTTGAGTCTTTCAGTCCACCGAGCAACGGTATACCGCTGGATTGCTGGCATAAAACGAGCTGGATGCCTTCGCTCTTTCTTAAAGAGATATGCTTCAGCCAAGAAACGAGCCCGAGTAACCCGGATTCATCCTCATGCAGAGATCTTGCTTAAGGAGCAGCGCAGAAAGACCGGATACTGCGGCCAGAAGCTTGTCTTCTGGCTCAAGAAAAAGCATGGCATTTCTCTTTCGGTGGCCCATGCATATCGCTTACTTAAAAAGCACTTTGTCTTAAGCTCTAAATGGAGGAAGTGGGTGAAGAGACCAAAGCTCCCGCAAGTTACCCATCCAAACCAAGTGATTCAGATGGACGGTATCGACTTTGGAGGCATCTGGGTGCATACCTTCGTGGACTGCTATACCAGAAGAGCCCATGCGGTTGCTGTGTTAGACAAGACGGCAGCATCTGCGGCGTACGCCGCAGAACAGGCGGCTGCAGTGTTCGGGAGTATTCTGTGGCTGCAGACAGATAACGGGTCTGAGTATGGACCGAGCTTCGATATTCTAACGAAGGGCTGGTATCTAAACCGAAGAAGAATCCACCCAGGATGCTCAAACGAGAACGGATTCGTTGAATCCTTCAACCGCACCGTTCGAAAAGAATGCTTAGGCTGGGGAAAGTACCGCCCAGAACAACAGACCAAGGTACAAGCAAGGCTAAACGCCTTCCTTCTTGAATACCACACCGAGAGACCTCATCTCTCACTTAACTTCCTTACCCCGAATGAGTTCATGCTTAAGTGAGTCGCATTTGACATGAGACAATCCGGGAGCTTGACATGTCTTAAGAATAGGCGTATAAAGCTCCCTTACGTCCTTTTGGACACGAGAGCTGACCCTCTCGTGAAGGATGGGCGTAAGGCTCATCCTCTTTGGCGTTTTTCAAAAACGTCATCGCACCTTGAAAGGTCGTATAAAATGAAAACACTCGCTCTTTCCGTCGACGCCAATGGCGCGCCAGCCTTGCTTCCCACTGGCGAAATCCTGAAGGGCAGCTGGACAGCTGCTCACACCGCTTCCCAAGAGGAAGCCAAAGGCCTCCTCGGTCCCCAGCACGTTACAGTGCCCCAGACCGAGAAGAAGCTGACCACAGCAGTGAACGCTCCTACGCTTGGAAAACTCGTACCTGCAGAGGTACGGATTTCCCGGGCGGACCAGGAAAAGTTCACAGCTGCCCAGAAGAACGCCCTCGGCGACCAGAAAGCCGAGAAGTATATTCAAGAGGTTGGGCTCGATGCCCGAACTCTACGAGGGCTAGCTCTCATGAATATCCTTGGTATATGGATCGGGTACAAGATAGGGGCCTTCGGCCTCATCGTAAATCTGCTCCTTCTCTGGATCACAGCTGGAATCTGGAAGGATTACACCTTCCGAGTCCTTCGAGAGTGGTTAACACTCTCGAACCAACTCACCCGGGCACAGAGAAACTGGTTTCGAGCCAGTAATCAATGGTGGTACTTCAAGTATCTCCTTGTATTTCTCTTCGTCACTCTGGCGGCAAACGGCTACATGCTCTACGGAGCAGGCAGCCAACTCATCAATAAGAACCTCCACCCGGAGGCTCCAAAGCTGAGCATCGCCAAAAAGTTGCCCGCCGTAAAAAGTGGGCACCACAAAAAACACCGGTAGCGAAAAAGCTACCACCAAAAAGAACAGCCGCCACCCGACCCCGGGTGGCGCTTTTCGTATATAACAAAACAGCCCCTTGCGGGGCTGTTTTTCGGATTGTAACGAAAGGGCTGCGCGCTTACTGGGTCGTGGTGGTTGATGCCGCCGCAGGATCCCCCATCATCCCCCTGCCCATTCCGCCATGATGACCGCCGCGTCCGCCAGGACCGCCGGCTGGGCGTAGGTAGCTGATATCGATGCCATTATCGGTTGCCCACTTCTGGAGAGCAGTACGCTCGGCGTCCATAGCTGTTTTCCGTTCGGCATCAGTCTTGCCTTCCATGGCAGTATGGTTCGCCTCACGGGAAGCTTGCATCTCGGCCTGCTTAGCAATAATCAGAGCCTTTTGGGCTTCGGTAATTTTGCCATCAGTGACGAGCCCAGAAAGCCGGGTTTCTTCGGATGCTTTCATCTCGGCAGTGCGCGTTGCTTCTTGAGCAGTGTGCGTGTCATCAACTACTTTTTGCACATCGGTCTTGTTCAGGTTGAACTTGCTAACCAGCGCATCGATGAGAGCGCTATCCCGAGTTGTACTAGTGGAAGAAGCAGCAGCGGCAAAGGTGTGGGTAGCACCGATTCCGACCACTCCAGCCGAGGCGATTGCCAGGGCAATTGCAAGCTGTTTATTGAGCTTAGCCATGTAAGTGACTTACGAATAAGGTTTTGTGACAGTGATCAATTTGTCACAAAAGTAGTGTACCAACCGCCTAGTGAAGACTCTGTGAAGGGTTCGGAAGGATAACAACAACAGATGTACCAACCCCAACTTCGCTCTCTAACTGCACCTTTCCACCGAGCTGCTCGATGCTGGATTGGACGATGGCAAGACCCAAACCACTACCCCCTGTTTCGCGACTACGTGAAGCTTCTGGCCGATAAAAGCGAGTAAAGACTTGCCCTACTTCTTCTGGCGCAATACCCATGCCGGTATCTTTTACGGTAATAGTTCGCGCATTCTCTAGCTGAGACGAAGAGACCACTACCTTACCCTTGGCGTCGGTGTACTGAATAGCGTTTCGCAAAATATTGCTCAGGGCCAAAGCAAGTAACTTGGGTTGAGTAGTAATCTCGCCCTCAGGCTCTTCATCTAGCAATAGTTCTACTTTTCGTTCGCGGGCCAGTGGCTGAGCAAGCTCTAATTGTTCGTGTAAGAATTCGGCCAACGAAATTACCTCGGCAACGTGGCCGGATTGTTCAGTCTTACTGAGAGTAAGTAAGTCGGTAACTAAGCTGCTCATGCGAGAAACTCCCGCCAGAATATCTTGCACTTCTTGTTTGGTGGCCTTGCTTAGCGAAGGCTCGTCGCGTAAGTTTTGTAACTGGCTGGAAAGTACCGTAAGTGGGGTGCGTAGTTCGTGCGAGGCATCACTAACGAAATTCTTTTGCTTTTCATATGCCTCGCGAATTGGCCGCAGCGTATAGCCAGCCAACAGATAGCCAGCTCCTCCACCCAACAGTACCAACATGCCATCAACCAAGACCATAGTATTACGCAGGTCTTGCAATACTTCGTCTCGACTTGGCACTAAGGCAAACACCCCAGGTGCTACTTGCTCCATCCGGAAGCGACGAGACTCTAGCCGCTGTTGAATCTGAGTAGAGAACCGAGAGAAAATAGCTCCACTAGAAACTACTAGCGTAATCGCCAAAACCCCAGCATAGAGCAGGGTTAGGACGAGGCGAGCCTGGTGGAACTGGTCGGTAGAGGGCTTATTATTCAAGGCGATATCCCTTCCCCCAAACAGTGGCGATGCGCTCGGCATAGGCCTTGGGAAGCTTTTTGCGGAGGTTTTTCATATGAACATCTACCACATTACTAAATGAATCAAAGAAGCGGTCCCACACATGCTCTAATAAATCGTCGCGGGAGACAACTGTGCCTTTATTGCGCAGTAAATACTCGAGTAAGCCGTATTCGCGCAGCGTAAGTGCTAACACTTCGCCATCGACCGAAACTTTTTGCGAAGCTGGATCTACCTGGAGGCCATCGAGGGAAAGGACTGACTCCATGGTAAGGGCTGGGCGCCGCATTAGACTGCGAAGCCGAGCAGCAAGTTCGTCAAAATCGAAGGGCTTAGCCAGATAGTCGTCGCCGCCGCCATCAAGGCCAGCGACTTTATCGGCCACTTCTCCCTTTGCTGTTAAGAATAATACTGGCGTAACCACCCCCGCCTCGCGCAAGTTTTTGCAGATAGTAAAGCCGTCTCGCCGGGGAAGCATCACATCGAGCACCAGCGCATCGTAGGGATTCATGCGCGCCAAGTTCTCGCCCTCAAGCCCATCGCGCGAGACATCTACGGTGTACCCGCGGCGGGTGAGGCCGGTTTTAAGCGCATCGGCCAGCGCTGGTTCGTCTTCTACTACGAGTAATCTCATGGGCCAATACTAGCCGAAAAGTGGTGAAGGAGCTGTGAAGATCTTTCATGAACTGCTACGCTCGCTCCATGAAATCTGTTCTGCGCATTCTTAAGAAGTATTTAGGACCACTCCTCACCTTGGTGGCACTTGGCTTTTTGATTGTTACTTTGGTGCGCGACTGGCCTTTGGTGAAGGGAGCAATCCAGAACGCCGACTGGATGTGGATCGCCATCGGTATTATTGGCTACTGGTATTACTTCTTTTTGCGCGGACTGGGCTGGCGCCACACCATCGGGCTTTTTGGCCACAAGCTCCCCACTCTTACCGCCATCACCATTTGGAACCACAGTGAAGTGGCTCGCTTTATTCCTGGTAATGTTTGGTCCCTAGTTGGACGAGCCACCCTGGCCGAGCGCGAAGGAGTACCACCTAAACATACTGCTGCAAGCTTGGTCCTTGAGGCGCTTTTCTTGGTACTTGGCGCTGGGCTTCTTTCCGTAGTTGGCCTCTGGCAGTTTTTTGAGAATAAAGCCCTTTTTATTGGGATGATTATCCTGCTTGCTATAGGTGCTGGCGCCATCATACCGTGGGCAGCCAAAAAGATCCGTGCCAAGTTCTTTGCTGATGTCCCCGTTCCTAAGCTAAGCGAGGTAGTTATCGGGTTTTGGCACTATCCGGTTGCTTGGGCGGCCTACGCTCTAGCCTCCTACGCCGTTGCCCTGGCTTTTTATCCGCTGGTACCGTTTTGGCTTACGTTAAGCAGCGCCATAACCGCCTGGCTACTAGGCTATCTAAGTCTCATAACCCCAATGGGCCTCGGTGTTCGCGAGGTGGTTTTTGTTGAGTTGATGAAAAACGCCGTTACGGCACCGATTGCCAATGTTTTAAGTATTACTTCTCGCCTCGTACTCACGATTAGCGAGGTGCTGTTTTTAGGGTTACTTTGGGTGGTTACTGCCGTTCATAAGAAGGCACGATAGTAAAATAGCTGGTTTTTTGCTATATCTAGCCCACCATGCGCTGCACCCAACACCTTGCCGAAGTTACCTGCCCCCTCATTAAAGGGGCCGAGCTTTTTGGTGATGTTTGGACTATTCAGATTATTGCCAAGCTCCTCGAGCGCCCGATGCGCTGGAGCGAACTTGAATTAGCCTTTAATACCGATGAAAACGTGCGCAAGTTAAGCACTCGCACTCTTTCCGATCGCCTGCACACCCTGCAGGAGCGCAATATCCTTAAGGTAGTTGATGAGCAGTACACCCTTATCCAGCCAGAGCTTTTGAGTCCGGTCGTTGCCAGTTTACGGCAAGCTGGTAAGGAAATGTAGCTGATTTTTTACTTGTACGAGCCGTTGTAGGTTGACATGTCACCTACTTTCAGGCTATTAGAGGCCAGAACGCATCACTAAATCTCGGTGCGAGAAAAGGGAAATAAGAAACTTGAGAAAGCTAAGCTTACTCTTCGCGCTCCTGCTCATGGCAAGCAGCGCCTTCGCGCAGCAGATTCGTACTGCTGCGGCGGCAACCTTCAATGGTGCCGCTTTCGTAAACGGGATCGACGTCGCTCGCAACGACTCGACCATTATCTCCGGCCCTGGCTCAACCAACTACATCCTTCTGGATACGGTGCTTACCAACGGGATCTCTGATCCTGGTACGCGCACCGTTCTCCTTCAGGGTTTAAAGGTTACCTGGGGCGGCGGCGACGTCTTTACTGCAACCAGCATGTTGAATGCCGGTGGCAGTTTGTCCGCATCCGGGGTTACCGTATTTGGAGCTCCGCGAACGCTCCCGGTCTCCGGGTTTGATACCTACACGAGCCCTTCGTTTCCTGGCATGAGTGTGCTCTTCGGAGCCATCTCAGGCCAGTCGTTCGATGGCATCAGCTATGGAGCAATGCTCCAGATCAACGGACCGGCCGGTATTCCCTACCGCGCCAACTACGGGTTGGTAGCGGATTCAGGCCAAACCTTTTCGGGCGGGGGCACTGCTCCTGAGCCTGGAACGCTCGCCCTTCTCACCATCGGCATTGTCGCCGGCATCTGCCGGAGGAACAGAAAATAAAAAGAATCGGAGTTAAAACAAAATGCGCTTTCCGCAACTGCAGGAAGCGCATTTTGCGTTCATAGTCATTGATAAGGTACTAAATATAAGGCTACTAGAGCCTGTAGCGCCGCAGATACGTCAGGTGCCAGGTTGGGGAGCGTGTTTTTATTTAGCAGAAACCCCTACCCTCGTAGCTGAACGATACAACTCTTCAATCAACCTCTCACGGTCCCAAAGCTCAACCTGATTCACCCGCGCAAGCTCGATTGCCGCAGGATAGAAGTAATTATTAGTAATTACCATTGCCCGCACCGCACCATACTTTGCTTTAGCCGCTACCGCCTGGCGTACCGCATCCTGATCCAGCTTAGATGAATACCGCTTAAGCTGCGCAACTGTCCCAACTTCATCCTTTACCAAAACTAAATCTGCACCATAATCTTTTGTCGCTGGAGTAGTCTGCACCTTGTAGCCATTCATCTTAAAGTGCAGCGCCATTCGGCGCTCAAAATCTACCCCACTCATGAGGTCGATTTCGGTGATGCCAGCCAATAGTAGGCGCTGATCCGCCAGGTATTGGCGATAAAGAACTACCGATACATAGATTCCAACTAGAGCAAAAGAGCCCAAAATGAGGAGGAACCGATACTCCCAACCCAGTCCAAACAACACAACCATAAAAACAACGATTCCCATAAAAAGCGGATCATCCAGCATGCTAACCTGACGGGTGCGCCGGGTTTTGCGTGGAGCATAGGTGCGCTTGCGGTACGCCATATATTTTCTAGCTTTCCATCCGGTACCCAATCCACATACCAAGTACCCCGCCGGCCAAGGTTCCAAAGATGGCCCACCCAGAGAATATCCCGGCCCCAAACAAGCTAGGGATATAGCCGCCAATACCCGACCCAACTACCATGCCAAGCCAGGTTACCGATTTCATTTGGCAGGTTTTACCTGAGCAAGTTCTTCGAGAGTCTCGCGGATAAACGCCAAGAACGCAGCCGGCAAATAGGCACTCTTCAAAATATACTTCGTGGCCCCGGCCGCAAGCGCTACTTTTTCGTGGTCACCATCGGCAAAGTTACTAGAAACTACCACCGGAATATCAGCAAGCTTTGGCTGAGAACGCATTTTTTTAAGGACATCGACTCCGCTCATTTCGGGCATCATCATATCGAGCACCACAAGATCGGGGCGAAGCTTCTTTAGAGTAGCCAGCGCCGCCTTACCCGAACTTACATGCGTTACCTCAATCCCACCATTGGTAAGAATGGCCTTGTAGAGATCGGACATAAGAGGATCGTCCTCAACCAGTAAAACGTGGGACATGCGCAAAAGATTAGCCGGAAGATCGGTCTCCATCATAGGCTACTTCATGTTACCTGCCAATTGGCAGGGTAAAGACAAAGGTTGAGCCCTCGCCCTTTACTGATTCTTCAAGGTAGAGTGTACCGCCCATTCCCTCCGCCATTAGGCGCGAAATATAGAGCCCAAGCCCAGTTCCGTGCGAAGCATCGCGGGCGGTAATGCTACTGCCAGCCTGCTGAAACTTTCGAAACAGCAGTGACTGATTCTTAGGATCAATCCCCTTGCCTGTATCATGCACGCTAATTTTAAGCTGTTTTTCTTCCTCTTCTACACTGACAATAATCGAGCCACCATCGGTAAACTTAATGGCATTTCCAATTAAGTTGATGAGAACCTCGCGGATTCTATCGGCATCACCCTCAACCTTAGGCAAACGGTGATGCGGCAGATGCACGATAAGCTTAAGCTTTTTCTTAGTCGCTAATACCTTAATCTCGTGGACCACATCTTTAAGTAAGGCAACCGCATCTAGTGGTTCGTGCAAAAACTCGAGACGACCCTGCTCGAGGCGAGACATATTAAGGAAGTCGTTTACCACTCGAAGCAGACGCGTGCCGCCCTCCACGATTCCGGCGGTAAGCTTGTTAAACCCGGGGTCTTTAATCTTGTCGCCATACACTGCCTGGAGGAGCGCGGCGTAGCCGTTCATGGCAGTAAGTGGTGTACGCATCTCGTGCGAAGCAATCGAGAAGAACTCTTCACGAGCCCGTTCAAGCGCCTTACTCTCGGTGGCATCTTGCACCAAAATTACTACTCCAATTACTTCATCGGCCAATACAATTGGGGTTGGATAAATCTGTAAGTAGGTAGTATCTACCAATACCTCTTGCATCGCCTGACTCGGCCCCGGCGCCATACAGTCTTTAACCATTTGCGCCAAGTTTACCCCTCCCAGGGCATGAGAAAGGGTTGCCAGAGATTTACTTGGCCGGTGGTGCAACTTCTTTAAGAGGTGCTCCATGGCGTGGTTAAGCAGCACGATCGAGAAATTAGCATCGACCATTACAAAGCCCATTCCCAGACCATTAATAGACGCCAAAAGTTGCGCCTGTTTTTCTTGTACTTCGCGAGTACGGTCTTCTACCTTATGCTCTACTCCCTCTTTTTCATGCTGCAGCTGATTACTAAGATCGGCCAGTAGGTGATTCTTCTCTTCAATTTGGTGCACTTTCTCGTTAAGCGAGATGAGCGAGCCTTCTAGTTTGGTAATATCGCTGGCCACCAAAATATAGCCTTCAATCTCTCCCCGCTCATCGGTTACCCGGGTAGCCGAGATGCTAACAGGAACCTCGCGCCCACCCTGTGTAAGCACCAAACTACGCTCGATATACGCAAAGCGCTGAGAAGTAAGCGGCTTAAGCAAACCCTTTTTTAGGTGATCAAAGTCAGTGCCAAAAAAGCGCTCAAGCGACATTCCGGCAAGCTCTTCTCCGGGTAGTAATAATAGCTCGTGCGCCCGCAAATTGGCGTACTCTACCGAAAAGCTTGGATTTACCACCAATACCGCTTCTTCCATCGTCTCCAAAATGGTGCCAGAAACCGTGGCCGGATTATAAATAAGCAAACCAAAACGGCGAATTGCGTAACTAAATACCAGCGCCATTACCGAAGTAAGGGTAACCGCCAGTGGGTAAAAGTTAATGTTAAAAATAGGAAGAATGGCATCAGTGGCGCTCCCAACAAAGAACGGAATCGAGAGAGCAATTGAGAAGTAGAGTGCCTGATATTTATCGGTTGCCCGCTTGGCGCTGCGGTAGCGCTGGACCATCAAAACAATAGAAAGCAGATAGAGCGATTCAAACCAGACAATAAAAATAGGAAAATACTTCTCTACCCCACTATTAAATCCCCAACTCTGGATATCGAGCTGAGATTGGGTAAACGGAATAAAGGCATCGGTTGAAAGATTCAGGTAGAGGATTCCAAGCGTAGAAACTAAAAGAAAATAAAAAAGATGCGAGTTCTTAAGCCAATCATCTTTACGCAGATAGGTAAGACAAAAGATAAAGATGGAGACTGGCAGGATTACCCACCCCACCGAGGCAAGTGTACTCCAAAAGAGGGCCCCTTCGCGGGTAAGGCTTAGGCGCTGGAGTGACTCACCGAATGACCAAACGGTAAGAGTAAAAAGGAAAATATTAAACCAATACGAGGCTGCTGTTTTTGTTTTTAACCGGCTCATGTACACCAACAACGCACAATTGCTTACCAACGAAATAAGCGAGGCAACCGCGTACGGGTTGAACCTGAAATCGAGAATAGTAGGACGAACTCCGTAGGAAGCAAAAAGCAGCGCCCCCATAAACAGTGGCACGGCGAAGTACGGAAGTACTTTTTTAGCAAGTTTTAGAACGATGGTGCCCCTCCTGTCATACCTCTGCATGGTACCTGATTTTGAGGTAACAAGCACTTTGTTATTTGAGGAGAAGGGTATTTGAACCAAGGGAAGCCGCTAGCGCATCGAAGGTTACAAACGTAAGGCGATAGTACTGGGCGAGTTTAATAAGATACCAATCAGTGAGATGCTTACTGGGGATATCAGGAATACCTGTAGTGCCGAGTGGCTCGAGATTTGATTGTAGAACAAGTTGATACTGGCTTTCTTGCAGTGTACGAATGAGCTTATATGCATCAGCCACACCACCCAAAAACTCCTTATAAGTAGGTTGCGCCATAATGCGTACTGCACCTAAAAATGTAACCGAAGTAAGTGACCAACCAAAAGATGAATGAACTGCATACCAAGATGTAGCCGACCTATGGTGAATGTGAGTTGGTGAAAGGAGTGCCAATAAGACATTTACATCCAGAAGGTACATAACTTAAGCACCTAGCTGTTCTTTAAGACGTTGAATCTCTTCTGGAGTGGTTGCAACTCCAGTGTACTTCAACTCTGGTAAGCCTAGTTCGTTTATGCGGAAGTATTCATTTATGTTGTCGTGGCGGTGCCTTCGCTCTAGAGGGGATTCACTCAAGTAAAGCGCGCACGCCTTCTCTAAAAGAACATCAAATGAAACATTCTCCTCAAGCGCCCTAAGCTTTAGTTTGTGAGAGACCACATCGGGAATCTGAAAAGTGTGTTTCATGCCCGCATCGTATTGATCGCTCCATTACATGTAAAGTCACCAAAAAGCCCCGGAAAAACCGGGGCTTTTTATCTGACCGAGAAGCGTGTTATTCGTAACGTAAAGCCTCGATAGGATCTTTCTTAGCTGCATTGATGGCCGGAATCGTCCCAGAAAGAAAGGCAATAAACATAATACCGGCCGCAATCAGAAGCTGGCTTCCATAAGGGAAAATAAGAAGAGTAAGACCTTCAATATCTTTAAGAAACGTCTGCTGGGCAACCGTATTAATTACTTGACCAGCAATACGAGCAAACCCAATACCGAGTAAGCTTCCCCAGAAACCAAGCAGAACGGCTTCAATACTGAAGAGTGAGAAAATGGTGCCGCGACCAAGTCCGAGGGCTTTCATCAACCCAATTTCTTTAGTGCGCTCCTGCACGCTCATCAGCAAGGTATTTACGATACCAAAGGCCGCAGCAAGTAAGGCAATGATTCCAAAGCCATTAAGTACCGTGGTAACAGCCGTTACTGCGCTAAAGATAATTTGAGACTGCTGCTTGATAGTCTTTGCCTCGTACCCATCGGCTAGCAGACTATCTTGCAGGGTTTTAAGCTGCGAATCCGTTAGGTCTTTATCGAACTCAGCAAAGAAAGCCGAGTATTGCTCAAGTTGAGCCTTAGGCAGCCCCTCTGTTTGGAAGGAATACATAGCATCAAACTCGGGAATACTGATAAACCCAGTAGCTGAGCCGATAAGACTTTTCTCTTGGAGCCCTACTACTTTTGCCGTGTAAGCCTTTGTCTCGCCCTTAGCATTGGTAAGTTGGAAGGTAACTTTTTTATCGAGCAAATCCTCTGGCTTATCGAAGCCAAACCCCTTGGCATATACCTTAGGTAAGGCAACTTCGGGCTCTGTAGCGTCTTGACTAACCAAGCGCCCAGCAACAAGATCGGTGGTAATGCCGCTGGCGCGACTAAGATCTACCTGGTATTTATCTGCGACTCCTTCTAGTTGGACAAAATCGAGGCTCAAATTGCGAACGGCACGTACATTTTGCAGATCGGTTCGCTCTTTGAGCTTATCGAGGTCTTTTTGTACCAGAAGTACTGAACTACTTGGGCCTTGCCCACGAACATCGTTCTTTTTGCGGTCAGGGTTGTACTTAACAGGCAAGCTAGAATCTTGCGATGCATCGGGTTTAGGGACAATACCGAGGGTGTTTTCTGCGCCTAAATTACCAAGTTGGCTACTTAGGTAGTTTTGAATACCAAGCCCAGCTGCATTGGTAAGACTAAGCGTAAACGCACCAATAAAGATCGCGATTACGGTAAGAGAACTGCGCGATTTATTGCGCACCATATTGGCGCTGGCGGTTTGAAGAATATCAAGTAATTTCATAGGAGAAGTTAGACGAGACGTCCGTCTTTAATCTGAATCTTGCGCCCACAACGCTTAGCAAGATCTTCGTCGTGAGTAACCACAATTAAGGTAATCCCCTGCTCTTTGTTTAGATCAAAAAGGAGTTGAACAATTTTCTCGCCGGTGGCGCTATCGAGGTTTCCGGTTGGCTCATCGGCAAAAATAATATCGGGCTTGTTTACCAAGGCACGAGCGATACAAACGCGCTGCTTTTGGCCACCACTTAAGTTATTTGCCTTTTGGTGCGCCTTATCTTCAAGCTCTACATCTTTTAGGGCCTGCATTGCTCGCTTAATGCGTTGCGCGCGCGGAACACCTGCAATTTTAAGCGGCAGCATTATGTTATTAAGCACGGTATCATCCGCATTTAAGAAAAATTGCTGGAAGACAAACCCAAAGGTTTCGCTACGTAAAGAATCGAGTGCCTTACCCTTAAAGCTACCGGCAGACTTTCCGTTAATAAGCACCTTGCCAAAGGTTGGTGTGTCGAGCAGGGCCAAGATGTGCATGAGGGTGGTTTTCCCCGAGCCACTCTTACCCACCACCGCTACGCTCTCGCCTTTTTGGATGGCGATATCAATATCTTGAAGTGCTGGAACGGCGGTTTCACCCTTTCCGTAGACCCTCCCTAAGCCTTCAGTTGCAAGTACAGGTACAGCTGGTGTCATATTATGGTGTAGTTTGATCAAGAAATGCGAGGGCTGCGCTCTGCATTTGGCGAGCGTGCTCCTCAAAGGTATCAGGCTTAGCAACCACAAGTGCATCGCCACCCGGAGCTAAGAATACAAGAAGTTTATCACCGGCTTCAAGCTTAAGCTCGGTACGGCCATCGGTTGGAATAACTATCTGACCACGCTCACCCAAGGTGACGGTGCCCAGTAGTTTTGGTTTGGGAAAAGGGAACATACAAGCACCGTATCATACTTTACATACTTTGCATATTAATCATATTTATCCCTTTCAGAGCAGTAATTGGTGGATCAGCCCCCAATACGAATACACGATATAGATAAAAAGGATGGTGACTGCCGGGAAAACAATAAGATTTTCAAACCACTTTCCGGTAATAATACGCAGCCCTTGAAAAGGATGTGGCGGAATCCCAAACATGTGCTGCATTGGGAAGAAAAGTGGGACACCTTCTACCGTAACCATGTCGGCCACTAAGTGGCTCAGATAGGCCGCCATCGAAACCCTAGTAAGTAGGAAGATATCGAGCCCCCACTGAGCTGGAACTTTTGCACCTAGCCAGGTGAGCAGCCACCATACCAGGCCAGCACCCAGCAAGGAGTGGGTAAGATTGCGGTGACTTAATAACGAGCCAGAGATTTTGCCCAAGTATTTTCCAGCTGGAATCCCTCGCCAAAAATCGCAGAGCGGTTGATCGACATCGGGTAAAAGGGCTAAAAAGTGCGAGAGCATCAGCACCGCAAATACCATGGCCGGCTGATAGCCGACCGGATTGCTAAGCAAGTACACAGTAAAGCCAGTGGTGAGACCGATAAGTTGATGGGTGCGTCCGAGCATTATGAAGCTAGTATACACCGAGAGATTCACCCTTCCGACTACTGACAAAGAATGAAACTTGTGTTAGATTTTTGCGTGCCCATATGGGTATAGGAGAAAATATGAGTGGAAGGATAATCCTGATTCGCCACGGCGAGTCAGAGTGGAACGAAGCCGGCCTATTTGCCGGGATTACGGATATTGCCCTCACCTCCAAAGGAGAGGATGAAGCGCGACAAACCGCCGAGCTACTCTGCGAGCATGACGTAACGGTAGATACTGCTTTCTCGTCTCGATTAGTGCGCGCAGCGCGCACGCTAGAGATCATTGGTCAGAAAGTGCCAATCCAGCAAAAACATTATCACGCAGAGTTGCGCGAACGAGACTATGCCCAGTTTACCGGCATGAATAAAGCCGGAGTTAAAGCAATACATGGCGATCGCGCCTATAAGACCCTGCGGCGCGGTTGGGATACCCGGGTTGGGGACGCAGAAACAGGTAAGGAAGTGTACGACCGAACGATGAGCTGGTTTGAGGCCCACGCACTTCCTCTCCTTCGCGAGGGTCAGACGGTGTTAGTGGTTTCGCACCACAACCCACTCCGCTCACTAACGGCTCACCTACAAGGAAATACTCCCGAGGAGCTAGCCGAGATCGAATTAGGAACCGCCGAGGCTCATGTGCATAAGATCGACTTTTCGGAGAGCAGACTCTCCAGAGAAGTCATTAAGCTTGGTGGAAACGCCAAGTACGGCAAAAGGGCGTAAAAGAAAAGCCCCGCTCACTGGTAAGTGAACGGGGCTGATCTGTACCTACCAGTTATGAATCTTCTCTTTTCGCTTTAGCTGTCCTAGTACTTTTTCCATACGCGCTTCCAGTACTTTTGTGTTGGTTGCCGTGGCAAGCCGGTGGGCAATGGCATACCAATTGGCCCGATCGAGCGATTCAAAGTACTCCTTCTCTTCAGGGTGTTGCTCGAGCATATCCAGAAACTCGATAGGAACTTCCATGGTACTAGCGGGAGCATAGGCCCGCTCCCATCGCCCATCTTCTTTGGCTTTTTCAATATGCACTAGGCCGCTCGGCTGCATCCGCCCCTCGGCGATTAGGCGCTCTACCTTGGCCACGTTTACCTGCGACCACACCGATTTAGCCCTGCGCTGAGTAAAGCGAATCAAATACGAGACTTCATCGTAGCGATTTATCAGACCATCAATCCAGCCCCAACAGATGGCGGACTCCACTGCCTGTTCTATGAGAATTGTCTCAATGCCACTCCCCTTTTTGTAGAGACGCAGCCAGATACCGGTAGTTTGTTCGTGGCTTTGCGCCAGCCAAGCCTCAAACTCTCGAGGAGTTGTAAAGGCGAGGACGGGAAGATCTTTGTGGGTGAGCATGATCGACTACTTCAGCAACCCAACCAGCGACGTCCCGTTACTCACCCTAACTCTCGGTAACTGATACTGATCACCCGTAAACTCTTGCCCAGTAGCAACCCCAGGCTGCGTAGTGGTTGCTGAGCGATACCCAAGCTCGGCGGCTAGCCCAAGCGTTACATCGTTGTATTTGCCGGATGGGTAGCAAAAATCCAGCACCGGTACGCCGCCAAGTAGGGTCTCGAGCGCCTTTTTACTATCAGCGAGCTCGGCCCGCTGGCGATCGGGTGAAAGTGTAGCCAGGCTCTGGTGATCCACTGTATGAGAAGCAATCTCCATTCCCTCTCGATGCATCGCCACCATTTGCTCGTTGGTCATATAATGGTTGTGTCCTAACTTACCTGAGACAATATAAAACACGGCCTTCATTCCCTCTTTTTGTAAGATAGGCAGGGCCTGGGTAAAGGCGTCGTCGTAGCCATCGTCGAAGGTAATAATGACTGGCTTTTCGGGCAGAGTACCCGCGGCGACATCGTTAAAACCAACCGAAGTATAGCCGAGGTGCTTAAGCTCGGATAACTGCCGTGCAAGATTTTCGGGGCTTACCGAAAGGCCAATGCCAATTTTATCGTTTTGGTCCTGATAATCGCGAATGTAGTGATACATAAGGATAGGGATCTGCTTACCCGCCGCCACCGAAAAAGCACTGGAACCACTGGGCAAAACTACCGGCTTGGCCAAAACGGGTGGAGTAGGCAGCGGCTTGGGCGTAGGGGTTGGCGTGGGCATAAGCGGATGCGGCACCACTAAATGCTCTTGGCCCGGGTCTAGGATTCTATCTGAAACCCCCATCATCTCTTGAGCCGAAGCACCGTGAGGGTGATGCGATACTACTTTTTTGGGTCGAAAAAAGACGACCGCCAAAAGACCAGCAATAACAAGCAGTGCAACACCAAGAAGCACTAAACGACGATACGGAGAGGTGCGGATTCGAGTGGTCATCTACCGGCCAATGGTACCAAGATTTAGCGCGCAACCCCAGAGCTAGGCAAGAATATGAGCGATTTGACGAGCCAAGGCCGCGTGTCCAGCCTCGGTAAGATGCACGCCATCTTCACCGACTTCCATCTCATCAGTGACATCAAGATATCCACAGCCAAGCTCTTCGCTCACCGTGCGGTATACCGCCAATAGATCGACCGACTTCTTGGTAGCGCCAGTATATTTTCCACCTTGCATGCAATACGGAGTGAGCTCGTTAACCAACGGCGGAGATACAACCAAAACGTTAGCCCCCAACCCACGACTCTGAATACGCGCAACCAGCGTGCGCAGCATCTCCCCTACTTCTTCAACCGAGAGAACGTAATCAGCCTTGAGCTCGTTGGTACCAAGCATCAGCACCACCCAATCAAGTGGAGCATGAGAATCGAGGCAAGGCAGAATATACTCCGCCGCACTTCGCCCTTCTTTACCTGGACGAGGGTCTTCGCTTTCCAGTGTGCGACTATTCAGCCCCTCTTCAAGAATCTCGAACCCATCTCCCAGTAACCCTTGCAGTACGCCAGTCCAGCGCAGATTGGCCGGGTAGCGCTCGTGACTAGACCCCGGGATATACCCCCAGGTATTAGAATCGCCAAAACACAGAATGCGGCGGGCTTGTGGGTTTTGATTCATGGCAAGTAACTCGGATTACTAGCCAAAAAATCCATAATTTCATCAAAAAGTGGGGCAAGTTCGGGAGAAATTGAGACCTTTGCCCGCTTCATTATCTCAATCTTGGGAATAGTAATATTCTGCTCCCTCCAGAGGCGACCACCATCAAGCATGATATTAAGCATCGGAATAATCTTATCCAACACATACACAAACTGGGCCTCGGGCGTTGTATTGGCCTCATATTCGGCAATAGTCTGGCTCATCTCCGGAAAATCGGGGAATTGCTCGGCAATCTTCTCGGCTGCCTCGCGCTCGCGCGCTTCCTTGCTATCAATACGGGCCTGGTCGCCATGCGCATGGGTATCACCGGCGTAGACCTCAACCAAATCGTGCACTAAGGCAAAGGCGAACACTTTTTCCATATCTAGCTGAAGGCCTTGTTTCTGAATGAGATACCAGGCAAGCATCGCCAACTGGTAACTATGCTCAGCATCGTTTTCTTTACGGTCTTCACCGGGAATATAAATGGCTCGCTCTACTTTCTGTAGAGCAACCATAAACTTGGTGAAGTTGAGAGAGGATTCCAGTAAGGACATAGGAAAACTATGGCCGAACTATTCGCTGAAAGCTAGGTGTTTCAGCCAAAGGTAAAGGCAAAAGCGCCAGTACCTGGAGTTACAAAGCGAAGCGTTATCGTGTGATCCCCACTCTTCTCAAAGGTAGCCAAGTGATAGAGGCGATCAGAATCAATGGTAAGTGCACCATTTACCACATCTCCCCCCGATACTTTTTCGCCATCAACCAGTACTTCAACCTTCCCAGTGGCCCCTGCGGGTGGGTTTATTACAAGATACACATCTTGAGCTTGCACCCGCATTTCTAGCTCCTCGGTACCGGTGGTTGCCATAATTCTCTCATCATCCGCCTTCCAGGGACCGGCTATGCGCCACTCACCCGACTTTAGGCTAGTACTCGTTACTAGGCGCTCACGGCGGGCCAAGCCAAGATAGGTTTCGGGTGTGCGCTGGCCTTCACTTACATACTTGGTAGTAACTTTTGTGGAGCCAGGAAGTACCGCTGAAGCACTCGCTTCCTTTAATAGGGCCCGAATATTTGCTTCAGTCTCTTCATACGCCCCTTCCCCAAAGTGGGTATCGCGAACCTTCCCATTGGCATCAATCAAATAATGGGCTGGCCAATATTGATTACTGTATGCGCGCCAAGTGGTAAAATCGTTATCTTGGGCGACTGGGTACTTAATCTTAGCATCAGCAATAGCCCGAGCCACATTCTTTGGTTCTTTTTCAATGCTAAACTCAGGCGAGTGCACACCAATTACCACAAAACCCTGATCCTTATAGGTGTCATACCATTTGGTGACATACGGCAAGGTTCGCTGGCAATTAATGCAGGTGTAGGTCCAGAAATCGATGAGCACTACCTTACCCTTTAGACTGGCGAGTGTGAGCGGATCGCTATTAAGCCAGTTTGTAATACCGGTAAGCTCGGGGGCAGCACCAAGCACGGGCAGGGTACTACCAGCTACGGTGGCTTTTTTATCGAGAGTAGATGAAGGCTCTGATCCGCTAAACTTCTTCAGTTGATTCTGCACTAATTCGCTCTGCTCAAGTTGCTGGGTAAGGCCGGCACTAAACTGACTTGGAACCTTAGTAAGTAGCACCGTTTGCAGGGTTCTATCGAGCCCAAATAACATTCCAACCGAGGTAAGAATCATAATAGCCCCAAATACCTGCTGAATCCGGGAAGTATACCTGGTAAGAACTTTTACTCGCTTAATAATTCCTTGGCCGCCGTAAATAAGGGCAAGTAATGGAATGCTCGTGCCAAGCGCGTACGCAGCGGTAATAAAGACGGAAGCAAATGAAACGGTGCTGGTTGCGGCCAGGGTAATAACCGAAGCTACAATTGGTCCCACGCAAGGAGTCCAGACGAGACCTAAGCTAATACCGACCAGTATTCCTCCCCAAAAGTCGTTTCGCTCTTTTTTCATTCCATTACTGGCTCCCATAAAACGCCCACTCCAGATCTCGAACATCACCAAGAACTTGGGAACAACCAATACCAAACCAAAAAGCATCAAGACCACAATCGCCACTATCCTGAGCGCGTCCGGACTTAAGCCAAACTGCTTAGTAAGATAACTGAGCGAAAGCGTAAAAAAGGTAAAGCTACCAACCAACCCAACCACAATTCCTAGTGGACGCTTCTTACCCCCGCTCACTCCTGCCGAAAGTACTACTGGCAATATCGGTAAAATACAGGGGGCAAAAATGGTTGCCATCCCCGCCAGGAATGAGAAGAGGATAAGAATAATCACGGCGAAGGAATTAGAAGGTAAGGACCTGATCAAAGGTAGGAAGAATTGCCTGCTTGGTAGAGGTACCGGTGGCATCGATCCGAACAAAGAAGGTCTGGTGAGTAATGCCGTACTTCTTTTTAAGATCAGTTGCAGAATCGTAATCAACCTTAATAATAACGGTATTTTTTCCAAGCTTTGCGAGCTCCGCGGGTGTTTCAAGCTTTTTCTGAATCGCCTGACAATCTGGGCACCACGAAGCATCGAAGAAGTAGACTACGTCTTTACCGTGATCCTTAACCAGTGCCCGAGCCGCAACCTCGGTGGTGAAGGCGATAAACGAAGCGCCAGCATCTTTGGTCATCGCCATCTTCTCTTGCTCTTCCTTGGCCATCATCATTTTATCGGAGTCTGCCTTTTCCATTGCCATTTTCTCATCCGCGGTCATCGCCGCTGTGCTGGTGCCCTCTTTTTCCATCATCATCTTATCGTCATCCTTTTTTACCTGGTTAGCGTAGATTGCTGAACCACCACCGAGAATAACTACTAATACTGCCGCAGGAATAATAAACTTATGCATGGAATGAATTACTGATAACGCTTATACATGAAAGTAATAACCCTCCCCACCGCTGCCAGCCCCAGCACCAGCCAAAACACCATGGCAACATCGGACTTGGGATAGAAAATGGTAGCAGCCAAAAGTCCAGCAAGTACCGTGTAGAGAGCTGCACTATCTGCCTGCAGGCGCAGGAGTTGCTCTCGCTCATCTTGTTCTGCCCGGGCAATCATCAGGTAAGCAACCAAAAGCCCTAAGAGTAAGATGGCCGAAATAATCTGAGTAGAAAGCATACCAATAGTAGGCATCACAAGGCGATCAAGCGCGTACACCCCCACCCCAAAAGAAAGTAATAACCCTGAGAGCTTAGTAGATGATGTCACTTGGTACTTGTTAATTGAAAAATATCTTCTACCTTCACCTTAAACAGGTGGGCCAGCTTAAGTGCTAGTACCACCGAGGGCTGATACTTATTTTGCTCCATGGCGATGATGGTTTGCCGAATTACCCCAATCCCCTCAGCAAGCTCTTGCTGAGTAAGACTGTGTTCGGCCCGAAGGACTTTAATGCGGTTTTGAAGCATGCACATAATGTATAGTTAGCTATACATTATGTCAAATGTAGGTTACTTACTTGCTGAAAAAGAATATAGTGCCGGTAATTCGCTGCGAAACCTACACTTATGGAAGAAGAAATCACCAGCAACCCCGATATCACACCGGTAACCCATCCTCACCCGCTTTCGCATCACGAAGTGGCGCACGAAAACGATTACCAGACAGAACAAATAGCACTTGCTACTCATCAGGACACCACTCCACAGCAAGTTGCCAAAGCCACCGTTAGCTTGCCGGTGCCCTTCCCCATTATTGTCAGCCCACTCATCATCTGCCTGCAGGTGGTGGGAATTACGATTGTCTCCAATATCATTCTCTCTGGAATGATATTCTTTCTCGGTTATTTTGTTGATCTCACCATGCTGGCCACTGGCACTTCGATTGCATTGGTTCTTAACATCGTTCGAGCAACCTTCTTCTTATATCTGATCTGCGATATCATCACCCGCAACCTTTCCGTGGTCTACTTTGTTCGCGATGGTCATTTAGTTCGCCAAAAAGGGACGATGGATATTAGCGAGACTGCCTACAGCATGAATGATCTCAAGCAGGTGCGTATCTTTCAGGATACGCTTGGGCGTTTGGGTAACTATGGCACCGTTATTCTTACCTTCCGTGTTGCACTCGATCCTGTCGAGCTATCCCTTGTGGGAGTACAAAAACCCCAACAGGTTGCGGCAATGTTCACCCCATACGTCTAGCGCACATTTTGATTTTGTATTGTGGATGCTCGTGCTAGACTGAGGTACATGAGCAATCCAAATCCGTACACCATCATTATCACCGGCGGCATTGTCTCCGGCATCGGAAAAGGAATTACAGCGGCCAGTATTGGCCGTCTTTTAATTAACCGCGGATTTACCGTACGGCCAGTTAAGGCTGACCCCTATTTGAATCGGGATGCTGGCACGATGAACCCGTTCCAGCATGGCGAGGTGTTCGTCACCGATGATGGGGCCGAGACCGATTTAGACCTTGGCCATTATGAGCGATTCTTAAACCAAAACCTGACTCGCAACGCTAATTTTACTAGCGGACTGGTCTACCACTCGGTGATGGAGCTGGAACGGGAGGGAGAATATCTAGGAAAAACCATCCAGGTAATTCCCCACGTTACCAATGAGATAAAACGCCGGGTTGCGCTAGGTGCCGAGGATGCTCCCGACTTTTTGACGGTTGAGATTGGCGGCACGGTTGGCGATATTGAGGCCCTCCCCTTCTTGGAAGCGATGCGCCAATACCGCGACGAAAACCGGACGCGCACCGCAGTGATTCAAGTAGTAAAAATTGATTACCTCTACCCTTCGGGCGAATCAAAAACCAAGCCAATTCAACATGCGGTAACTAATTTGCGTAGCTACGGGCTGCAACCCGATTTGCTGGTAGTGCGCAGCAAACAACTACCCGAAGACGGAGAGCTAGAAAAGTTAGCCCTGTTTTGTGGTGTGCCAGTAGAGCGGATTATTCCTGCGCCAGATGTAGATTCTTTGTACGATATTCCGGGGGCGATGGAAAAGGCCGGGATTACCGAGCAGTTACTGAAGCTGTTTGCCTTGCCTGACCCTGGCGCCAAGGGCACGGCCCATGAGGCATGGAGCACTATTGCCACCAAAGAAGATGCGCAACAAGGCGAGATACGCGTTGGCTTGGTAGGCAAATATACCCATCATTCCGATGCATACCTATCCGTTTTGGAAGCTATTTCCCATGCCGGACTTGCCGCGGGAGTACATACCAAAGTTATTCCGATTGATTCCGAATCTCCCGATCTACTTGATCAAGTATCGACTGTCGATGCCGTGATCGTTCCTGGCGGATTTGGGAGTCGAGGTATCGAGGGAAAGCTTGCTGCTATCAAGTATGTACGCGAAAAGGGTGTCCCGTTTTTGGGGATTTGCCTAGGACTGCAATTGGCAGTGATTGAGTATGCGCGGTCGGTGGCCGGACTCACCGAAGCCACCAGTCTGGAGTTTGATGAAACAGCAAAGCTCCCTATTATTACGTTTATACCTGGGCAAGAAGCTATTCGCCGCAAGGGCGGCACCATGCGTCTGGGCTCGTACCCAGCCCAACTTACCGCCGGAAGCCTGGCTGAAAAAATCTACGAGAAGTATCGACCCACCGAGATTTCAGATGGGCTGATCGCCGAGCGCCATCGTCATCGCTACGAACTAAACCCTGAACACGTCGAGCAACTAGAAAAAGCGGGCTTGGTTATTTCCGGGAAACTACCTGAAATTGGCCTGGTCGAGTTCATCGAACTACCGCCTGAGGTGCATCCTTACTTTATTGCCACCCAGGCGCATCCCGAGTTTAGAAGCCGGCCCGAGCTTGCTCATCCCCTTTTTGCAGGGTTGATTGAGGCGGCAAAGCATTTCATCACTAAGTAAATCGAGATACACTAGAATAACTACTAGCACTATCCCCATGAGCCACGAAGGAGAGTTGAACCAAGAGACGCTGCAGACGGAAACTCCCTATATTTCCTCAGAGCAGATACATGCCACAGAAAAAGCACGAGAGGCTAATCGAACGATAGTCGACTTAGTAGAGGCAATGAATGGAAGCTCGGTAATGATGCTCATTGAGAGTAACGCAGTTACGGCATCAAACTTGGCTCTAAAGTTAGCTATCAAAAAAACTCAACCAGAGCTGGCTGAAATTGTTAAGGTGTCTACCGAGCCAGGCGAGATAGTGCGGCAGCTACGTGAGATTCCGAACAGCACAATAGGAACGAGAGTCGCGTATGGCGAGATCCACAGAGCACTGCTTCGAGAAGATGCTGCAGCCGTAGAAGATATTTCGCAGGCTCTTCTGCGCCATATCTCCTTTGGGCGTGAATCTGGTGCAGGACTTGTTGAGCTTGAAGAGATTATCTCTGTTCTAGCAAATAGCGGCCACGGCGAGATCGCGCTCTTGTTCTACCTTAAACTACGAACTCAGTATCGTGATGCCGAAAAATCAGAGCTGGGTGAATGGTCGCAAACCGTTCACGATTTCTATAGGCTGGCAAAGATAGCCGCCTCATTATCACGACCTGCAGAAGCACAGCAGTATTTTGATACAGCTGCGGAAATGGATCGAAAGTGGCAGGGAGAGCCAGTATTTGGTGCAACCTTCAATGGTGCAACCGCCAAGAGAACCAGGATCGCAGCAAAAGCCGCACAGCTTGGCTTGAATGTATCCCTACCCAACGCAGAGCCAGACCAAAGGAAAGAGCAGGCAATAATTGATCTTGCCTCTGAGACAGTACTATCCCCTACCAGGATCGATAAGCTAGCCACCGGCTTTATTGAGCGCAAGGGAGTGGATGAATCAACTGTTAGCTTCATGGTAGACCGTGCCATTGTTTCGCGAGATCCGGCCATAGTCGCAAGAACCGCTGACTACTTATGCAGACTTATCGCCGCAACCGAAAAACTCGATGCCCGATCAGAAAAGTTACCCTACCCTTATTACCTTACCCAAACCCTTATCGGCCTCGTCAACGCCTGCCCTACTATTGAACTCATTACCAAGGCCAAAAAAACGCTTGATGCAGTGAAAAGTAATGATGGACCAAGACACTTAAGCTTATCAATGCTCGCCAAGGCAGCGACAAAACTTGCAGAAAAAGAATGGCAGACGGTCGCTACTCATAAAGAGCTTGATCAAGAGCTACAGGGAACCGAATTGCCGGAAATAGGAGCAGTGGATGCAAAAACAGCAGCTCTTCAAGAAATAAGTAGTCTCGATAATGATGAGGAGCGGGAAGCGATTGAAGGTGCAAAAGCCGAACTCATTGAGCTGGAAAAGAGATTGGGACTAGCTGATAGCGTCGATGATATCGCGCTTATCCGACAGCGAATCGCCAGCTACACTAGCCAAGAGGCAGCGAGTGTCGCAGGCCAGGTGAATATTCAATCAGGCAGGTAAAGCAAAAGGGCGGGTCGCCTAAACGACCCGCCCCTGCTTTATTTTCTTGACTGCCCACCTTTCTTTCGGTCAGTCAGTAGCTCGTCTTTGCCCGCCGGCCACCAACTTCCAGGGCACTCGGTTGCGCTTGCATCCTTATGTCCGATCACTTCCTTGATCTTGAATTTCTTTTGATAACCGGCGATCAGCTTAGCTACTGCCTTCAGGGCAGCTTGCGTGGGTTTTGAGTCGGCGAAGTTTCCATCAAAGCAGATGGCAATACTCCGCATGTTCTTGCCCCAATCGCCGCAATTCCAGCCGACCTCGTCGTCCTTCAAGAGCCGTTCGGTGCTGCCGTCAGCCCGCACCATCCAGTGGTAGGCGTAGAACACTTCAATCTCTTTGCCGTCTACCTTCCGATAGTGGCCCGAGTGGGGCGTCCAACCCTTTACCAGTGGGTCAGGGTCATCGATACCATACCGACCGACGTAGAGCCGCTGATACTGAAGGTCGGACAACTCCTTCCAGGTCATTCCGCCGGTTCCGGCAGTGTGGTGGACAATGATTAGATCCGTGGGAATCTTTCTTTGTTGTTTCTCTGCCTCCCAATTCACCCAGCCTTTGGGAACGGGCTTGCCATCTTTATCAACGAACCAGTTAACCTGAGTCTGACTGATATCGCCCGTAGAAGCCGCTGCCTGACTGACCGTGTTATTGCAGCCAACAAGTGCCGATGCAACCAGCAAGATAATTCCTGCCAGTGTTAAAAACTGTCTCATACTCTTCTCCTCCCCAAGCGGGGTTGCGGGCATCAAGATAATGCCAAGGTTCGAACCGGTGTAGCTTTATCAGATTTATTGAAAAATAGCAAAGGCCAACCCTACTTCATCGTCCCTAGGTGGGTATGCTTAAACTTGTCATCGTACTTGAGCCCATATCCGAATAAGCGATCAAAATAGAGGTGCCCAACCAAGATGACACCTGCAGCTTGCAGCCACACCACCCCAAGTATCGACCCGGCGATATATACCACTACCGCAACCCCCAAGTGGTGAAAAACGTTATAAGTCGCCGCACCGACTCGAGGGTTAATCAGATACCCAATCATGCTCATATCGGGCGCCAAGAAAAACACAGCGTATATCCACCATGGAAGTGGAAGTAGTGAGAAGAGAAATAAGGAAAGCAGCAGTCCTCCGAGGTATTCAAGCCAGAGAATAGTTTTCATAGAGTAAGCCTAGACTATTTCATGCTACATTGCAGGCACCTAAGCAACAGGATAGGATTAAGCCACTATTGGTAATATATTTCCTATGCAGTCCATCTCCCTTATCGGGGTACTGCTGGCCGCGTTGATCGCCTTCCCTATTGGCTACGTCTGGTATATGCCTTCCACCTTCCTTACGCCTTGGCAGAAAATGACCGGCGTCTCCGATGCAGATATGAAAAAAGGGTTCGGAAAATCAATGGCTGTTATTGGCGTTTTCTCGCTGCTCACCGCCTACATCCTGGCCCACTTATGGTCTATAGCGCCTTCGCTACCGGCACCACTGGGGTTATGAACGGCCTTGAGACTGCCTTTTGGGCTTGGCTTGGCATCTCACTTACTACCACTATTATTGGTGGCGCCATGGAAACCCGCGACGCCAAGGTGATGTACATTGCCGCCGGTAACCGCCTGATTACTCTTTTGGCGATGGGCGCGGTCCTTGGATTGTTTATGCGCTAATCAACGGCTTCGTCTCACAAAAAAACCGCCACCCGTGCAGGGTGGCGGTTTTTTATCCCATTATTCCTTCAATCTCCAGAAGGAGTCCGGGACGACAAATCTCATCCCTTAGATAAATCGGATGATCTAGCCCAACCAAGACCTGCTTAATCTCCGCCAAGTCTTCACCCTTTCGCACATACACCCGGATTGTGTGAAGGTCGGCTATCTCAAAACTGCAGGCCCCTAGGTTTTTTAGTGAGCACAAAGCCTTAAGATTACGCAGCGTCTCCTCAGCCTGCTCCTTTGCCGTCTCATGCACCGTTTCTTCACCTAGTACGCTAGCAGTACCAGAAATGATCAATTGCCCACTACATAACGATCCCCGAGCAAAAACAGGCGGAAGCTTGCCGAACTTCCCAGAGTAAGTAGCAGCCGGAACCTGACGGTAGTTTTGGACATGTCGCACCGACTGTCGTGTAAGCAACACCTGCACAACCAGCGGGCCGGCGTATGCGCCAATTCCGGTTGCTGCTGGATATACTGGCGCGCCAGCTTCATCTTTAGGGCCACGTTCCTGCCAAGCCGCAAAGCGGCCAGCGTTAAATAAGCGGTAGCGCTCCTGCTCATCCGCCCCCTCAAGAATACGAGGAACATAGTTCCAGATGCGAAGAAGTTGATAATCTGGAAGCTGCTCCATCAACCGGAATACCTTTTGGTATGCCATCTCTGCAACACTAGAAAGATCAACTACATCATCTTGGCGAACCTCGAAGTAGGCAACCTCTTCGCAAAAGCGCACGGTTACCCCGTCGATTATCTGTGAAGTTACCACTTCATCTCCCAGCAGAAGTTCGAAGCATTCATCTTGGAGGGGCTCAATCCAAACAGGATCACAACCAGACTCAACTTCATCACCCTTTTTCACAAACTGGGTAAGTCGCAGTACCTGCTCTTCATGAGACGCCAGTAGCTCTGCCAGCTTAGACTTGTCACAAAAAATACTTTTAACCATTATTAGCGTTCAAAATAGAGGCTGACATTATTACTCTTTCCGGCCCACACCTTCATATCTGCAAGATCCAGCTCTTTCGCAACCAACAAAGCAGACTCTTGATACTGAGCGAGGGTTGGGGCATTTAGGTGGGCTCGTATATACGCTTCTTTTAGATGCTTTTCACCGTCGCGCTGCTGAGCTGCAGCCACAAAGGCTAGCTGGCCTTCGTTACTCAAGTCATCCACCCGACGAAAGCCATCAATCCTCGTCATACCACCTCGTTGTTTAGTGGCAAGAACCATCCGCTTTAACGCATCGGCAAGCTCATCTACTCGGTGAATCATATTTCGCGAAGTGGCGAGATCAAACGCAATACCCGAATCTTTGGATACAGCGAGGGCATTATGCTCAATAATGTGCACCCTTTCGGCTACTTCAAAAAGGATCCTATTCTCCTCAGCGCATTCGATCATGTCTGGAGAAATATCAACTCCAACCATTCGCGCAGTAGGCAACTCCTTAGCAATGAGCGAAGTTAAGATGGCTGGACCACAACCAAAGTCGATTATTTGCGGGTGCTCAATATGTTTACTACGCACAAGCTGGCCGATATCTTTAACCAAAGGCGCATACCTCTCTAGATTTCGTAGAGCTTCTTGATTAAACTCAGATGCCTCCAGGCCAAGAATCGCCTCATTATCCTGCTTATCGGCAATAGTCTCGCCTCCGGCAACTCTACCCAGCCCCGCCTGCTCCACAACCTGCTCCAGACCCTCCCTTGCGCGCGCAAAGGTGCGCATATCATCTTGGGTGTATATCTTGAGTTTGTCCATCCTAGTATTCGATAGTTACTGGTACACTTTTTCGACTGTGTCTAACTAATAAGACGTGTATACGAGAAAGTGTGTGATTGGCTGCGTTTTACCCTGATATTAATCAGATATCAATAGCTAAGGAATGCTCTTGAGTCTTTTATTGGTGTGATGTATACTATGTCTACAAATACAGACATATGGATACCAGTATACTTTCTTCCCTCAGCGAAGCCGGTCTCTCCGAAAAAGAGGCTCGGGTTTACGTTGCCATGCTCGAGCTTGGCGAATCAAGCATCATCCCCATTGCACAGCGGGCCGGTATTAAACGCACCACCGTCTATAATTATCTCGATGAGTTTCACCGGCTTGGGCTAATCAGCGTTACTATTCGCAACCAACGTCAGTTTTATCGCGCCGCCTCCCCCACTCGTCTCCAAGACCTATTACGCGAACGCCTCTCTAAGGTTGAGAGTATCGTTCCCACTCTGTTCTCACTGTATCAACAAGAAGAAGGCAAGCCTTCGGTTCAGATGTTTGAGGGAGTTGAGGGAATTAAAACAGTTTTCCAACTTTCGCTCGATTGTGCCGGTAAAAAGATTGATGCCATGCCAGTACACGCTTCTGGCCATAGCCACGTAGGTGATGCATTTATTACCTCTTACCTTGATCAAACCAAAAAGAAAAAGATTGCCTACAGAAGTCTTCGCTTAGCTGGAGATGCCGCGGCCTATACCCAGAGTGGATATGAAAAAGTCCTACCCACCCCGGACGATAACCGCGAGATTCGAGTTGCGCCTGAATGGTTTACACCCGAGAGCCATATCCATATGTACGACGATACGGTAGCAATCTTCTCCCAAACCAAGGAGAAACCGTACGCAATGCTGATTACCAGCAAGAGCTATCATCAGACGATGCAGCTATTCTTTGAAGCGATTTGGAACCAGTCTTCGGAAGTTACAGCCTAGTTTTTATTGCTCAGAACTTATCTTCCACAATTCCTTAAACCAACTCCTCATACTCTCAGCGTAATCGCGAGAGGTCGTTACCACGCCAAAACTCTCTTTAGCTGTAGTTACCACCGCTACGCTATCGCCATAAATAAGAATAACCGAGGGGCTCGTAAAGCCTTCGGGGGCATAGCGAATAGTTCGAAGGAGTTCTTTCGTGCCAACATATTCATCGGTCTCTTGCTCACCACTGCGAATCCTAATTGCCCTGGCTTTTATCTGCTTGGCAGCACGCCTACGGATCCAATCTCGCAGAAAGCGATCCCCCACTGCGAGAGAGATATTAGTGGTGTTACCCACGTAGCACATCTCATTAATCGGCTGATCAATAATATCGTTGTAAAGATCGCGCAACTCCTCTCCTTTAAAAACCTGGACTCGTGGCTGGAAGGGACTTGAGCGAAAAAGCTGATTCAGCTCGGGTAGTACTTCTTCTAGTTGCTGAGCCTGCATCTCTAGCTGGGCCCCTTTTTTTCGGATAAGTGAGATAAGGCTCTTGGGTGAAACCGCGATATAACGCTTATGGGTGGCGTGCTGCACAATTTCAATCAATCCCTTGGTCTGCAGCTTCTCAAGTACGTATACTAAGGTAGTACGCACAATCCCCGTCTTTTTTACCAGCGGCACAATGGTGCATTCACTTAACTCGAGCGCTGCCAGATAGGTAGCAATCTCTTTGCCATCCAGACCTAGTTTCTCCAGGGTTTCTTGTAAGAGCATATGACGAACTATTTCGACGTTACATTACAAATATACCAGCAAATACTTGATGCTTAAACCTGTTAAAGCTTAAGTAAGCGTTGACGTAAATAGTCATCAAAGCTATAACACCCGCGATTTATTACAGCAACTATCATGCCTCAAGAATACCACAACTCATCCGAAGAGCCTCCTACACGTCACGTGCAGGAGCGTCACTCCGTACAACGATATGACAAAATGGGTGAAGTTAGCGAAGAAAGTACTCCAGCTAATACCTGGGGGCTGATCGAGTGGAATGGCGAAGTTCGCAGCGTCTACCAGGATACGGAGCTTATGCGCATGTTTGTTAATCCGATTCTTACAACCAAGCCTCACGGAGTAACTCGCTTTGCCGACTTTGGCGGTGCTAACGGCAAAGTGCTTCGAGAAGTATTCACCATGACTAGAGAGGCCCAGCTGCAAGAGTTGTATGAAGAACAGCTTGCCACAGGCCTGAGTGAAGAAGGGGCACGCAAAGTAGCCGATGACCGATTTTCCAGGGAAGGAATTCTCCCTATCGGTCTCACTATCGACGCCGAACTAAAGGTGAAGGACGGCAAGACTACTAGGGCTTGGAATGAGTTCAGGGAAGCTAATCCGGACGACACAAGTCGGGTTTTTGCCAGCGCCACCGACTACATGCAAGAAGTACCCAATATTGCCCCCGACTCTCTCGACATTGCCCTTTCCCGCTACAGCCTCCAGTACGTTTCTGCAGAAAATCATACCGTTTTCTTAAAACGACAGGCCGACCTTGTAAAGCCAGGCGGACAAGTACTCGCCCAGTGGCCAGGTGCCGCTGATGAGCGCAGTGAGGTTATGCTCAATACATTTTGGTCAAACTTTGCCCATATTACCCAGGGGGTAGATCCGGCAGAGTTTTTAACCAGGCAGCACTACCCAACCCTAGAGCAGGTGCAGAAAGCGGTAGAAGATGCCGGACTTACTATTACATCGCTCGAGTCAGTGCCCAACCTAAAGATCTTCATGTATGAAGAGGCGTTGAGTAATGGGACCAGATTTACTCCACTTTCGGAGAGCCAAAAGGCAGACTTGCGAGAATTATATGTCCACCTACACAATGAGTTCCCCGACTTGGTTCACTTTGATGAAGAAACCGATAACTACTGGACGAGTATGACGCTTGGCATGCTGGTAGCCGAGAAGCCTACTGAATGAATAGCTTATTCGCTACGCCACCCAAACCACTTGCTTTACGCTAGCCCATAGCCGGGATTGTTCTTTCTCAGGATCACCACCCTCCTTAGTTAGCGCAAGAGCGTAACTTAGCATGCGAGTAACATGCCCGTCGCTTTTCCCAATATAGGTATAAGGTGAAGCCTGAAGAGCAAGACCGTATCCCTTTTCTTGGCAGAAGGATTGCAACTCTAATACATTCCCGATTAATGCCATCCAGGTTGGCCGGTAATCAAGATCTGGCAAAGAATCTAAAAAACTTAGTATCTCATCTGTAATTAACGAGTCCCGGATTGCATCCTCTCTAGCTTTGTAAAAAGGATAGATAAGATCGGCCATATCCAGAGTGAGCAGTAGAGCGAAGGAATCAGTACATTGAAGGTTTGTATCAATAGTCTGAGTAATCTCTTGATACTTAGCATATCTAAACTGGCCCTCAAACCATCTTCCCCCTCCACAGTAATCAAGGTTAATCAGATTATACGGAAAAGCCTGCGTAAAGACCGCTGATTGTAGTAGCTGGTTATAGGGGCTGCGAAAGATTACTCGACATACCTGTGAAGTAGTGGTCGGATCAAGGGTTACACCATCAACAATCAGATTCACACCATGATTACTCTGTTTTACCTTGAGCCAATACTCGTCCCTATCTCCCAAGAATTCCAATACCTTCACCACACGCAAAGATGAGAGAAGCTGATTGAGCGCAGGCGCCCACAATGCTTCTCTCACCACAGCTTTTTCTTGGGATAAAAAGCGGATCACTCTATCTTTTTTACATGGAAGAGTAGAAACGGTGCAACTCCTTTACTGGTACCCTCGTCTCCATAGAGACGACTTACTTTTTCTAGGGTAAGACCTGCCAGCGCAAAGACCTCTACAAAGTCTCCTTCTGACCAATACCAATCGTCTACTACCAAGCCTTGGCCGAGGGTAGTTTTTACGCGCGCTCCCGACTCTGGCGGATCGATAAACGAGGTGTGGAAAGAACTAAACTGAACCTCATTAATCTCCAAATAGTTTGAATGAAAAATGATCAGCGAACCCCCAGGTTGCAGTACCTTGGCAATCTCTTGTATCCAATGAGCCACTTTCCCAAGTGAGTCCATGGTACAAAAGACGTAGTTTGCCACCACTGCGGCAAACGTAGCCTCACCCAAGTCGGCAAGAGACTCACCAATTAGGAGAGCCCCTAGGCCGGCCTTGGCAATCATATCCGGAGATTGATCCACCCCTACCACTTCATATCCAAGCCTCTGCAAAGTTCGCATAAAATGACCTTCGCCACAGCCAAAATCGAGCACTCGAGCTGAGGGCAAAGGAAGTTCCCTTACCACCGCCGGATAGCCAATTGTATGCTCGGTAGTTGCTGCGTCACTTACAAATGCCGCAAACTCGTCCGCTACTTTCCCTCGATACTCCATCGTTTTCCTCCTGTTCGTTGATTGAACGAAGTAGAGATACCGGCTTATCGTGACTTAGTCAAAGGAATGTGATGACAAAGTAGACTCACCTGTGCTATAGATGTGACTACGTAACTTCTTACCCTTTAGCAATGGCCGAATCAGATCACAAAGGCGTGATTTCTTCACTTATCTCACTTGGATTATCTCAGCATGAATCCGCTGTGTATCTTAGTGTCCTCGCCCTTGGTGAGGTAAGTGCCGGGAAAGTAATTGAAGATGTTCGGCTCCATCGTGAACAAGTGTATCGCGCCCTCAAGCGCCTAGCAGATGATGGATTGCTAACTACGTATGAACATCAACACAAAGCTTTCTATTCGGCTGTTGAGCCAAGAATTCTGGTTGAGCGAGTACAGGCTAAAGTTGCACTCGCGGAATCGGTCTTGCCCTACCTAGAAACACTGCACCAGCGAAAGATGCAGATTATTAAGGTGGGCGAAGGGATTGATTCTCTCGAGGCTCATCTTGAAGACATGCTCACTAACCTCCCCTGGGGCGGCGAGTACTTAGTAATTAGCGGATATGGCGATCAATTCTACGAACTTGCTAAGGACTATCTGGCAAGGTATCACCGAAAGTTTCTTTCTAAGGGATTACGCGGCAGACTGCTACTGGCAAACCAGCCAGAGGGTGAGGGCATTTCTAGCGCTATTCCTTCCGCCTCTTTTGCTGCCACCACTATTTATGGAGATAAAATGGCAATCGAGATTCTAGATCCGGAAAATCCGGCCATTATCACTATTGAGAATAGTAAGGTTGCCTCCTCCTATCGAGATACCTTTGAATCGCTCTGGCGCCACGAAAAAGATATGAGCCGAAAGTGGAAGATTGAAGGCCTTATTCGGGACTAAAAGTACTGGGAGTCGCAGGCACAACACGTATAAACTCTTTGCCATACTTTAAGACGATATACTCGTTACCATGCAATTCGACATCTTCAAGCACTTTTAGGTAGCATCCTCGGAACTCGGTAATTGAGATAGTTTTGACCATGCACAGAGCCTAGGCAAAACTTGGTGACATGCAAATACCCCAGGACCTAAGTCCTAGGGTATTTGTTATAACTAGCCCCTAATACCTAGCTCTTCCTCGCACCGCTCGAAAGCATCTTTACCGCATCGGCCATGGAGCCGGCTAGCGTTACGCTGCCACCATTTACAAAGAAGATGCCGTCGGCGTTTTCGATGGTATTAAGGCGGTGAGCAATAATAACGATGGTGGTTTCCTTAGGAAGAAGGGTGAGAATTTCCTCCAGTAATTGCTCGGTAACCGTATCTACGTTTGCTGTTGCTTCGTCCAAAATAAGCACTTGCGGATGACGGAGCACCGCCCGCATAAAGGCGATTAGTTGCTTTTGGCCAAGGCTGATTCCTTCTCCGGTAGAACTTACCGGAGTATCGAGGCCTTGATCAAAACGTGCCACCAGTTTCTCAAGCTTTTCTTTCTTGATTAACTCAGCCAGCTCCTTAGTAGAAAGGCCGGCAATCTCGGAGTTTCCGTAAAGGATATTCTCGCCCACGGTACCGCTAAACAGGAAGGGATCTTGCAGAATAAAGCCAACTTTCTTGGCGCGCTCTTCTGGAGTTAGAGTACGGGCATCATGCCCAGTAATCCAGACCTGGCCCTCGGTAGGATCGAACAAGCGAGCAATAAGCGAAGCGGTAGTGGTTTTTCCACCACCGGTTGGACCAACCAGGGCATAGGTTTTGCCGCGAGCCATCTCAAAACTAACCTTAGAAAGCACTTGCTTACCGCCAGGGTAGGAAAAGCCTACCTTGCGGAACTCTACCGCCAGCTTCTCGTCTGCCTTTTTACCAGCAGGCAATACGGCCAGATCGGACTTCATGCCCAAGATTTCGGAGATGCGATCCCATCCTGCCAGTGCCGTTTGTAGATCGGACCAGATGGAAGCCATTTGACGCAGTGGATCGTAGAAGCGATTAACGTAGGAAAGGTAGCTTACGAGTAATCCGTAGCTAAAGGCACCAGTTGAGATAAGCGAAAGGCCATAGGCCACCACAATAAGGGTGCCGGCGTTAGAGGCTAGACCAAAAACAGGCACGTAGGTGTTGTTTGCCACACCAGCAACCAAAGCTGCTTTATAGTTACCTTCGTTTACCTCGGCAAAGCGATTTCTAAAGTAATCACGGCGGTTGAAGGCAATAATTACCCTAAAGTTTTCAAGGCTTTCTTGAATCTCGGCGCTAAGCCCACCTAAGGTTTGCAGGCTCTTAAAGTTGGTACGTTTTACCCAGCCTGTAGTAAGGGCAATGATCACGATTAAGCCAGCGGCAGGGATAAGTGCTGCGCCGCCTAAGCGACTATTTACGCTAACCATGGCAATGCCGGCTCCGATAATAATGAAGATATTACCGACAAACTGCACAAGCGAGCGCGAGAATAGCTGATTAAGCTTATCGGTGTCGTTATTAATGCGAGAGATAAGATCGCCGGCCTTGTTTTGGTTAAAGAAGGCAATCGGCAATTCTTGCAGCTTGTTAAACAGTGAGCCGCGGAGGCGGAAGAGAACGCGCTGCCCTACTGCACCCATGATGCGGGTTTGGGCATAGCCACTGCCGAGCATTCCAAAGAAGGTAAGGAGGAGCCAGCCACAGTAGACCAATACGCCATGGTACTGGTGGGTAACAATGTATTTATCAACCGCGTCTCCTACCAAAATAGGAACCAGAATAGTAAGGGCGGAGTTAATAAGAACGGCAAATAAGGCCGCTGCCAGTAATGGACCCTCCTGGGCTAGAAGTGGCAAGAGCTTGCGGAGGGTGGTGAAAATACTCTCCCCCTTGGCACCATCTTCTTGATTGGTGCGTAGTGCGTAATTATTCATAGCTGTTGGTACTACGCTGAGAGTTGTAGATTTGAACGTATTCCTGAGAAGTCTCAAGAAGGTGTTGATGCGTACCCGAGGCAAGTAACTCGCCTTCCATCACCAAGATGATTTGATCGTAATCTTCTACTGGCGCAATCTTTTGGGTAACAGAAATAAGAGTGATGTCTGGGTAGTTGGTGCTCACATTAGCCAAGATTTTGGCTTCGGTGGCGGTATCTACGCGGGCGGTAAAGTCATCGAGTAAGAGGATCTTCGGGTTAAGCGCCAAGGCACGTGCTAGCATCAGGCGTTGCTTTTGCCCACCTGAAAGGCTGGTGCCGCGCTCAGAGATAATGGTTTCTAAGCCGTTTGGTAGCGAAGCAACAAGATCGGAAAGTTCGGCAGTTTCGATGGCACGGAGCATACTCTCCTCGCTTACTTCGGTAGTAAAGGCAATGTTTTCGCGCAGGGACATATTAAAGATAATACTATCCTGGAAGACAAATCCCATTTGGCGGTGCAGAGCTACTTTCTCGTAGGAATCGATTGTATGGCCATCTACCAGAATCTCACCTTGCTTTGGCGCAAGCAATCCGGTAAGCACATACAAGAGCTGAGTCTTCCCAGCTGCGGTAGGGCCAATAATAGCGGTTCGGCTCTTAGCCTTTACACTAAAGGAAACTCCTTTAAGAACTTCCTTTTGGCCATAGGCTACATGTACATCCTTAACCGTAAGTTGGCCTGTAAGCTCATCGGTGCGAGTGCCATCTTCTTTAGGATCTGGAGCGGCCAGTACCTCGGCGATGCGGGCATACGAGGCGTTGGCCTGCGCAATAATGCTACTGACAAATCCAAGCATAATGATTGGGAAGATGAGAATAGCAAGATAGCTACTAAAGGCAGCAAAATCGCCCAAAGTTAAGGAACTATCAATAACCAACTTTCCTCCGTAGGCCACAATAACTAGGGTAGCCAAGCCAGCAATAAAGGAAATTAATGGGATAAGGGCCGAGAAGATTGAAATAATCTTAATACCAATCCCCTTGGCTTGAGCATTGGCATCCTCAAACTTGCCGTTTTCTAGCTTGATTGAATCGAGCACGCGGATAAGTCCAGCCCCCAAAATACTCTCGTTAATAACCTTATTTAGGCGATCGATTACTACCCTGCTTTCTGCAAAGTACTTGCTGGCAAACGAGAGCGCGCCCGAGAAGGCAACTCCAATAAGTGGCACTACGGCCAAAACAGCCAGAGCCAGCTTCCAGTTAATGTTGATAAGCAAGGCACTGGCGCCGATGATGAGCACCAACGAAGAAATAATAGAAACCACCGCCTGCGCCACAAAGACCTTTACCGAATCCATATCGGAGGTAAGGTTGGTTAAGAGCTTGGCCGGATCGTTGGCTTGTACGTAGGCGTACGATTGGCGCGAGATTTTGGCCGCTAGCTTGTTACGCATATCTTTAGCAACCAGCTCGGAAACACCCGTCTGCAAAATACTCAGAATATACACCAGGACAAAGATTCCCCCACTCACCCACGAGAATTGGACGATTACATCGTGCAGCTCTAAGGTGTGACGCGCGTAGGCATCGATTGCCTTAGAGATAATTTTAGGCAGCCACAAGCTAAGCCCATTACTACTAATAGAGAGTACAGCCAGGAGCGCGATGAGGCCGCGATACGGTGCGAGGGTAGCAAAGACGCTCGGCCCCTGCGGTGGGCGTGCGCCCTTACCTTTTTTGGATGATTGCATGAAAGATTTTGCGGAAATAAACTCGACCACCACCGTGCAGCAAGTGCTGAGTGATCGGAAAACGGATCAGTTATACGCTTAAGTGCCGGGGAAATCTAGAAGAAGGAAAGGAAATTACTCACCAGTGTTCGCAGGCAGATCTACGACACTTTTTACGGCTGCGATTTTCGCAAGTACGCCATGATCTTTTGTATAGGTTAAACTAGA
>JAYUZR010000043.1:0-3188 GCA_043751595.1 Candidatus Berkelbacteria bacterium
CATAAGCTTAATAATAGCCTCACTATGCTCCATAAACAGCTCAACCGGGGAGACGTTTAGTTTACTGGCGATACCCTTTTCTTTTTCATCTTCCGGCAACATCCCCTTGAGCGCCGCAAAGACTGTAGGCAGCATACCCATGCCCAACGGCTTCAAGTTCAAATCCTCTCCCTTACAAACTACAACAGCCCCTGTAGGGAAAAGCAACCCCAATTCTTTAATATCTGCCATGTTAATTCCTATCTTGATTCAAGTTAAACTACGGGATAATATTATAACTACCAAACCGCCCCACTTGCGGGGTTACTTCTGCTAGAGTGTTGTCAGACAATAGAGTAAGATTTATATCCGTCTGCTTAAACTCTTTTGAAACTAGGTTAAACGCATTCCCCATGTTTAAGTAGCACTTAGGGAATAAAGCTACAAACTTCTCTTTAGTAAGGGCTTTAGTACCAACTACCATAGCCTTTACAGTTAAATTCTTTTTAACCCCTAATCCGACAGTTGTGCGAGAGACGGTTGTTCCAGTAAACTCCCACGGTTGTGTTGTACCGCTCGGGTCTAAAACAGTTATTAGCCCGGAAGAGAGATCAACAGAATACTTAGTAGGGTTTACAACATTTGCACCGGCGTTATAAGTAGCACTTAAAGCGCTTAGAGCTGGTGCCATATGGTATATGCCGCCAACCACTACATTAAAAGACTTAACCACGGCCCCAGGCGCTACAACAGCACTATCGCTTTTAAGCAACAACGCTAAGGAGTCTTTACTAATCTTACCAGAAGCCGCGGTAAGTCCGCCAGTTAGAGAAACATCGAAAGCCGCCACAGTCTCAGCTCTACCGTGACGGCTATCTTTAATCTCTAGAATCTCTTCATTCCAGCTAACTGTTATTTCGCTTTCACCTGCCAGCGGGAGATAGGGGGCATCGTTGGCGCTAAGCGCCACATAAAGCGTCCCACGACCTAAGAAACAATCTGTCACTTTTTATCTCCCGCCGGTTAAGGTTAGCCTACTACTTCAATGTTAAAGTACTGGCTTTCTCCAGGGGGCCGAGTGCTGTCCGCTGTGATAGAAGCGTTCAACACAAACGAACCGAACTCCCTAGAGATGAGGCTGAAGGAGCCTGTAGGGCCAAGAAGCATGCGGTGAATAGTCCACAGCTCTTCTTTGTTGTTATCAGCTTTATTATACCCTTCCAGCTTAACAGCGTAGACCCCGGCGGAAGTAGTAATAGCTTGGATGATATCCGAAGCGCGCGGAGTATAGTCAACCACACCCGCAACACTCTTAGGCGTACCCACCCCCGCCAAAACCGCCACATCAAGCGCGCTGCCTGGAATTACAACAATACCCCCGGCGCTAACAATATAATCCGTGCCTTGGACGTAGTTAGTAGCGCCGATGCTAACAACTACCGCCACGCTGCTATTTATAACCCTAGCCGTTGGCACCAAAGCGCCGTCAGTAAAGATAGTAATAGCTTCGTTAACAATAGGCGTCGCATTACCTGCGGTGCTATTGCCAAAAACGGCTTTAGACAGGTTGTCCGCCTTAAAATCAAATACAGTCAAAGTAAGGCCAACCGTATCAATTTCCTTAAACGCACAAGCATTGCCCCCGGCGGGGTTTGTATAGTCTGGCTGAGTTTGTTCAGTCTCAGTAATAGCAAGTTCTGCTTGGGCATTACCAATAAGTAGGTAAGGTTGGGACGGGATACCCAGGTTTTTGAGGAAAATCTTACCGCTTAGAGCGCGGCAACGTGCTGCTTGACTCATGTTAGTACTCCTTCTAGTGTTAAAAACAACTACGGTTTAACTGCTTGCTTTTGTATTAACTGGTAAATACCATCTTGTTGTTTTGCAGCTGCGATATTGTTGCTTATAAGCGCGCCGATTAGAGTCGTAACCCCAAACGCCACGCCGCCTATTACCCACTTTCTTAATTCTTTTAAGCCCGGAAGATCGTGCTGTATTGCGCTAACAGTTTCTTTTAACGCATCTATCTCCTCTGACAAAGACGCTTGAGCCTTAAATGCCCTATCAATAGCAGCTTGGGAGTTAGAATGTCGCTCTTCAAGGCGGACTAACAGGACAAGGGAGGCTTCAATGCTGGTAACGCTTTTTTGTAAATTAGTAAACCTGCCGTCCAAATCAGTCAACTTATCTGCTAAGTTGGACAACTTGTTTTCTATAACTGCGTTTTCCATCGCACTCTTTCTATTAAGGGTTAGGCTATGCGGTGAATGTAGCCGTAGGCTTCTACTTGGTAATCTTTAGCTGCAACCGAAGCCCAGTATACCTTTAAGCCGGGAGAGTTAGGGTTTCGGGATTCTAGTTGAACGCGGCAGGGTATTATCAAGTTATCGGTAGTGTCCCGAACACTCGCCATTACCATTTGAAAGAAGCAGCCCGCAGGGATAATGGCAGAAGGGGCTGCAATGCTAATAGCAGCTGCTCCGTTAGACGCCTCGGTAAACCCAGCTACCATTTGGAAGGGTACCATTAAATCTCCAGCTACACCCCCAATGTCGTTATCACTAACAGGCGTACCCGCCGGGTCTACAATACCGGGCGTGTGAATGAAAATAGCCGGTGTGAAGTATTGACAAGCATCTAGCTGCCCTTGCGTTACAAACAACGGGCCGCCGCTACCTAACTCTATCAAGTCCACCCGTCTCTTAAGTGTTTCGTCTCTAACTCGGCCTGTCATGCCCCTTCTCCTTAGCTTAAGCCACTCGAATGAGTAGCATGTTGAAACGGATTTCGTAGTTCTGCCCACTAACAACGCTAAAGCGGATGCGGTTATCGTAGAAGTACGAAGCTACCGGCGTGTTATTGGTAGTATTAAGCACACCGCCGCCGACCATGAGCAACTGAAGCCCTGCTGGTAGTACTAAGGCATCAATATCCAGCTTAGCAATGGTTGCGGCATTGGTAGCCGCTGCTCCGGTAACGATTGAAACAGCACTTACCTGCACCGAAGGGGAAGATACGGTAGGGCGTTGTGCGGCTAGAATGTAGCCAGTAGTAGACCAACTAGCATCCCCTAAAAGGTTCTCAGCTAAAAGTTCCTGTGAGGTGTAACTAGCAACATCAGCAGGAGTTACTAACAGCGCCCCACCACCGCCACCGCCACCGGCCAATGCTGCAATAGCTACGTCTTGTTTGTGATCTCTAACTCTGTT
>JAYUZR010000044.1:0-47522 GCA_043751595.1 Candidatus Berkelbacteria bacterium
GCGCAGGAGGAGCCTTGTAATCAAAGGCAAACTTCAGCAAGCCCACACCGACCACTACAATCAATCCAATAGTAGCCGCATTTTTTGTTGTCATTTTCATCCTTTCAAAGACACTGCCATCAGCGTCACCCAGGTTCTAACAAGCCCTCGCCCAAGCGTCAAGCGCTAACCTGGGCAAACCTGGTGTTTTCGGCTATACTCCACCAATGCTTCTTTCCGCCACGATCACCGAAAAATACATGGGAACCAAGCTCCTACTCAAGGAGACGTCTCTTGTCATGCAAGAAAACCAAAAAGTAGCCCTTATTGGCCGCAATGGTGCCGGTAAGTCTACTCTTTTTGGCATACTTTCTGGCGATGATACCGATTACCTTGGCAGTGTAGAAACTCAGCGTGGCCTTCGCGTAGTTGCCACCGCTCAGGAGCATCACGATCTCGATGAAACTACGGCGGTAAACTACATTCTCGATCACGTTCCCGAGTACTATACCCTCCAGCATATTCTCGATACCTACCCAGATACGATGGGAGAAGATATGGAGAAAATTGGCGTCTTTACCGAAGCCCTACAAACCTTTACCGAAAAAAACTACTACGGCATTGAGGAAGAAATTGTCCAGATGCTGGGCCACTTCGATATCGATTCCGATGCCGCCTATCGCCCCATGGGGAGCCTTTCTGGTGGGCAAAAGCGTTTTGTGGAGCTAGTTAAGATTAGTTTTGCTGGAGCCGATCTCCTTTTGCTGGATGAGCCAACCAACCACCTCGACTACTACGGAAAAGCTCAGTTCCTTACCTGGCTGGAGAAACTACAGACCGCCGCCCTCATTATTAGCCACGATCGCGATGTACTGCGTCAGGTTTCGGCCGTAATCGAACTGCGCGATTTACAGCTGCACACCTACAACGGCAATTACGACGCGTACATCAAACAAAATGGTACCTCTACGGTAACCCAAATTGGCCAGTACGAATCTTCTAAAAAACGAATCGAGGTATTGCGCCTACAAATGCTAGAGGCTAAATCTAAGATTGCCGGCGCCAGCGGCGCTAAAGCCCGCATTTTGTATGAGCGCCTTAAACGTGAGCACGATGAACTGAAAGAAAATCTCGAGAAACCTTCCTTCTGGATTGATAAAGATACGGTTGAAGGCTTAAGCAACACCGTTACCGAGTCATACGGTAAATATAAAGCCCGTGCCATCCGAATTAAGGTAGAAAAGCCTGATTCTCACGTTTTCCAACTGATCGATATCGAGCGACTATCGCTTGGCTACGATAAGCCTCTCTTCCAAAAGGTCTCAATGACCCTCTCACATGGCGATCGCGTGCAGGTGCGTGGCCGCAACGGTGCTGGTAAAAGTACGCTGGTACAGGCAATTCGTGCCTCAGCTCGTGGCGAAGAGCCCGCAACCCTTATGGATGGCGCGATTAAAGTAAGCCCTCGCCTGCGCCTTGGCGTGTACGAGCAAGAAATTGCTCACGAGTTCCTCGATATCACTCTGGGCGATGCTATCATGCAGGTGTACTACGAAGCCGGAAACATGATCACCATGGACCAGGTTAAAGCCATTCTGGCGATGTACCTCTTTAACCCAACCGACGATTCACTTCTTCCGGTTCGCCAGCTTTCGGGTGGACAAAAGGCTCGTCTGCAGATGATCAAGCTACTTTGCAATAATCCAAATCTGCTTATTTTGGATGAGCCATCCAACCACCTTGATCTTCCTTCAATTGAAGAGCTAGAGGGAGCGCTGATCGATTTTACTGGAGGCATTATCTACGTTTCGCACGATAGTTACTTTATTAACAATATCGGTGGCGATGTAATACAGGTTGGACGGGCGTAGGCATTGAATAGCAGCCAGAAGTATGCTAAAAATTAGCTATTCAGACGAAAAGGGATCCGAACGGTTAACTGCCTAAGGAGCCCTTTTCTTTTTGTTTCAGTTGAATTTTGGTTTTTATCGAAGCTGAATCAAGATAGTCAAAAAGCTCAGAGCCCATCCCCTTGTATAAGGAGGAGGCAAACTTCTTATTGGGTAGTAGGATCTTTGCAAACCGATCTTCCTCAATCAAGAAGTCAACCATCATTTTGTAGTCACCATCACCCGATACCAGTACTATCTTATTAAAATCCTCGCGCTTATATAGCCGCTTCATAATATGAAAGATAATGTCAGAATCAACATTACCCTTTTTCTTGCCGATCATCGCTGCGTTGTGCTCACGAAAAACTAAGACAAATCCTGCACTTTGAATCTCTTCGTATAAGTCTTGATTTACTTCCTGCACAAAACCAAGAAAGTAGTACGCAGTTTGAACATGATACTTTTCTAGTAAGTACCTACGAAATCTTTGTAAATCTATCTTCCATGGATCAACATCTTTTTTAGCTGTTCCCATATGAAGATTTTGCGCATCAATGAAAGCCAGATTAGTTTGAGTGCTTTTGTTCATGATAAGTATTATGCGTTGTGTTGCGCAATCCTAAACACATGCGCCTCACTCGCCTCGGAGTCAGGCGAAAGTAATAAGAGTTCAGAGTTTCCAAAGTGAAACTGCGTAAGTACTTCTTCCCACGGCAAGCCATAATACGCGGCGTAGATCATCTTGCCAAAGTCACCATGTGTCACCAACAAAATGTCACCTTCAAGCTGCATCGCTTCAAGCTTATCAAGCAATAAAATCGCGCGATCGATTAAATCGGGGAAGGTTTCAGCGCCTTCGGGGCTCAAAAAATAGGTAATTACCTCAGCCTGAATAATATCCGGAGCGCACATCTCGGTAATTTTTGATTGCTCAACGCCGGTCATTACCCCAAAATCACGCTCGATAAGCTCGGCCATTTGTACTGGAGCGGGACCATCAATGTGCTCAGCAATAAGTACTGCCGTTTGCTCGGCCCGCATCAAGGGTGAGGTAAAAATATAATCAAACCACAATCCTTCTTGCAAAATCTTTTCCGCTACCTCTTTGGCCTGCTCAACTCCTTTAGCGGTTAAGGGCAAATCGCGGTGACCATTCAAAATACCGTTGGCGTTGTCTTCGTTTTGTCCGTGTCGCGCGAGGTACAAGTTCATACTGAGCGATTCTTAAAAGTGATAACCCGATTAGCGAAAAAGTTCCAGAAAAAGACTACCGCCACTGCCACCAGTTTATCGATAGCAATACCAACATGAGCCACATTGAACAGAAAATACACGATGATCTCAGTGAGTCCAAGGCCGATAAAGCTAATGGCTGCGTATGAAGAAAAACCACTAACGGTAGCTTCTTTTTTAAGATGGCCGTACGTCCAGCGGTTATTAAGCAGGTAGCCGTTAGCCGCACCGAGCATGTACGAGAAAAAGAGTGCCCAAAAGATGCTTAAGCCAAGTTTAAGAAAGAGACTTAAGAAAACAAAATCGATAATCGTACTCAGCCCGCCAACCACACCAAACTTGAGAATATCAATCGGAACAATCTTGAGTAGTTTTTGTAAAATAGGCACCACAAAATCGGATTACGAGTAGCTCAAGAATACAGGACTATCCCCAACCAGACTACATCCAGGCCTTGTCTTTTTCGCGTACAGGGAAAGTCATGCCGATCTGCTCTTCAACCCGCTTAATATTGTTGTGATCAGCCGGAGTTACAAACGATACTACAGCACCCTTTTTACCAGCGCGCCCAGTACGCCCAGCGCGGTGAATATAGGTATCACCATCACGCGGGAAGTCGTAGTTTACAACCAAGGCAAGCTCAGGAACATCAATACCGCGAGCAGCTACATCGGTTGCAATCAGCACGGGGTAACGCCCCTTGCGGAAGCCATCAATTGCATCTTTACGGGCCGAAGTACTGCGGTCACCGTGGAGTGATTCTACTGGGAGCTGTGCCTCGCGCAGGGCGGTAAACAGGCGCTGGGCGATGGCTTTACTGGCCACAAAGATCATCACCTGACCCTCGCGCTGGTGAATCATGCGGGTAAGGAGCGCATTACGGCGGGTAGCACCAATCATGCACACTTCGTGCGTAACTAGTTCTTTATCTTGCAGCGACTGCTTAATACGAACAATAGTGGAGCCTGGTGCGTAGCGTTCCTGTAGTTTCAGGGCGACGCTTGGCATGGTTGCCGAAAACATCAGGGTTTGGCGGTCTTTTTTGGTCTTATCTAAAATGCGCTCAAGCTGCGGAGCAAACCCAGAAGCCAACATGTGATCGGCTTCATCAATTACTACCATCGTTACCTTGCTTACAGCAAAGGTGCGCTTATCCAGGTGCTCGTTTAGGCGGCCTGGTGTAGCCACAATAATATGCGGACTGGCCTTAAGTGAGGTAATCTGGCGATCAATATCTACATCACTCACCAAAACCGTAGGGTTCATATGAGGAATACCCTTGCTTACCTGGCGAATAGCCGAATCCATCTGGTAGGCAAGCTCGCGAGTAGGCACAATCACCAAAGCTACGCCCAAGTTGTGACGAAGGCGTTCAATAATAGGAATAGTGAAAGCTAGCGTTTTTCCGGTACCGGTATGCGCCACGCCAACTAGGTTTTCGCCGGCAATAATGTGCGGGATAGCCTCGGCCTGAATTGGCGTTGGGATGGTAAAACTGGCCTTTGTTAAGTTGGTCAGGAGGTCTTTGGAGAGATTGAGATCTGAAAAGGTCATGAGAGAGGTGTAATAGGCTTGCACCTTACACTAAAAAGCTTCTTAGAACCAGGGGTCATCAGATTATGATCGACCCTGGTTCTTGCGAGGAATAATAAAGACAACTACGACCTGGGCTTAAGCAAGAACTTACTGGCAATCGCAAGCACAATACACACTAAACCGAGCACCAAAGTAGCCATCTGCAAGTTATGCAGCAGCACAGAAGCGATAGCTGCAGCCGCTTTTTGCTCGGTACCTTCCAGTTTTGGCCCCACTAATTGAGGAGCCTGGAGAATAATTGCCAAAACCAGAGAAAGAACACCTGTACCAAGTACAATCCTGCGCAATGTCTTTGCGTGATTGACCGAAATCCAAACCGAAAGAACAATACACACTGAGGTAGCCAAAAGCAGCGCCAGCGTAGCCTGCGTAAATACGCGGTAGTACACGTACACTTGATCGAGCGTGCTACCTTTAAGATTAAGCTTGGCCTCGATTGGCTTTTCGCTTAGCTTTTCCACAATAGGCGCGAGCTTGGTTTCTTTGAGTTGAGTCATCACGCCGGCAACCGCAGGACTAAGATCAAGATTAAGCTCACTACCACCCGCCTTAAGCTGGCGGATAAAATCTGCGTGCGCTGCCTGGTGCGTTTCTTTCCAGAGCTCGGCAAACTTAGGTGAGCCCACCACCTGCAACACACTCGCCTTTACTACAGGCTCAAGCGCCACTTTTAGTTGCTCGTCAGTTTTGCCAGCAATCTGACTCGGCTCCAGCAAAATAGCGGCGATATCCTGCGTAGGAGCATTGGAGATAAGTTGCTCAGCCGCCTTACTGGCCACAAAGTCTTGCGCATCAGCCTGGGCCACCGCTGGCGCCACCGTACTTACATAGGTAGGAGTATCCAGAACGGTTCGATTCACCCAAACAACCAAAATACTGGCAAGAATAAAAACAAAGGCAATAATCCCAAAAATGGCAGCAACAAACGTGCGGACTAGGTGATTAACCGCCGGCGCGGCTGATGATGGTGTGGACATAGGATAAGTATAGTCCTGCCTCAGGCGAAAACCAAAATAGCCTACTTCTGTCGGCTCACCATCTCGTTAATCCAAAGTGGCGCAAAGGGAGAAGTACAGCCCTTAGGAGTTGGGTAATCGCGGTAGATACCAAGCTTTTCGCCAATTACCAGCGCGCGGGCGCGATGCCCAGGAGAGGTAATACCAATAGCCGCCAGCGCGAAGTTCATTGTCCACTGAGTAGGTTCGGGGGCCAAAGGCATTTCTTTTTCAATCTGATCAAGAAGTGCAGAAAGATCGAGCCCTTCGGGCTGCTTATTGATGCGCTCCGCCGTAAGACTCCAGGCTGAGCGAAGTTTCATGGGGTCACTAGACTGCATCCACTCCTGGCGAAGAGCTTCTTTATCTGGGTATAGCTTTACAACGTATGAGTTTAGCCAGTCCGCCAGTTGGTCATAGGTAGCCTCGCTCACCAGCTTGCCGAGCTCTTCTTTTGAGAGCGTTTTAGGAACCATAAGCAAGACGGCCAGCAGCATGGCGTCGCTATTACCGGTTTGCCAAAGTTCTTGGGCAAGTTCTGGATTTTGCTTGATGGTTTTGCCCAAGGTGCGGATATCACCCTTTTTTACCCCAAATTGATTCTCATCCGCACCGTGCTGCATGTTGTACTCGCGCACTTTTTCACTGCCGAGCGCCTTGAGTTGGTTGAGAGCTTCTTCGAGTTGCATAGGTGGAGCGTATCGTGCCTTGAGGTGCTATGCAATAGTTTTAGTGCGGTTGCACACGGTTAAAAGTATCTGTTTTATTGTCGTATAAGAAAGTAAAAGGCTCAGATTCTGCAACATGGTAAGCGGCTAGCAGATTGACAAATTGACTAAATTATAGTAAAAGGCACGCATCACTTCGGTGAAGAACCTTGATGCAGACACTCCATCCTGAGTAGGCTACCAACAGCAACTTACTCAGGGTGGAGTGAAAGCTCTTCCCATACATCCCGCCGCTTTACGCGCGGGAAAGAAAGTAGGAAACGGATGAAGAAAAACATCCTTCCCTTATTCATGGCGGCCTTCGCGGCCGCGCTCACCCTCTTGTTCGCACGCCCGGCAACAGCCGGCGTCGGCGTTCTCGCCACCGGCACCCCTGCCGGGGCGAAGGTCGTCAAGATCGAGCCGATCGCCGCGGGGTTCTCCGCGACGACCAAGGTCAAAGACACCGCCGCCGGATGGGTCGCCTTCGAGGCAACCGCCACGGACGGCAAGACCACGGTCACAATGGCGTCCGACACCTTCCAGAAGACCTTCGTCGAGCTCAAGATCCCCGCCGGCTATGTGCCGGTTGGCATCACGGCTCGCCCGAAGGGTGTTCTGGAAATCGTCTGCGCCAGCCAGATCAATTCTGGACCTACCAATCCGGACATCACCATCCAGGTTCGGTGGACGACCGGCTGGCACTTGGTCGAGACCGTGGAGAATGGTCTTGGTGGGTTCCGGGGCGCCTATAGCCCCACGCTCACCCAGGCCCCTTCGACAGCTGAGAAGAACAAGATCCAGAAGTAGCCTTCGCCGCCGGCGACAGTTACGAAAAGAAAGCGTCTCACCCACTCCGGGTGAGACGCTTTTTAATTACTCCGAATTACGATCATTAACACACTACATTGACAGACATAGTAGTACGATATACATTACTCGCATGATCAACCCAAAACTAACCTCCGATCTCCTCCGCGGGCACACGGATACCATCATCCTCAAGCTACTGCTGGAGGGTGATAAGTACGGCTACGAAATAGCCAAACTTGTGCACGAGCGCTCGAGTAACGAGTACGAGCTTAATGAAGCCACCATGTACTCCAGCCTTAAGCGCCTCGAGAACGACGGCAACATCGCCTCCTATTGGGGTGACGAATCTCAAGGCGGACGCCGCAAATACTACAAGGTAACCGAAAGCGGAAAAGAGCTGTATCAGCTCAATAAGCGCAACTGGGAAGCGGCCAAACAAATCTTATCTAACCTACTCTAAGCAATCATCATGAACCAAAAGCTTGAACAATTCCTCGACGAAGCCCTCGCCCCTTACGGCAGCTTCCCCGCCCGCGCCGATGTGCGACAAGAGCTGCTCTCTAACCTGCTCGAAAAACTGAACGACCTACAAAAAGAAGGTAAGACCGAAGACGAGGCGTATCAAAGTATCACTACTACTTTCGGCGATGTTTCCGAGATTATGCAGCACGTACCCCACCAGGAAGAGCCTGAGCTTAAGCCAAAAACTGGCCGACTACGGGCCTCAGACCTTGTCGCCAGCGACCTTAGCGAGACCGATCTTTCTGGAGAAGATATGAGCGGCAGCGCGCTTGCCAAAACCTGCTTTGATGGCAGCAATCTTACAGGTGCCAAACTTAAGGGCTCGGACCTTCGAGAAACCACCTATGTAGGCGCCAATCTTACCGAAACCGACTTTGCTGCCAGCGACATGCGCGGAGCGCGGTTCGATAACGCAGACTTAACTAAAACCAAGTTTACAGCGCTCGATCTGCAACAAAGCAGCTTTAAGGGAGCCACCCTAAAGGGCACCCAGTTTAATCAGTCAGATTTATCTGGCGTTTCGTTTGAAGGAGAACACCTGCACGGTGTGGTCTTTGATAGCAGCTCACTAAGAAATGCTTCATTTAAAAATGCTACTTTGCGTGATGTCTCGTTCCACCACGCGGCGGTAAAACACGCAAACTTTGAGGGAGCAACCATGGATAAGATAACCTATGCGGTACTTAAAGGAGGGAAGGCAACTCTAACCAACATCATCTTTTTGTAGGCCCACTTGCGTAAGCTTTACTTTTTAAAGTATGGTGTTTTCGTACTTTACTTTTAAAAGCTAACACACTGCTATGTCCAAAATCCTTGCTGTTATCGGAAGCGCTCGCAAAGGCCGCGTTGCCGACAAAGTCCTTGAATATGTTAAAGCCGATATCGCCACTCGCTCTGGAGTAGAGCTTGTTGTTGCCGATCTTAAGGAATTGGATCTTCCCTTCTTTGAGAACGAGAATCCCCCACTTTCTCCTGCCTTCACTATTACTGATCCTAAGATCATGGCGTGGAGCGAGATAGTTAAAGCTGCCGATAGCGTTCTGTTTATTACACCTGAGTACAACCACACGCTAAGCGCGATTCAGAAGAACGCACTCGATTCGCTGGGTGCCGACTGGAATGCCAAGCCTGCAACTGCCGTTGCCTACGGCTGGACCGGCGGCTCAATGTCCGTTGATACTCTTCGCATAGTACTGAAGAATCTTAAGGCTGATGTTAAAGAGCACATGGCCCAGCTTGGGTTTATGAAGGATCTTAACCCAGACGGAAGCCTGCTCGATGAGGCGTCTGTTACAGCCCAGATTAAGGCGACGGTTGACGAACTTGTTGGGTAAGGTAGGGAGAGATTGAAGAAAAAGACCCGGAAACGGGTCTTTTTTGATTACCGCAAGATGAGAAAGCCCCCGCCGCAGTGTGTCGCGACGGGGGTTTCTTCTTGTTTTAGACTCGATGATACAGATCCTTTAGAATTCCGAGGTTGACCTGGGTAAAGCCATTTCCAAATGGAATCTCGCAGTTTAAGGCGAAAACTGCTCCACCGGGAGCCATCACACGACCAACCTGAATAGCCACTTCCGTAAGGTAGTCCCAGTTTTGGACAATACACTGGTCAAAGGCGAAGCCAAAACAGGCAATGTTTAGGGCATCAGGTAAGCGCTGCAGTAGAGTTTTGGCATCTTCATCGGTGACGAACCAGGGAAGCTCCCCTCCTTCTCTTCTCAAGATTTGGAGCAATTCGTCATATCCATATGGCTCAACGGCAACGTACGCCGATGCTCCAAGGAGGGCAGCAACCCGATATCCCCATGGATTTCTTCCAGCACCCAGATCAATCACCACCCTATCCTTCGCCCAGTCTGGTTGACCTTCACTTAGCACTACAGTCTCCTGTGACGAAAAGGCACGTCTTGCCGTACCAGTATCGTCATACTGCATGCAATCTCCTAGACGAAGGGAAGATAGAATATCCTCCCTCGTTACCTTCTGACCACAACCCGGAAACAGACTCTCTATTGTAATTTGCATACCCTTCCTCCTCAGGACTAGCTTCCGCTGTCCGCAAAAACTATTGAAATAATCTTTGCGGACAGCAGAGGAAGTAGGGAGTGTATTAAGGCACTGATATCACTGACGATTTAGATGCCTTTTACGCTCTGGATACTACTTTGTCAATCAGCAATGTGTACTCTGGCTTTTTATATAGTATTAGTGGCATGAGGGATGGCGCGCTACGCGCTTAGCTGCTCTTCGCGCCAAGGCGCTCAAATGGAATTGAGCAGAACGAACCTGGTGTTCTTTCCCGGCATCACAAACAAAGAGGGACTGTGGATCATAAATGATTCACAGTCCCTCTTGGCTGTCCAACTGGGACGGTTACCGAAAACTTGTTCGGTTTTATAGGTTGGGTATTTTACAGCAATCTCTACCTCCCGAGGCCGAGTTGGATTGCTCCATACCCTAAGAGTGAGCTCGATATTCTAAGCCTTCTTAATGTAAGAGAACCTGAGCCGAAACAGCAGTGTAAGTACCTGTAAATGCAGTATACATGAATATAAAGTATGCGTATTTCGGCCTGTTTTTTGTGTATGCCGTATAATGGTTGGACTTAATTCACACTATTCATTTCTTGCTTATGCTTGACTACCATCCACCCGGACTACTTCAGACTGTTCGTGCTTTACAGCTTGCAGGTATTTCTTACCGTGCAATGGTTCCTATTTTGAATGAGGTGTATGTGGAAGAGTTGGTTATTCCGCTGACACTGAGTTCACTGTTTCGATTTGTGAAGGGGTAATCAGCTACTAGTCATTTTCTCGTATAACTCGTCCAGGCTAGCCCCAAATTGCTCACCATAAAAAATAAACTTATCAAAATACCCCGAAAGGTACTCTGTAGGTACTCCTTCTATGTAGTTCATATTTTTATAGTTTACTCGCTCCCTAACAGCCATCTGATGGTGAAAAATAGATACTTTTGTGTTTTTTGAAAATTGTTCTTTTTTCTCTTGATGTATTGGTTTTCGCAAGTTCCACTTGTCTGTACGTTTTTTATTTTCCAAAATATACCCGGAAGTATGCTTCAAAATTGATTTTAAAACAGCCTCTACATCGTACTGTCCCCTCAGAAGCTCTCCCTGCGAAGTGACGCTATTTTGTAACTCATCTATCGAGTAAACCGTATTAAGAAGTGGATTGCTAAAAGATAATGCACCGGTTTCCAGTAGTCTAGTCAGCTTTTCAGCTAACCTCGAATGAGATAACTGTAGTGATGAGTCTTGTGGGTCTATCAGATAAGCCAACCTCAATGCTCTATGAAAATTTGCATAGTATATCTTGATTGGAATCCAGGGCAAAGAAGCTTCGCAGTACTCTGGGAGAGTATTCTTGACTTGAATCTCGGCCCTGATAGAAAGATCCATAGCACTAATTAAGCCTGTTTTTTCTACTATTTTTTCTAAATCTTGATTCTTATTGTAAGGGTTATTGTATTTTATTTTCACACCCTTAGTTAAGGTGCAGAGACAATCAATATAGTTGTAGTGCGTTGTAAATCTTGGACTAACGCCGTACTTATTTGCTGCGTATGATTGAAGATAAGCCGTCTCTTCGGGCGGTATAAAAAATTGTGCCACCCTTAAATTTTAGTGCTCATCAAAAAGTTCTAAAACTTGCTGGTTCATCTTTACGCAAACCACTGATATTTAACCCAAACGTAACCCTGCTTACTGTTGCGCTATTATTTTCCACTTTTGTACCCGCGCCCACTTCCGCTAAGCTGTAAACTTTCAGTCCAGCCTTAGCCGACCCTCCAACCTTTTCTTCAGCTGTTACGGCAATTTCAAATTTTATTGTCTGGCCATTTACATCGTTTACAAAAGTAATTTCTCTATTTGCTTCAGTTCTCGCAGTGTCGACAGCTCGATCTATCTGAACTAATACCTCTTTTACAAAACTTTCAATATCCATAAAGTGTTGTTTGAATGAATTAAAAAACAGTACTCACCTAGTGAGTGAAACACTCTACAGGTTAGTACTGTTTGGCTGGGGATGAGGGATTCGAACCCCCGAATGCCGGCGCCAAAGGCCGGTGCCTTACCACTTGGCGAATCCCCAATGGATTCAACTTCCCACGCACAGAAGAACCACTTCCTAAAAAGTGTATCTGCACCGTAGCAAAAAGAATGGCTCATCACCAGCCCTATAAGCCGGGTTCTGTACCCGATGTCCTCGCGGCGCATCTGGCGACAGCTATCTATCTACGCGGTAGGGTACACACGCAACCCGCTAGCACGGTTGCTGCGCATGGTCCAACCCACCTTGCAGGGAAGTACGGTTTACCGCGACCTGTGTCACCACAGTGCCGAGTGGGCTCTTACCCCACTATTTCAACCTTGCCCGCACCTTGCGGCCGTTGGCGGTATGCTTTCTGTTGCGACTTTCGCGGGGCTCGCGCCCGGTTGGATTTCCCAACTACTCTGCTAGACCCTGCCCGGACTTTCCTCTCCCCTTGCGGGAAGCAGCTATCCAGACTGCTGATGAGCCGATCTGACCTTAGCAGAAACAGACAAAAAATCGAGGTGACCGGCATAGAGCACGATCACCTCAATCGGTTTTTTAGGCGGCAATAGCAACCGCCCTGAACTCTTCGTACCCCGGGAGGGGTATGTCGAGATTTACTCCGCCGAATCGCCGGCAGAGTAAGGTGGCGACTGACACTGCCTGGCAGTCGAGAAGGGTACACCCTTCGTATGCGACAAGCCTTACTTCCCCATTACCATCAGGGTAGCTAAGGTACATTTCCAAACTACAGAGTGACGGGCCTTCGACCCCGTCGTACGAATGCCGATTTGCCGATTCCAGAGAACCGGCTGTAACGGCTGTACTCACATAGAAGCTTGCTATTTCTCTCATATTCTCCCCTTCCGCGCAGTCTTTTTTTGCGCTACTTAGGGTATAGCGAAAAGCGAGTACCTTTGATACTAGCCGTTTTTATCCGTATCGAAAAAACCCTCCACAATCAGGCGGTCAATCACCTCATCTCCTAACTTACGCAGCACCACGCCCGCCTCTTGGGCACGGTTTCCCGCAACTTTTTTAGGAAGCACAAAGGAGTCTTCCTGAACCATCTCTTCAGTTAGTTCACCATACCGATGCTTTTGCACACCTGTTACTAGTGCTTTTTTCTCTAGAGTATTCCGGTACGAAAAACCATCAGTGGTAGTGCCAGTAACCACATCGAGAACAGGATCACCAATGTCTGCTGTTGCGCCGTAAAGATCAACCAGCGGAACTAGGTGATCCTTACGCTGTACTGCCTGCTGACCTAAAAAGCTAAACCCCCGGACATCGGCCCCAGGGAAGCCATCTCGCAACCAGTTAAGTAAGTAGCGAATGGTATTCTGATTTCTGCCCGAGTACTCATCCACTACTAAGATAGAGCCAACCTCTCGATCTTGATCAACCTCACTTTTAAATGAATACATCCGATTCGTATCCTGTGCAGCTTGCAGCCTTAGGTTGGTATATTCTTCTTTAAACTCCTTCTTGTGTAGCTCGTCTTCAGTTCGGTATTCATAGAGACCAGGGTATTCCTTTAGCATTCTTTTCTCCGCCTGCAAATACATATGTTGGGCGCGAGGAGAATCTGAGGCCAGTGAACGAATACGAGGAGGCAATCCATCTTTTTGCAGGCGAGTGAGGACTGGCTTGCACAAATCAATTAGTACCCGAGCACTGGTATCGGGGAAAATATAGAGATCGGGTGTTTTTTCGAGAGACGCAATATGAATTGCCAACTGCACCAACCCCCTGCGAAGACGGGCAAGATCTTGCACGGTAAAGAGCTCGAGTGAGCCTTCGTGCCGCTCGGCGAAGCCAAGCGCCTCTTGGTCTTCTGCATCTGGCCGTGGCCGATTTGGCGCGCGATTATTCATGGCAAAAACTCCTTCGGTGCTGATCACTCAACCCAAGCTGCTTAATCGCCGCCAAGTGGCGCGGAGTACCGTACCCTACGTGCTCGGCGTAGCCAAATCCTGGATCAAATAACTGCTTCATATAGGTATCACGATACACTTTTGCCCAGATCGATGCCAAGGCAATAGCCAAGATATTTTCATCTCCTTTTATGGTGCGGCTGGTAGGAAGTTCTTTTTCATAGGGATGAAAGAGGCTGGCATCGGCCTCTACGTGATCGATTACGGCTCCAGTAGCTTGCAGCTGTTCGATAGCTCTTCCTGCAGCAAGTTTGACCGCCCCGGTAATACGAAACTTATCCACTTCGTACGCCTCAGCCACACCCACCACCATCTGCACCTTTGCGGTTGGGAGCCAGCTGGCGATTCGTTCCTTTTGGCGCTCGGTCGCCTTTTTACTATCACGAAGTTTTGGCCACTTTGCCACTAGGAGCAGTTCGGTAAGGAGGGCTTCTTCATCGACTGAATCCAGTAATACCGCCCCAACCATGACTGGACCCGCTAATGCTCCCCTCCCAACTTCATCAAGGCCTAGTATTTTGGTCATATATGGGTATATTCTAGCCCAAAATCGGAAGGAGAGTTAATGAAAAGATTAGAAATTGCAACGCAGGGATTCCTCATATTACTCCTATCGCTAGGAGTTTATGGCTTGGCCGAGGTGGTACAGATATCCACATCACCCATCACTCAACAGGTTGGAGAATTTGGCTACTAGGAGGTAGCAATGAAAAACAATGCATGTGATCAAGAAGATTACTTGAATGAGGCGCTTAAGCCTCTCGTCCTGGCCTTGCTCCTAGCCGGAGCTCTCGCCGTCTCCCTGCTCTTTCCAGGTACACTGGAGGAGCTGATATCGAAACTATCAAGTCTTCCACTTATCTGAGGACTTCGAACGGAGGAGGATAATGGACCACAACAGCGCAACTACGCAAGAAGGGACAGGACTTAAATTCTGTATAGCCATGTTGGTATTAGGAGGAATCACCATGGCTATCTTCTGTCCAGAGTTCTATCCCTGGATCCTAAAGACCAGGATAGGATACCGATAGTAATAGAAAACCCCCGCCTGGAACTGATCCAGGCGGGGGTTTCTGCGTCTTGACGCTACTTTTTAAGGAGTGGAATCAAGTATCTTCCGGTATGACTCTCTTTAACCTTAGCCACGTCTTCTGGCGTACCAGTTGCGACCACCATTCCACCGCCGGAACCGCCTTCTGGACCCATATCGATTAACCAATCGGCGCATTTAATAACATCCAGGTTGTGCTCGATGATAAGGACCGAATTGCCCTTATCTACCAGCGCCTGCAGTACGCTTAGGAGTTTATTAACATCTTCGAAGTGAAGACCGGTAGTGGGCTCATCAAGAATATAAAGAGTTTTACCGGTTCCACGACGAGAAAGCTCGGAGGCAAGCTTAATGCGCTGCGCCTCACCACCCGAAAGAGTGGTAGCCGATTGCCCCATTCCCATGTAGCCGAGCCCTACTTGCTGCAAAAGCTCGAGCTTAGAAGCAATAGGAGCGACATTTTGGAAGAAATCGAGGGCTTCATCTACTGTCATATCGAGAACCTCGGCAATGTTTTTGCCCTTGTAAAGAATCTCGAGCGTTTCGCGATTGTAGCGCTTACCCTTACATTCTTCACAGGTTACATACACATCGGGCAGGAAGTTCATCTCGATGCGAAGCAGGCCATCTCCGGAGCAGGTTTCGCAGCGGCCACCCTTGGTATTAAAGGAGAAACGGCCAGTTTTATACCCACGCGCCTTAGCCTCTGGCATAGCGGCATATAAATCGCGAATGTGGGTAAACATTCCGGTGTAGGTGGAAGGGTTTGAACGAGGAGTGCGACCAATAGCGCTCTGGTCGATATCAATTACCTTATTGATAGCATCAAGACCATGCAGGGCCTTGTGTGCGCCTGGAGCTTCTTTTGATTGGAAGAAGTGCTGGTTGAGGGCCTTGGCCAGAATATCGTTAATAAGAGTGGATTTACCCGAGCCAGATACACCGGTTACGACTGTCATTACCCCAAGCGGGATCTCGACCGAAACATTTTGCAGATTATTTTCGGTGGCGCCTTCGATACCAAGCAAGTTACCGTTATGAGCGCGGCGCTTCTTTGGGATAGCAATACTCTTTTTACCGGAGAGATACTGACCTGTAGGAGACTCTGGATTAGCGACGACATCGGCTGGAATACCTTGCGCCACTACATGACCGCCGTGCTTACCGGCTCCTGGACCCATATCGATTAACCAATCGGAGGCAAGCATGGTTTCTTCGTCGTGCTCTACTACCAGTACCGTGTTTCCGAGATCGCGAAGGTAGGTAAGCGTTTGCAGCAAGCGGGTGTTGTCGCGCTGATGCAGGCCAATAGAAGGTTCATCCAGAATATAAAGAACACCAGTTAGACCTGAGCCAATTTGAGTAGCCAGACGAATACGCTGCGCTTCTCCACCAGCCAGAGTATTAGCGGAGCGATCGAGGGTGAGGTAGGTAAGACCTACGTCTTTAAGAAAGCTCAGCCGAGCGGTAATTTCTTTAAGTACCTGCACCGCAATCTGCTGCTGGGTTTCGGTAAGGTGCTTGCCTTCGCCAAGTTCGGCGAACAGGGCCAACCCCTGCCCCACTGACATTTGGTTAACCTGAACAATGTTGTTGCCGGCCAGCTTTACGCCCAGTACTTCTTTGCGCAGACGGCCGCCATTACAGGTAACACAAATCTCGTCGCGCATGTATTTTTCAATCTCGCCCTTTACGTAATCAGACTCAGATTCTTTAAAGCGGCGCTCTAAGTTAGGAATAACTCCTTCGTAACTAGTATTGAAGCCACCTACCTTGTACTTACGATCGCCTGTACCGTAGAGAACCAACTTTTTTGTTTCTTCGGTTAGCTTATTCCAGGGTAAGTTGAGATCGATTTTGTGCTCTTCGGCGACAACCTCCATAATGCGCAAATACCAACTATCGAAGCTAGTAGAGCGGCTCCAGGGGCGGATAGCGCCCTCGGCAATGGTGAGGGTTTCGTTAGCGATCACGAGATCTGGATCTACCTGCTGGAGGCGACCAAGACCCTGACAAGTAGGACAAGCACCATGAGGGCTATTAAAGGAGAATGAGCGAGGCTCGATTTCGGGAAGGGTAAGATCGCAGTGGAAGCAGTAGTAATCTTCTGAGTAGAAGATTTCGTGCTCGGCATCTACAGCAGTAATAAGCAACTTACCTTCGGCAAGCTTAAGCGCCTTCTCGATAGAATCGAGCAGGCGAACGCGCTGGGTATCGGCATCTTCGCGCTCGGCTTTTTCACTTGCACCAAGACGATGGCCGGCATCGAGCACGAGACGATCTACAACAGCCTCAATGCTATGCTTCTTTTGTTTATCAAGCTCCTGAAGCTCAGCCTCTTCGAGGTCCATTAATTGGCCATTGAGGCGCACGCGAGTATAGCCGGCTTTTTTAAGCTGGTTAAAGACCTGCTTATGCTCACCTTTGCGATCACGAACAATAGGAGAAAGCACCATAATACGCTCGCCCTCAAACTGCTTGATGATTTTATCAACCATTTGGCTTGCAGAGAGTTTTTCTACATCGCGGCCACAATTAAAACAGGAAACATCGCCTACGCGGGCGAACAACAGGCGCAAATAATCGTAGATTTCGGTGACCGTACCCACGGTAGAACGAGGATTGCGGGTAGAAGACTTTTGATCGATAGAAATGGCAGGAGAAAGCCCCTCGATGTAATCGACATCGGGCTTTTCCATCATTCCCAAAAACTGGCGTGCATAGGCCGAGAGAGATTCCACATACCGGCGCTGACCTTCTGCGTACAAGGTATCGAAGGCGAGCGATGATTTACCGGAGCCAGAAAGCCCGGTAATAACCACCAATTTTCCGCGAGGAATGCGCAGCGAAACGTTCTTTAGATTGTGTTCGCGTGCACCAGAGATGACGATTTCATCCATAGTGAAAAAAGAAAGGGGTATTGTGGCCGCACAGGATTACAGCGCCTTGCCGAAGACACTGAACATTTCCCGAACATTACCTGACAAGCACCTTAGCAGATTTTCGCCTGCCTGACTATGGGCTATAGTAGGTAAACAGAACCGTAACGCACCCGCCCCATGGCCTCTCCCGAGCAATCAGACACGATTATTGGCGCAAATGTTGAGCTTACCGGCTCACTTAAAAACCAAGGCTCTATTCATATCAATGGCAAGGTAACTGGCGATATCACTTCCGATGCCACCGTCGTGGTTGGCGAGCAAGCCATGGTAATGGGACCCATCATCGCACGCAGCGTAATTGTTTCGGGCATGGTCCATGGCTCCATTGTGGCGCACGATCTACTCGAGCTTGAACCAAAGAGCAGTGTTCAGGGAGATATTTCTGCCGCTCGTCTCAATATTAAAACTGGCGCAACCTTTAACGGTACTAGTCAAATGATTGGCGCTGGCAAAATGGAAGAAGGCGAAGCCGGCAAAAAACGTCCCCGTCTAGAAATCGACTAGTAGCGGGGCTTTTCCGCCCATGTACTACTACATTTTTGCGCCCAGTAGCGCACCCCGAGGTTTAGAGCTCTATGCCCAGATCAAGCAGCACCTGGCCGCTTTGGGGATTGCAGGAGAATTAGTCACCCCCTCCCCTGGCCGAGATGTGGAAACCTTAGTGCGGATGGCGGTAGAAAAGCGCTACTCCACCGTAGTGGCAGTTGGTGACCCAGGGCATGTAAACCGGATTGCCCGCGCCATGGAAAACTATGATGCTGTCCTGGGTATTATTCCCACCTCCTCGCACCCCGATCTTATTTCGCTTATCGGAACGGGCGACTGGAAAGAAGCGGCTGAACAACTTAAGAAGCGCCGCGTACACGAAGTGCCGATGGGTTGCTTAAACGAAACGATCAACTTTCTTACACCCGCCAGCGTCCAACTGGGCGATGAGATAGGTTACCTAGGTACCCAAGGCTACAACGCCACGATTATTGGTGGTCAGCTTTCTGTTTCGGTAGTAGCTGATGGTGGTAAGGTACAGCTGTGCTGCAAAGTTATTGAGCCGATTGAAGAGCTGCGGGGTGTGCGCAAACTGTTTGCCAAAACTTCTGCAATTCCGGATCCAACCATACTTTTTGCACCCGCCATGGAACTTACTACCAGTAAAAATATGGAAGTAATTGTAGCCGGGGACGTGGTGTGCAACACGCCAGTACGGTTTAGCCTGCGCCCTAAGCAACTGCGATTGGTGGCAAGTAGAGCGAACTAAAACAGCTATCAGAAAAGGCCCGTCGGGTGACGGGCCTTTTTCTTTTCCTCCTTATTTCTTCCTGCTGTTGATAAGCTCCCTCGTCATCGCAACTCCTATATGAAGTAGCGACTTTTTGAGCAGCATGCGCTGCCAGGCGATGACGGCCAAGAGCAGCAGGATCACCCCGCCTAGGATGATAATCACGAGCATACTGGGCGACGTACCCACCTGCTCCTTAATCATCTGAGCTCCTTTCTTGAGCCCTGCCGCAAAGGCATCGTCGAGCCACGGCCGGATGTACGCGTTCCAGAGGTGGAGAATCCACTTCCAGATTGCGGTGAAAAAGGGGCCAATCTCTTCCTTGGCAAACTTCTCAACATCGGCGAGAAATCCACTAAACCCAGTCTGGTACTGGGTAAGTTGCTCCTTCTGGGCCTCAGTGAGCTGCTCACTCGGTCTGGGTGATGGCGATGGGCCCTGGGCCAAAACTGGCGCCAAGCACATCGCTAAAGTTAACGCACAACCTACTAGTCTCCGCATTCCACACTCCCCCCTGCCATCAGGGTGCTTCTTGTATTTTTCGCGGCAGATTTACCATAGCTAGCGCCAGAGGTCAATCAAAACTTGAAATCCTGATTAAAATGCAGTACTGACTCTCTATCGGCAGTATGCCGAAATATCGGTTTGTGGAGAAAAAAGTGGGAAATAATGAAATACGCGTGGTTGCAAGCCACGAAAACGATTGCGAAGCCAGAGAAGTTGCGTGTGAGCTACAAAAACATGGCCATCCTGTCAACTTTGGCAGTTTACTCGTTTCGGTCAGACTAACCGATGAGACCACCAATCCGCGAGAGCCATTCTTAGTTAATGAAGCCGTCGCCGACTGGAAACTAACCATAGAGATCTTCGAGAAGACTTTTAATGGCGGCGCCAAGGTTGCTTGCAGTAACCAGGGCAAGCCATTCTCCCCCTTCTACAGGTTTATAGATGACGAAACAGGCTTGATAGTCGCAGGGTTCGGCTCAGTGCATGAGATTACTCAGGCCAGTTACTTTGAAGGAGGAGAGTTTGAAGTCGAGGTCCTTAACTTAAATACTTGGGGCGAAAGAGGTCATGTGAGGACCATAGACTTATGGAAAGGCACAGAGGATAGGCTACCCGATCGCCTCGCCAACTATTGGCAAGCACTTATGGCAGCCAAAGAACGCCACGAGCAGCAGAGTATCTCAGGCCAAAGGAGATGGCTCTATTACCATAAAGATCTTAGATACTAGGAATAAAGCAAAGCCCCGGTCCCCTGTGGACTGGGGCTTTCCCTGTTCTGTTGAGCTACCAAAAACACTTGCCCCTAAGCTGATTCCCTGGTATAACCTCCCTGATCTGACGCATAACTTTTACTCCTATAGCTAATCAATCCGCACTCCCAATTAACTACTCCATCACGGCTCAGCGTGTTTTCTTGATTGATCAAGAAGGCGTTTCCCACGGAGTACTTACTCGCGAAGAGGCAATTGCTAAAGCAGAGGAAGTAGAGCTAGACCTGGTGCTAGTTGGCCCTCAAGCCAACCCACCAGTTGCCAAGATTCTTGACTACGGAAAGTTCAAGTACGAAACCGAGCGACGCGATCGCAAAAATCGCGCCAAAAAGTCGCAAGAGATCAAAGAGATTCGCCTCACCTACAACACCGGAGAGGGCGATCTCGAAGTTAAACTCAACCAAGCTAAGCGCTTCCTCACCGAAGGTCACAAGCTTAAGCTTCGCCTTCGCCTGGTTGGGCGCGAAGTAGCCTTCAAAGAGAAGGCTAGCGAGCAACTCGATCACTTCCGCGACTTACTCGATATGGAATACGAACAACCAATCCAACGTCAGGGCAAGCAGATGACCGTTCTCCTAAAGCCGAAGAAATGAAGCTCAAGACTCATAAGACAACTGCGAAGCGTCTACGCGCCACTGGTAGCGGACAAATCCAGCAACCAACCACCTCCAGCCAGCACCTACGTCACAACAAGTCACGTCGTGTTCTTGCTGCATCTAAAGGTTATAAGCTCACCGCCCGCGGCAACGCAAACCGGTTCAAGAAGCTTTTGCCATATCTGTAATTTAGTCTGCCATGGCACGCGTCAAACGGGGTATTACTACCCACAAGCGACATGCTAAGCTCCTCGAGCTTACCAAGGGTTACCGTAACGGTCGCCGCAAACTGGTCAAACGCGCAACAGAAGCCGCCCTCAAGGCTGGTCAGTTCGCGTACCGCGACCGCCGCACCAAGAAGCGCGATCTTCGCGGTGAATGGATCATCCGCATCAATGCCGCTGTCCGTGAGCACGACATGAAATACAGTGTCTTCATGAATAAGCTTCGTCAGGCAGGCATCATGCTTGACCGCAAGAATCTTTCACAGCTAGCTGTACTAGAGCCTGCAGCGTTCAAAGCCCTTGTCGACAAAGTAAAGTAGAGTCGCTTTTTTGTTCCCCTTAGCGAGCTAACGCTCGACAAGGCGGGAAACAAAAAATGCTCTGAATTACTTAGCTCTAGAAGACCGGTCGAAAGACCGGTTTTTTAGTGCCCAAATAAGAATCCAGACAATGCCTGCACTGATAAAAATATCGTTGAGGTTGATTAGGCTAAATCCGGCAAAGGGGATGTAATCGATAATATGACCAAAGCGAAGCAGGTGGAGAACGTTTCCAGCAAAGCCCGCACACAACAAAACGAGAGCTAATTGAGGTGGCTTAGACTTAGCTAGTAGCATAAGTAGTGCAGCAGCGAGTAACGTACCAGCTGGGTTCTTAGCAGCTGGAATAAGATACTCCGATTGTGTCACAGGATGAACCAGTAATTGCTCAACCACAATCAGACCAATAATGAGCCCTGCTAAGACTTTTTTCGGGATATCCATAGGTAAAAAGAGCTTGAAAAACAAAGTAAGGCCACAACACCCGCCGCAGTAGTAGCAGGTACAGTAGTATCGTAGGTTCGGTAGAGATCAATTACGACGCGACCCAAAAACCAACAACCAGCCACAGCCCAGATCTGCCAGTACGTTAATGCGCGCTCGCGCCAAGCCTGCCAAATAAGATATGCAGCCAACACCCAACACACAGCCGTTTCCAGCAAGGCAACCGGAACTACGCCAATCACATCACCGGTTAGATAATTACCGATTCTTCCCAGCCCCCAGGCTGCTAGTAGGCCAGTAAGTGCTGCCTGCAAAAGTGCCGGGCGATAGTCCTTTTTTTCGCGGGCAATTCCACCCAAAATAACCGCTGCACCAACCACTAATCCGCCATACGAAACTAGTCCTCCTTGCCAAAATGAAAGCGCCTCAAAAACCGTAGACCACGTTTCTGGATACATCACCACAAAGAGCGCTCGAGCACCGAGCAAACTTGCAATAAAAGCTAGTCCAAATAGAGGCAGTATCCGCTCAAACGGCGCTTGCAACTTCTTTGCCACCCATTCAGCCCCCTGCCAAGCAAGCACAAATCCGAGAGCAAACGAGAGGCTGTGCCAAGTAATACCAAAGAAGTTCATGCGCCCATCATGCCACGCTCTCGACGACACGCCTAGAGCGGTGTACCGTGTCACTGTATGCAGAAAGCCTCCGAATCAGCACCAGTAAGCGAGCCCACCGAGCACGAGGTTACCTCCTCCGATCGTATCGCCCACACCCCACAAAGCGCCTCAGTGCGCCAGTTTTTGGGTGAGCTTTTGCGAAATATCGCCCTCGTTACGGCCATTGTTTGGGTTGCGCGCACGCTCATTTTCCAGCCGTTTGTGGTAGAAGGCACTTCCATGGCGCCAAATCTGGCTACCAACGATTATCTTATTGTTGATAAACTTACCTACCTGTTTAGCACCCCTACGCGTGGCCAGATTGTGGTCTTTAAATACCCCAATAACCCGGCTATTTCGTTTGTTAAGCGCATTATTGGCTTACCTGGCGATACGGTAAAAATTGCCGATAATTCGGTAACCATCATCAACAAAACTCACCCAGAAGGTATTCGTCTTAACGAGAATTACCTTACCAACGGCATGAAGACCACCCTGCAAACAGGTGCCGCTAACGGCGAGTTTGTAGTCCCTGCCGATAAATACTTTGTAATGGGAGATAACCGCGAAGCCTCTTCTGACTCTCGCATGTGGGGCTTCCTACCCAAAGAAGATCTCACCGGCCGTGCCGTTCTCAGGCTCTTCCCCTTCGATAAAGTCGAGGTTATCAGCCACGCCAGCTACACCGACATATAATCAAAAAAAGCCACCTACGAACGGTGGCCTTTTTTAACACTTGGGACTACCCAGATCTTCATCGGGGTTGGGCCAATCTGGAATGCCTCGCGGATTTCGTTATCTAGCATGCGGACCGAGGAGAAGTGAGGGAGCGCCTTACCTTCTACGTGAATATGGAAGGTTGGTGGCTGACTATGCTCAAGCGTAATCTTTTGCAGATTCTTGAACTTAGGATGCTCGCGCAAAATATAGGTGAAATTGAGCAGATCTTCTTCGCTTGGCGTAGTGCTCCAGGCATTGTAGGCGCGAAGCAATACCTTACCCATGGATTCAAGGTTGATCGCGCGCTCCGCCGAAATAAATACCACCTGCACCCAGTGAAGGAACGGAATCTCTTTGCGCAGCTGAGCCAAAAAGGCTTCTTGCAGTTTTTGATCTTCAGCACTTCCGGGAAGGGCTTCTTTTTTAGCCAGAACCAGGTCCCACTTATTTACCAAGAGGATAAGACCTCGGCCAGCCTGCACAGCTTGTTCGGCCACCTGCAAATCTTGGTGCACCAGGCCTTCGACACCATCGAGCATCAAAATAACTAGTTGCGCGCGGTCGATAGCATCGATGCTACGGAGCACGCTCCAGCCTTCGATGCTGCGACCAATTTTACCAGCGCGGCGAATACCAGCCGTATCTACCAGGCGGATGGTAAGCCAGCGGGTAAAAGTGCTCTGGAAGATGTTGCGGGAAGGAATGACGCTATCTACGCTATCTCGAGTAGTACCAGCCAAGGCACTTACCAGGGCACGCTCATCACCCACCAGGGCGTTGAGGAGGGTAGATTTACCAACATTCGGGCGGCCAACAATCGCCACCGAGAGTTCGCGATTATCTTCTTCGGGCTCTAAATCGGGCACTTCTTCGTCGGTTTCTTCTACGATGGGGGCTGGAATAACTTTGGCGATCGCTTCTTCAAGCTCATCAATTCCACGGGCATGAATAGCCGAAATAGGCACAATTTCTTCGAAGCCAAATTGAGCAAACTCGAGGGCTGAGATTTCGTGATCTGGGTGATCGCACTTATTGGCGATAACAATAACTGGCACATTTAGGTTGCGAAGGAGGAGAGAAACTTGCTCATCCTGGTAGGTAACCCCTTCGCGGGCATCAACAATCCAGAGGACGACCGAAGCCTCGTGCAGTGCCTTTTGTACCTGTTGCTGCATGCCCAGACGAAGCTCGGAGGGAGCGCTTAGTACCGGCTCCAGACCAGCCATATCGACCAGGCGCATCTGGCGATCTTGGATCTTGATGATATTTTCTAGACGATCGCGCGTGGTTCCTGCAATATCCGAAACTACCGCAAGACGCTGATGCGAAAGGCGGTTGAACAAGGTGGACTTTCCTACATTAGGGCGTCCAACCAGGGCAATTTTTGGTAGTTTGATAGTTTGCATGGTGTACAGGAAAACAGGCGGCGATTAGTCGACTCGGGCGGGACTATACCATAAACCTAGAGAAAAAGCTCTACCTTCTTTAAATGAGCAGAATTAAAGAAGCGCCCCCTCCCCGGATGGGAGGAAGCGCTGCTTTGTTTTTAGAGGAGACCCAGTCTTGTGAGCAAGATATTCGCCGCTTGATAGGCGACGAGGTTTTGCTTCAGGGAGAAGATAGGGTCGAACTTACCCCGGAGCGACATAGTCGCCACAGGGAGTTCGAAAATGATAGGCGCAGTGCAACCCGCTTCACGGAGACGGCGCAGAAGACTGAGACCCGGGACGCTTTTATCGTCTTGAGCAAGAAGCGCTTTCAGGTCGCGCGGATCGCGCAACTGAAAGTGGATGATATCCGTACGACCCGCCAGCAAGCCGACAAGATCAATGGTATCGATTACAACCTTGCCGTGCACATCCGTCTCAACACCTAGGTGATAGGTATCAAAACAGATGCGACGACCAGGCTCAGCCTCCAAAAGGCGAGTGATCTCTATCCGGGTCTCGGCAGCAGTCATGGGCTCACGCCCCTTCATGCGAAGACCGGGCTCGATGATCCCCAGCTTATGTGGGGTGTCGAGAATCTCGATGCCGGACGCGTAGCGGAAAGTTCCGTTACGCGCGCCTGACGAAAACATTAGAAGATCAAGCTTGGTGGGCGGTAACCCCACGCACCAGGCCTGTTCTTGCGTCAAAACTTCTCGGCCACCCAAAGCCAGGGGGAGTTCCTCACACTGCCGAAAGGGAACGAGCTGGATGCCCGCCCCCTCTGGCAGTGCCTGACACAGCTTACGAGCCTGCCAGTGGTTAATGGCCTTCCCCAAAATGGGGAGAAGACCTGGGAGAGTTATCTGCCCCCCCAAACTCATTCCTAATTGTCGATTCATGGACTTTCGTCCTCCTATTTCTTTTTAATACCTGGCCTATACCATAAAACCGTCTTTCTGAACAGTATTCAACGCTCTGAGAGGAAGGTATTCTTAGTTTTTGTGTAGGCTTTTATTCCCACCTTCAGAGCTAGCCAAGGATTAATTGCCGCCTTAATAGTAACTAGCGAGGCGGGCAGCTCTACTATTACATCTGCTTTGCAGCCCGCCTCTAGCACCTTCTTTAGTGCCTCATACCCCCTAAAATCTTCACCTTTAAGCCAACGCTCAACTTGCTCAGAATCTCGCTCTTGTAAATGAATAAGCTTAGTCTTAGCTATTAACGCCTGAAATAACTCCTGATCTTCTTCTTGCAAAATAGGGAGGCCGTCGGCACATCTATCAAAAAAGAGATGGTAGACATCAAATACCAGCCCAACTTTGCTAGGCACTACTTTTTCCCAAAGGAAGGTACGAATAGCCCCTGAGTTACCCACAACTCTTCCACCGAGTATTTCTGGTCCAATTTCCAGCAGACTTCCCAGTTCTTCGGCTCTAAGCAACGGCTCTGAGATAAGAAAATCAGTCCCCTCAAACTTAAAACTCCCCTTACGCGCAGCAGCCGTAAACGCCAGGTAATCAATCGTTTTTACCCGCTCACCCAGATTCCAGGCCTCTTCCTGACTCACTAATAACCCTTGCAACGCTTGTTGCACCCGCTTTGTAGCAAACCCGCGAGTTGGCACCACCTGCAACTTACTACCTTCTGCAAGCTGGCTTTTTATCTTCTTAATTGTCCACAAAGCCCACGCCTCACCCAGGAAGGGAATAAGATGAATACCCGAGAATGTACTAGCCAGAGAAAAGTGGACTTTCATGCGCCTAGCATACCCGCTTTGTGCCAGCGCGTAAGTATGCAAATGAGCCAGATTCTTGACTAGCCTTCCCGCCCCCAAAGGCACCGGCTATGCTTTCTGCGTAATGATCGCTGACATCGTCCCCATCACCCGTATCCGCAGAAACACTTCCACCTGGAGCTACCAAGTTCCACGGGGCAGCTCTTGTATTCCAGGCCAGCTCGTCCGCGTGCAGGTGCATGGGCGTTCCTGCCTTGGTGTTATTTGGGCAGTACGAGAAAAAGACGAAAAAGCCACCGCACTAATTGAGGAAATAATCACTACTTGGCCGCTCCTTACCGGTCAGCACCGCGAGCTTATCGAGTGGCGAGCAACCTATGGCCTTTGCTCACTCAGCACTAGTCTTTTCACCTGGCTTCCTGCCGCTCTTCGCGGCCCAAGCCTCACCAGCACAACCAAACGCCAACTAGCCGAGTTCAGCGAGCTTCCAGGGGCCTCACAGCAGGCATTAGTATTGCCAGTAGAGCGGCCAGATATCGCCTCAGAGCTCCGCGCACGCTCTTTTCAGGCAGTGGTCGAGCTTTTTGGGCAAAAAGAAACCGAAGAACTTACCAATTGGCTAAGCATCCGCTCCGGCAAAACAACTATCATCATTGGCCGCGAGCGAGCCCTCTGCGCGCCCTTTTTGCGGCTGCAAAGCATCCAACTGCGCGAGCCTGAGCATATTAGCTACCACCTAGAGCAATCCCCTCGGGTAAGTATTGTTGAGGCCACGCAGGTCTTAGCAAAGCAGCACGGCGCCACCCTTACTCTTCGCAGTTATCTACCGCACGAAGCCGCCCTAGCTCTCTGGCCCGAGGCCAGCGGTGTAACCGATATTTCGCAACCAGCCCAGGTGCAGCAGCTACGCGATACCGCCATCACCCCAGAGCTTATTACTGGTTGTCAGCAGGCACTACAAAATAACCAACGAGCCTTCCTGGTTATTAATGCCCACGACAGGGTTATTACCGTACAAGAAGGTGGCCAAAACTTAGCAAAACCCTTGGCAGGCGCCGCCACCCTCGCCAAACAGCTAGCAAAGGCACTTGGTCAGCCATCACTTCCCATATCCATTACCCTGGGCACACGCAGTGTTTTGCAGCAAAGTCTCGATAATACTGGCTTTTCCTCAGTCCTAGCGCTCGATCCCGTCCTCCAGGCCAGCACCAGTGCCAATCACCTGCACGGCATCGCCGATCTCGGCCGTCTCCTTGCAACTGGCGCTCCGCTACTCGTGCAAGCAAGAACCCTACGCCACCCCCTAGTACTCGCCCTCGCCGCCGGAAAGCTAGAAGCGTATACCCTCGCTTACATTCATGAACTAAAAGAGTCTCACCTACCTCCCTTCAGCCAGCAAATTGCCCTCGTACTACCACAAGAAGAAGAGCATCTCATAGATGTAACCCTAACTAAGTTGCAAAGCCTCACCATCGATGCCTGGCAGGTAGGCGGACCAGATGAAATTAGCATCAAGGGTAAGCCCCACATCGCCTTGTGGCTTCACCACGACCAGCCTGATGCCCGTATTCCGGCTCAGCTACGCACCCTTCTCATTGCCCTCCCCAAGCCTTGGCAGGTATGGCGCAATCCTTGGTTTTTACTATGAGCGCCTTCCAACCTAAAACCAGTCGCAAAGCCTCCAATGGTTTTAGGTTGGAAAGCTTACGACAAAAGAGATTACTGCTTTTTATATGAATATCTGCTAGCCTGACGCCATGATTTTGCCCATCGTAATAGATCCCAACGAAGTACTCCGCGCACCCGCGCAGAGCATTACGGAAATTACTCCCGAGATCTTGCAACTCGCCGCCGATATGCGCGAGACCATGCACGCTGCCCAAGGTATTGGCTTGGCCGCTCCGCAGGTTGGCAAAAGCCTTAAGCTTATTGTAGTAGAGGCCGAGGGCGAGAAGCGTGGCGAAGAAGTCCCGTACCTAGCCCTGATCAATCCTCGCATTACCTGGAACAGCACTCAGCGCACCACCTTTACCGAGGGCTGCCTTTCTATCCCAGGAGTAGAAGGAGATGTCTCTCGTCCAGCGCAGGTTCGAGTAAAAGCGCTCGATCTCGAAGGAAACGAAGTACAAATTGAGGCAAAAGGCTTGTTTGCTCGTGTTTTACAGCACGAAATTGATCACCTTAACGGCAAGCTCTTCACCGATTACCTCCCCAAAAAAGAACTACGCGAGCGCGACGCCCCAGAATATGATAGAGCTTAAGTATGTCACGCCTTAAACTTCCCTACGTTTTCTTGGGCTCCGAGCCAATTGGCCCCACCGCACTTCGCCTTCTTACCAATGCAGGCTACCCGCCGGTACATGTGATCGATAATCCAAAGCTCACCACCGAGGAGATTATCGAAGAAATTGAGGCGCACGCCCCCACCTTTCTTCTCGTAGTTGGGTACGGAGCGATTCTTAAGCGAGTAGTACTCGATACAGTTGCAGGACAAGTCCTCAACATTCACCCCTCCCTTCTTCCCGAGTACCGCGGCCCTGCTCCAGTTGTGCAAACAATTCTTGATGGCCCCAGCGAAACCGGTGTCACATTAATGGAGATTGATCCCAAAATGGATCACGGCCCAATCTTGGCCCAAGAAAGTCATCCACTTCACGGGCGCGAAACCCCAGAAGAACTATATTCAGTTCTTACCACTAAGGGCGTTCAGCTTTTCCTTGAGCACATCGACGACTACCTAAAGGAGGAGCTCGATCCCCTCCCCCAAATGCACGACATCGCAACCATCACCCACTTTGTAAAGAAGGAAGATGGCGCACTAAATCTGAGCGAAGACCCTGAACAAAACGAGCGTAAAGTTCGCGCCTACTTGGGCTGGCCACGTACTTCACTCCAGCTAGATGGCAAACAACTTCTAGTGGATGCCGCCGTAGTTAAAGAGGGTCGCTTTGTTCCCACCCTTGTACAGCCAGCCGGCGCCAAGCAAATGAAGTTTGCCGATTACTGTAATGGACTGCGTCTAAAGCCAGAAGAAGTCCTAGAAAAGCTCGAGGAACAGAACTCGTAGTTTCTCAGGCAGCTTGTCACCCGAAAACTACAACAGGAATCTCAGTCAATAAAAATCCCCCCGCCTAGGCGGGGGGATTTTTATTACTCTGCAACTGGCTCTTCTGGCACTTCTTCTACTACCTCGTCTGGCTCCACCGAATGCTCGGCTTCCTTCAAGATCCCGCCCTCAACTAGGAGCCGGTAGTAAGGAGTGTTTGTTCGGTAGAGGCACTCAGCCAGCTTGCTCCCACCCTGAGGAAGCAACTCGAGCTGATGCTCCATAGCAAACTCCTCAATCTCTTGCATCGCAGCCTCAACTTCTTCGTCGGAATGAACATTGTTGCTGATTTTGGCGATACTATAGCCAAAACTAGTAACGTCCATCTCGATTTCTAGCTCGTGAATCTTATATTTTCGGCGAGTAGTAATATAATGAGCCTGCGGAACAATCTCCGCTGCTGCAAGATCGGCCTCAAAATCGCGTTCTTCGTCTTCGGCAACGGCTGGCAGACCTAAAATCTCGCGCATCTCGGATTCATCGGTAATATCCTTGCTGTGAGAGGTACGATTTCCTTCTTCGTCTTTTTCGTAAAGAACAACTGAAAGCTGGAATCCAGAAAGGCGCTGGTGGAGCGAGATTTCCTTTAACCCAAATGTTGCATCATTTTTATCGTAATAGGTATCAGGTGTCATTTTCTCGGATTCTAGCATCCCGGCGGCGGCAATCTGCGCCTGACTCCCACCTGTTAAGACATACTTCTTCTGTACTTCGATCATGGCAATGGCTTACGGTAAAGTAGCTCCAGTATACAACTGCTGAAATGAAGAAGCTATTAAGTAACCTGGTGGACGTGGAGCCTTATATGTGATAGTACATGCGGTCGCAGAAAGCGACGATTGGACGAAAGGAAAAACGTATGACACGTCGTCAGGTAGTGGGCCTAGGCCTGGTACTACCATTGGCAGCACTCACGGGCTGCGGCGGAGGGAGTAATCCGCCGCCAAACACCACAGAGGATCAGCTCTTAGCGACCGCGCAGGGGCAGCTCCCGATAGCATCCCGCAAGGATGAGGTCACTAAGGCGAATAGCGGAGTGCTCGACGGTGGCTACCACTTCGAGTTCACCCGTTTTGATGCTAAGACACCTCCCGGCGCTAGCTTCACCGTAAAAGGTGCCACCTTCCGTATCCTAACGGATGCGGGGGTGGAGCGATTCAAAATCTCCGTCGGATACCGGAGGTCTGGAAAGGTGATAAGCTTCACCTTCTTCGACGACAAGGAGCGCTTTGACACCAGCGAAGCTGGCGGAGCGCTCATTAAGACCTTCGCCATCTTCCTCAAAAAGCGATATCCGTCGCTCTCGAAAGAGGATTCAGAGCTATTGGCATCAAACCTCTTGGCAGTGTTCTTCGTTATTTTTATTCTCTTGCGGAGCGTCAAGCTTCCGCATGAAAAGGAAGCAGAAAACACCGCTCAGGGAAGAATGTGGCCAGAGGGCTATCGCGTCCCCGAAGGCTACTGGGCATCGGTAGTGCCCGGTCACTCTAAATAAGAAAGGAACCAAAAAACCCCACGACCCGCCTCGGCACATGCCGGAGCGGGTTTCGCTGTTATCAGGCAATAAAAAGTGCCCTATACTTACCCGGTGAACGATCAAGAGAAGTCATTTGTCCAGCGCCCTTCGAGGTTATTTGTGCCCAAACCTGAACCAACCAAAGAAAAGATTGAGTACACCATCTATAGCTCTCCTGCCGAGCGCCTTGAACTTATTTATATGGGATTGGAGCTTGCAGAGTTTGCGCGAAGCTGCGAGGTAAAAAATGCCATCTTCCTCGATACCTCCGCCCGGCTTGGATGGATTGGCCTTAATAAAATGTGGCCAGTAGTAACTAAGGACAATGAAGAAAAGCCAGAGCTACCACAAAGTTACTTCATTAACCCGTACTTCTACATTCAGGAAGATGACCTAGAAACTTCCTGGATGCAGCAACACCTTATGGATGGCGCCCAGGCAATTCTGGGAAACGACATAGACCTTGTAGAACACTACCTTCACCAACGCGATAGTCGGGCAATTGAAGTCCAGTTCGCAGAAGAGATGCGCCATCTTGTTTCGCGAAAGAAAGAACGGACCATGATCGTTGATACCTGCTCGCATAGCGGGATGTCACTCCAAGGAACCACCGACTTCTTGGAGAAAATGGGATTTGAAGACCTTTTAACCGTTACCGCCGAGGTAGCAGATTATTCTGATGAATATGAGGCCGACTTCAATCTTTTACCCAGATTTGCCCTTACTAGCTGTTACCCCTGGGGAGATGCATCACTATCGGGAATGGAGCGAAATACCGACTCCAGCAACTTAAGAAGGTCCGCTGATCCAGAAGTTAGCGCGCGAGCACTGCAAGCGAGAAAAGAGATTCAATCTATCTTCACCACCTACGCCGACGAAGTACTACGCGATAGGGCCTAGGTTTCGCTCTCTGAACTTGTTCTTCTCAACAGATGTGCTATAGTCTCCCCGTTCACACACCTCAGCGGTGACAGTGCCGTTTTTCAATCCTGTCAATTTTCATCTAACCGTTTCTGGCACATGCTAGCCATCCGTCTTACTCGCACTGGTAAAAAACACGATCCTCACTACCGTATCGTAGTTCAAGAGAAGCGCTCAAAGCTTAACGGCGGAGCTCTCGAAATTGTTGGTCACTATCACCCAGCTTCCAAAGATAAGCTAGCCGTAGTAAACGCCGAGCGCGTGCTCTACTGGGTTAGCAAGGGCGCTCAGGCCAGCGATACTGTTACCAATATCTTGGTAAAGCAGGGCATCTTCGATATCTCTAAGCGCAAGCACCACTTCTTTACCCCAACCAAGGTTGAGGCTCCTGTAGTGGTAGAAGCAGCTCCCGTAGTAGAAGAAACTCCTGCACCTGCAGTTGAGGAAGCTCCTATGGAAGAAGTTGTTACTGAAGCACCTGCTACCGAAGAGGTAGTAGCCGAAGAAGCTCCAGCTGCAGAGGCTGAAGTAGCAGAGGTTGCTGCCGAAGCCGAGGCTCCAGCAACCGAAGAAGAAGTAGCTCCTGCCAAAGAGGCGTAAGCCGCCGTTTCTTCTAGAAAACCGCACCCACAAGGTGCGGTTTTTTGTTGGGGGAATAGACGAGAGAAAAGTGAAGCCCTATACTACTTGCAGAAGCAGTAATTCGGATGATATGCCAGAAGGCCTCGCCCAAGAATTTGTAGAATACATCGTTAAATCGATTGTCGATCACCCAGATAGCGTTGTGGTAGAACACAGCATCGATGAGCTCGGAACCCTAATCTCCCTGCACGTTGCTGCAGAAGACATGGGAACTATCATCGGTAAAGAAGGCCGCACCGCTAAATCACTTCGCACGCTGTTGCGCGTCCTTGGCGCCAAGTACGATGAGCGCGTAAACTTACGCATTATCGAGCCAGAAGGCGGTCTTCGTCCTCAATTTGCTCCTCGCGGAGCTGGCGAAGAGGCTCAGGCAGATATGCAAGCTCCAGAAGACGATTCTGTCGCCAATGCCCTCAAAGATTTGCCAGACGATATTATCTAGTATTGCGAAGGTCACAAAAAGCCTCCGAGAAATCGGAGGCTTTTTGCTTTACTAGAGCCATCTACTGATTGACAAATTGTGATCTTTTTGTTAAAAGGCATTCGACTCGTGCTGAATCCAGCGGCACAGTCGAATGGGAGACGGAAATTGGCAAAGAAAAAAGGGAGCAAGAAAAGCTTCCTTAGGTATAACCTAGGCATCGCTCCGGTGCTGCCTAACCCGCTGACAATCACGCGGGTGCGAGATGCGAAGGACGCGCGAAAGTTCTGGTGGGCAACAGCCACCAGCTCCGGCGGAGCCGTTGTCACACTTCAAGCAAGTGTGGAAGACGGACCACTGGGGAACTCGGGGTTCCTTCACGCTCTGCGCGACGCAGGGAAAAAGGGATTGACCATGAGGGAGCTGCATGCCCTCGATCGGGACGACGTCCCGACCAGCTTCAATCCCTTGGTGATAACCCTCCTCCTGTGGGGGCATATCACCAGAGAAGAGGAAGGTCCGCATCGGGCCTTTCGGTACCGCCTAGCAGGAAAGGTTATATTCGCCACACGGATCTAGCCACCTGCAGGCACCAAAAAAGAAGAGCCCGCCACCCGGCGGGCTTTTCTCATTTCTTAATACCCCTTCGCCACGTACTGCGTCTCGTGGAGCGTAATCTTCACCCCATCGTTAGGAAACCCGGTAAGCAAGTTGCCAAACGTCTCGGTGAGCGCCGCAATCTCTTCTGAGGTCATCCAATAGTTCTCCCCGCCCTCAAACACTGGCAGCAAATCACCTTCGCACTCCACCCCTCGAACCAAAAAGAAGTACTTATCTTCAAGCAGCTTCCCTTCGGGGTCGCGATCAACTTTGTGCTCAATGCCAACCACACTTAAACTTGCGACAAGACCGGTTTCTTCCATTAATTCGCGTGCAGCACCCTCCAAAATAGTTTCACCCCACTTTATCTTGCCTGTAGGACGGCCGTAGAAGCCGTAATACGGCTGTTTTACCCGCTTTTGGATCAGATACTGCACCTCACCCTCCAAATCGCGCGTAATCAGCAAGAGAACCGCCACCTTCCCCTGCCGTTCCATCACCTTATGATCAGTATCGTAGCGGTTGGCAAACTCCTTGCCGGTAATAGTCAGTGCGTACAGGCCATCCTCATTCTTAGCTACTAACCCGTGTTCAACCATCTTTTTAAGATGAAAAGTGAAGTGATCGGAAGTCATGGCGGCTGGTACTAGCTCATGAAATGCTGCGGTGGGCACAAATAAGAGACGGTGCAAGATTTCGGTTTGCACTTGATGCAACTCGAGTTCAGTTGGATGGGACATATACAAAAAAACTATGGAATAACTGAGTCAGTTATTCCATAGTTTGGTTCCGCCGTACTAGTAAACTAGACTTTAGGAAGCGGTCAGGTGGCGAGTAGGGTCGGCGTATCCTGCTGGTGTAGCTACCTTATCAAACATCACATACTGATGAAGACGGCGATAGATAAAGCGCAAGCCTAAAGCCACACCCACCACAAAGAGCACTCCGAGGTGAAGCAAGAAGGCAGGGCCGGTTGCGGGAAGTAACTTATACATATAGGCTGGTGGTTGATTGGAAAACAGATGCTTATACCCCATCCTCTCCTAAATGTCAATACTAGAGCCACAAACTGAACAAAGTCTTCAGGATTCTGATTTCAACGACCTTCTCGAGCCCACCGAGTTCCTGGCCGATATCTGTGTGGTAATTCCGGCCTACAACGAGGCCTTAGTGATCGAAGATTCGCTCAAAGCCTTAGCCCAGATAACTGATCTGGCCCATGTCTTTGTGGTAAGTGATGGATCTAAGGACAACACGGCTGAACTTGCCCGAAAACACACCGACAATGTCTTAGAAATCGTTAAAAATGGGGGGAAGGCCTTGGCGCTCGAGCAACTGATTGCGCACTTTGGCCTCAGCACTAAGTATCGCTATATCTTATTTTCTGATGCCGACAGTCAGCTGGATCCCCACTTCTTTGAAGCGATTCATGATGCCGCCCAAAAACTACCTGCCTGCATTGTGGGCTCGGTAGTGAGCCAGAAAAAGGGGTTAGTAAGTGCTTACCGCACCGTAGAGTACGCTCTCACCCAGCTAATTTTTAAGCAGGCCCAGTCATATATTGGCACGATCGCTGTGGCTCCCGGCTGCGCCTCAGCCTACCGAAGCGATGTCCTACGCGAGCTGCATTTTGGTGGTGGCACCTTAACTGAAGACTACGATCTTACCCTCCAGATTCACGCTCAGCGCTTAGGGCCCATTATCTACGCCCCTAAGGCGCGAGTCCTTACCCAAGACCCGCTAACGATTGGCGATTACTGGAAGCAGATTATACGCTGGCATACGGGCTTTTGGCAGAACTTCTTTCTGCACCGTGTGTATTTCCCGCGCAGGTCGGTCCACTACGAGATTCTCGTCCTGACCCTCGATAGTATCTCCTGGATTGCTGTTATTACTGCCTCCATTTTCTTCCCAGTTGAGTTTTTACGGCTCCTCGTTCTTTCTTTGACGGTTAGCTGGACCCTTACTGCTGCCGTAATTATTATCGAAAAAACCTGGTGGACCATTCCCTACCTTCCCCTTTTCCCATTCTTCCAGTTGATGAACATTATTGGGTACACCTATTCCTTTGGTCGGGCCGTGCTTGGTGGCAAGAAGCTAGGTTGGGATAAAGTGCAGCGGTATTAAAGTTAGACAAAGCAAAAAGCCGAGCGTGAACGCCCGGCCTCTTGATTTTTAGGGGAGAAGATTTTTCTCCTCTATTTTTTGCCGACTGATGGATTTTGTGTGACCGTCTGCGAAGGTCACTGCCGCCCGCCCAAAGTGGGCGGGGGCGATTTTGTTCCCGCAACTGGCCGTCCAGGTGCGGGAGGTGGGATCGCAAGATCTCGTGGCCCAGTATGGGTCCGAGACAAAGAAACCCCATCGCCAGTCTGGCGCGGTTGCGGACCCGTTCTCGCCGGTCTCGGCGAGAAGGATCAGGTCCGAGGGAGACGAAAGCGCAGCGAGGGTGGCGCTCTGACCACTGGCCCCGGGATTTCCATCCCAGGGGGCGTCATGAGCTACGGCATCGTTGATGCAGTAGAACTTACGCTGGGAATTTGGACAGTGCCAAATCCCGCCCTGTTCGCCATAAGCCGATCCAGCCTTGATGTAAGGGGAAACCCCCTCCATCCAGACGTGGACCGTTTGAGGGTTTCCCCGAACAACTTTAAAGTTGTTTAGTGGGTAGGTCTCGTCGTTGTCCTGCGCATACATCATGATGGCCAGGCCAATCTGCTTCTGGTTAGAGAAGCAGCTCACCTGGCGAGCCCGCTCTTTGGCCTGTGCGAACACAGGAAAGATCAGGCTGGCGAGCCCCGCGATGATCAAAATGACCACCAGGAGCTCGATGAGGTAAAAACCTCTCCGACTTTTCATTTTTTCTCACTTTCTCAAGTTTCGCCGGCTATTACCGGTAAGATTTAGCGTTTCAATCAGTACCTTGTGGGCCCTAAATTGAAACTGGAAGTTATACCTCTAAACCTGAGAAATGTCAATCCTTAAGCTGTTTTCTTGTTGCGTAATATCAGAGTTACTGTAGTTCCCATCATCGGTTCGCTGCTCAACCTAAGCTCTCCGTTAAAATCTCGCGTAACAAGCTCGTGCACAATTGCCAGGCCGAGGCCGGTTCCTTTGCCTTTTTTCGTACTGAAAAAGGGTTCAGTGGCATGTGCTTGCGCTTCTGGCGTCATACCAACGCCGGTATCAATAATCTGGAGCATGACCACGCCCTCATCTTCTTTGGCACGAATATTGACCGAACGATCACCCTTCTTTTGCTCGGAACAGGCATCAATAGCATTAGCTACAACATTGGTAATAATCTGAGAAAAAAGGGCAATCGAGCCATGCAGAGTAACCGAATTATCTGCCTGAATTGTAAGCCTCACCCCCGCCTGCTGGGCTTTGTATTGTAAGAGCTGAGAAATACCGGTTAGCTCTTGCCCTACCTTAAAGGTGGTAATCTCCTGCTCATTGCGTAACTGCCTTCTAGCCGCTTCAAGATAGGTTTGCATGGCCTGCGTGCCTTCAAGCGCCCTTTTTACTTGCTCAGAATCTTCTTGAGCACCGATCTTCTGCAGGTTCACCGAAACCACTGTTAGTGGATTAAGGAGATCATGCAAAATACCAGTTGCTAGCCGACCCCACTCGGCAAACCGAGAAATCTCGAGCACATTCGCCAACTGCGCTTCGCGCAAATCACGAGTGCGCTCGATTACGGTTTCTTCCAGCTTATCCCTTTCACGAATAAGAGCTGCCTCTGAATGCTGAGCGCGATTTAGCATGGCTTCGAGCTCCCGATTGCCAAGCCAGGCAACCACAGCGACGAGGAGGATGTTACAGCCGAACCAGATGGCGTCTTCTATAAGAAGCTTTTGTGACATCCAACTAAAGTCCGGTCGAATAATTCCTCTCTGTTGCAAGAAAAGAATTAAGATAAAAGAGAAAAGAGCAGACCAACCAACAAAAAGTGTTTGTCCGGGGCCTAAAAGTATGCCCGCCGCCACTACTGCTGTCGCAATCATAATAAGGCCCGTTGGTAAAATAATAGACCACGTAGCAATTAGAGCTAACCCGATAAGAAAAAGTAGACCAACAAAAACCCTAGCAGCCGGGTAATACTTTCCCCGCTCAGACAGAATGCGTAGGAAAAAAATAAAACCTATGAATCCCAAAGCAATTAACAACCTTAGAGTCCTTACTACTGGATCTTGCACTCCAACCGATACATAGGCCAGACTAAACAAAGCCAAAACTAAAAGCCCTATTAAGAGCGTGTGCAAAATCCTTTGACGCCTAGCAATTGGCTCCGGTGAGCCCTTTGAAGGCGCCAAGAACCTATTTACTATCCTATACATTGCCGATTTTTCTTATAAAAGGAGCTGCCATAAACAAATTATAGCAGCTCAGTGGAATTATGGGTTGCATCAACCGCTTCCCCATGGCAGGAAGTAATCCCCATCATCAAACACCACATCTCCGTTTTCACGAACCGCCGGCTGTAGCAGTAACTGCAGCAATAGTGCTCCCATACGTTATTTCCACCTCCTCTCCTAGAATTGGGCTGGTCTTACTAGACGAGCTAGTAGGAACAACTTCTTTCGTATCAAACTTGTAACCCATGCCGTGCACCGTCTTAATATACGAAGTGGCATGCGGCTTATCGACCTTGTCGCGAATGTGCTTAATATGAACATCAATCGCATTCGTGAAGAGTTCGGCACCCTGATCCCAGGCACTGGCAAGGAGCGTATCGCGCGTAACAACCTTATCGTGATTACGCATCAGCACCTCGAGAATATCAAACTCCTTGCGGCGTAACATAATTAACTCACCAGAAATCAAGACCTCTCGAGTAGCGGCATCTAGTGTAACTTCTCCGAGCTCCAGAATAGGCAAATGACGATTAGTTCCCCGTCGCAACAAGGCCTGTAACCTAGCAAGAAGTACCTCGGGCACAAATGGCTTCGTGAGGTAATCGTCCGCGCCGGCATTTAGTACACTTACCACCTGGGCGTCTTCGGCCTGTGCCGTGAGCATTAAGACTGGTAGGCTCGCCCCAGTTTTACGCAGCTGTCGAAGCACTTCGGTCCCAGACATATCGGGTAAGCCAATATCTAACACAAGAACACTCCACTGTTCTGAGCGGAGTGTCTGAAGTGCGAGGGCGCCGGTGGCAACGTGGATAACCCGGAACATTGGCGACAGGATATCGGCAAGAGTAGCTGCCAACGGGAGACTATCTTCGACTAACAGCAGGGAAGGCGTGTCACTTTTCATACGACGAGAATAGCACGTAGTTGTGAACTATTAATGAAATATATGACCAAACGCTCCCAGCGGCACGCATCTTTGATTCTCGGTAAATGTTTGGTATGGTGCGGACATGCGTTTTGATGTTCTTACTCTGTTTCCGGGCACAATTACCGAGGTGGTTACCACCTCTATTTTAAAGCGTGCCCAACTTGCCGAGCATATTACCGTAGTAGCGCACGATATCCGCTCCGTTACCACCGATACGCACCACGTAGTAGACGATACTCCGTACGGAGGCGGCTCTGGCATGCTGATGAAGGTCGATATTTTGCACAAAGCCCTTACCCAGGTGCTCCAGCAGCCAGAAGTAGCTAGTATTTCCCCCGAAAAGCGCCGAATTATTCTTATTACCCCTGCGCAAAAAGTCTTTACTCAAAAAGTCGCCGAAGAATACGCCAATCAGTACGAGCAAATCACCCTTATGTGCGGCCACTATGAAGGGTTCGATGCTCGCATTCTTAAGTACGTTGATGAAGAGCTTTCCATTGGCCCTTTTGTCCTTACTGGTGGCGAGCTCCCCGCCCTTACCGTAATTGATGCTGTCAGCCGCTTAGTTCCTGGTGTCCTGGGCGATTCCTACTCTCATGTAGAAGAAAGCTATAGTCTGCAAGATGAATCCGGTAAGGCCTTACTCGAGTACCCGCAATATACCCGCCCCCTCGAGTACGATGGCCAAAAAGTGCCCGATGCCCTTCTTTCAGGTCACCATGCCGAGATTAAAAAATGGCGCCTAAGCCAGGCTAAACTCCGCACCAATGCTGAATAAGCCTTTTAAGCTCGTTGCCCCCTATTCGCCTACCGGCGATCAGCCTACTGCAATCGCTCAGCTTACGGCCGGCTTTAAGGCAGGTGCTCGTAACCAAGTACTCTTGGGTGTAACTGGCTCTGGCAAAACCTTTACCATGGCAAATCTTATTAACGATTTGCAGCGCCCAGCCCTTATCTTGGCCCACAACAAAACCCTTGCTGCTCAGCTATTTGCCGAGTTCCGAGAGTTCTTCCCCGAAAACGCCGTACAGTATTTTGTTTCTTACTACGATTACTACCAGCCAGAGGCGTATATCCCCCTTACCGATACCTACATCGAGAAGGATTCAAATATTAACGAAGAAATCGAGAAGTTCCGCCACGCCTCTACACACGCCATCCTTACCCGGCGCGATACTATTATCGTGGCTTCGGTTTCGTGTATTTATGGCCTAGGCTCACCAGAGGTCTACCGCAGCGCCAACCTTACCCTTACCAAGGGCGATAGCATCTCGCGCAACCTGCTCACTCGTCGACTCACCGATATGCAGTATGAGCGCAACGATATCGATCTTCGCCGCGGTAAGTTTAGGGTCCAGGGAGATACCATCACCATCTTCCCCGCCTACGACGACTTCATGATTCAACTCAGCCAGTTTGGCGACGAGATTGAGAGCATTAAACTAGTGGATCCGGTAACCCAAGAAGTACTGGACAGGCTCGAAACCTTCGAGCTCTTCCCCGCCAAGCATTACCTCACCCAGGACGAAGGCCGGGCTGAGGTTCTTAAGCTGATGGAAGAAGATATGACCCGCGAAGTGGCTAAGTTTGAGGCGGAGGGAAAGCTAATTGAAGCCCAGCGCCTTAAGCAACGGGTTCGATTCGATATCGATATGATCCGCGAAACCGGCACCTGCTCGGGTATCGAAAATTATTCTCGCTACTTTGATATGCGTCCAGGCGGCACTCCTCCTTCGGTACTACTCGATTACTTCCAAGACGACTTCCTACTGTTTGTCGATGAATCGCACATGACGATTCCCCAGATTGGTGGCATGTACAACGGCGATCAAGCCCGCAAACAAACCTTGGTCGATTACGGTTTCCGTTTGCAGGCAGCCAAAGATAATCGCCCGCTTAAGTTTGAAGAGTTTGAGGAGCGCCGAGGCCAGGCCCTGTTTGTCTCCGCTACCCCGGGTAAGTTTGAGGTTGCAAAAGTACAAGACGATGCCACCGAGCGCCGCCTTGCCGGCCAAGAACCGCTAAACCTGGTAGCCGAGCAGCTTATTCGCCCAACCGGCATTATCGATCCAGAAATTGAGATTCGCCCCATCGAGGGCCAGATTAACGACCTCCTCAAAGAGATCGAGCTTCGCCTTACCCGCGGCGAGCGCACCTTGGTTACCACCCTTACTAAGCGCATGTCGGAAGATATTACCGAGTTTATGCTCGAAAAAGGCATTAAAGTGCAGTATCTGCACTCGGATGTCAAAACCATGGACCGCTCCACCATCCTGCAAGAGCTTCGGGCTGGTGTGTACGATGTACTAGTAGGAATTAACCTCCTCCGCGAAGGACTCGATCTCCCTGAAGTTTCTTTAGTGGCTATTCTTGATGCCGATAAAGAAGGGTTCCTCCGCTCGGAAACGTCGCTCGTACAAACCATTGGGCGCGCCGCTCGCCACCTAGAGGGTAAGGTTATTTTGTACGCCGATAGGATTACTGGCTCCATGGAGCGCGCCATCGACGAAACTAATCGTCGTCGAGCCAAACAGGTAGCCTACAATACCGAGCACGGCATTGTTCCTACGAAGCTTAATAAAGCACTGGTAGTTACCCTCCCAAGTGCCGCCTCGGAAGAAGCCAAAACTGAGCATGATAGATTCCAGCTAATGAAGGCCGAAGAACAGGCCTTTTACCTGGAAGAGCTTAAAGAACGCATGCGCATGGCGGCCGAAAGTCTTAATTTTGAAGAAGCCGGAAAGTTACGTGACCAGATTAGAGAGTTACGTAATTAGTCCTTACTAGATTGACTTTTTAGCGCTTTTTTGGTAAAAGGTGCCCGTTCCATCCGGTTCAGGGCATCTTTTGTGCTTTGTATCGGGTGGATCAAACTTCGTCCCCCTTGCCCATAACATCCCGGGCTGTAGGGATGAAGGAAGAACATGAACAATAATCGATTTGCCTTTTTCGCAGCCTGCGCACTTGCGCTCGTCCTTAGTGGTTGCGGCGGCGGCCTAAATCAAGGCTTTACACCTACGCCCATGCCAACGCCTACACCCGCCCCCGTCCCGACTACTCGGTTGGATGAGGGAATCTACACACGGGCTGAGGTAGTAACCCAGGTTACTGTCGAGATGCCCCCGGCATACTACGTGCAGACTAACAACATTCTGATGTATCCAAGCGAAACGTCAGAAAGTATGTGGTTTGGCCGTAAACCAACTGGCTGGGGTCCAGCAGTGACTCGCGGTGGTACGCCTCCGCGGCAACCAGGACTACAAGACAAGCTGATTGACGGGATCAGCTACCACCTAGGTAGCGCTGACGGAAGCGTGTCATCTGACTCCGTCGCCACGATCAATAGCAAGCCCATTTCCACGCTGGTAAGCGCGGACGTCAATCGCACTTACCGGCTTGTCTGGACCAACGATCTTCTGCAAGAGGCTAATGACCAGCAGCGCGTCCTGGTTTGGGGAATCAAAGTAGACACAACAAGAGGCGGCTTCACCGCCGACCTCCTCGAACTTAGCCGCTATTAGAAAACAAGAAGCCTCCAGCGCATCCGCGCTGGGGCTTTTTGCATTTCTGCCCTTGTAATGACTCATGAGTAAGCGTACCCTAACGCAAGAGCAGTAATTTGCACCAATGGACGAACTATCCCCACAAGGCGAATTTCATCATTTTCAGCTGTTTCAGCCTTCCGGAGAGCTGCCGATCAGCATCTCTATCCTGGTGCACGCGCAACAACCCCCAGAACTTCCTGAAGAGGAGCCTCTTTCACACGAAGATGTCTTGGCTTTGCACTGGGCACTCGAGAGCTTTGATGGCGATTTTAAGCGCGCCTTCGCTAAGGCTCGCAAGGGCAAATGATCGACCCATCTCAAGAGGCATACCGGCAACAGCGCTGGTTTATCAACAAGCGCTACGGGTATGGCTGGACTCCAGCTACCTGGCAAGGATGGCTGATTCTGATTACGTTTGTGGTAGCCACTCTTAAGAATGCGCTTTTTCTTACTATCAACCCAGATTCAACAAGTGGGGTCGCCATTTTCCTAGTGATTGAGCTGCTACTCACCACTCTCTTCTATTGGGCATGCCTGAAGACAGGAGACAAGCCACAGTGGCGCTGGGGGAAATAATCTCGATCTTAAAAACCAGGCAGCGCTGCCTGGTTTTTCTTATCCTAAGTAAATGCAAAACGGCCGAATCCCTTTAGAGGAAACGGCCGTTGAATTTTCGGTGGTTTTTTAGGTTTCCAACCCCTGGCTTTCGCCGCCACCTTTCCTGGGGAAGAGGACTTCTGCTCAATTGGAAGTTGAGCTTCTTTGACTCTGCCTCTTTTTCATCCTTTTGCCCGCGGGGGCCCAAAGCTTTTTCAGTAGGATTCTAACCCATACCTAGTCTTCTGAGCCGAAGACGGAGCTGCAACGTGCTGGTTTTCACTGCGGTAGAAGCGCAGCTATTCTTGGTGGGATCCAGCTACTTTAGACCTTTTCGAGATTCCGGAATCTCTATCTCACTTACCAGGTGAGAAGGGTTGAATGAAAGTGTCCTCCAGAGGCGCCGAAACGGCCGCCCTATTGGACGGCCGTTTTTATAACCGATGAGCGAAAATATGTCAAGAGCTAGCGCGCCCGCTCGGTGACCAACTGCCTCATAGCAATAAGCTGCTCAGCCATTGGCAATACTTGATCTCCACTACCGGGAATATCTTCGCGCCAGTTTACAGCAAACTGCCACTCACCAGATTGAGCCGTTTCTACCTCTTTAGCTCCTACCACAATCTTGGCGGGAACTTTTTGGACCGAAGCGTTGCGAATCTTTTTACCGACACTCTCGTTACTGGTATCAATCTCTACCCTAATGCCGGCCATGCGCAGTTCTTGGGCAAGCTCTTCGGCGGCGCCGATAAACTGCTCGCTTACTGGCAAGATTGAAACCTGAGTAGGCGCCAGCCAGAATGGGAAATTACCGGCAAGGTGCTCGATAATAACCGACATAAAGCGCTCGATAGAGCCCATAATGGCAGCGTGAATCATCAGTACCTGCTGATCCGTGCCATCGGGACCAGTGTACATAAGCTCGAAGCGGCGAGGCATGTTCATATCCAGCTGGATGGTAGCCACCTGCCACTGACGGCCAATGGCGTCTTCGGCCATAAAATCAAGCTTAGGACCGTAAAAGGCGGCTTCCCCTACCCCAAGGAAGAAATCTGCTCCGCGGTCTTCGGCTAATTGCTGAAGATCGGCCTCTGCTTGCTTCCAGATGGCAGCATCACCTAGGTAGGCAGAAGCATTTTCTGGATCATGGAAAGAAAGACGCACCTTAAGATTGAATCCAAAGGCGCCGTAAAAGGCATCAACAATATCCCAGATGTGTGACATTTCTTCTTTGGCTTGATCGAAGCGGCAGAATACGTGGGAATCGTCTTGAGCGAAGGCGCGCACGCGAGAAAGACCAGAAAGCTCGCCCGATTGCTCATCGCGGTAGCAGGTGGTGGTGTTTGCGTAGCGCTGAGGCATCTCGCGGTAGCTCCACTTCTTGCGGGCAAAGATTTGGGTGTGGTGCGGGCAGTTCATGGGCTTCATCGCAAACTCGTGCCCTTCGCGAGTGGTGATGCGGAAGAGCTCGTGCTGGAACTTTTCCCAGTGACCACTTTTTTCGTAGAGATCTTTCTTGGTGATGTGGGGAATCTCTACCTTTTGGTAACCGTACTTTTGGCGAAGCTCCCAGACAAAATCGTCGAGCGTATCACGCAAAATGGTGCCCTTTGGAGTCCAGAGTGGAAGACCTGCACCAACTAAATCTGAGAAGGTGAAGAGATCGAGCTCGGCACCCAGTTTGCGGTGGTCGCGCTTTTTGGCTTCTTCCATGCGGAGCTGATAGGCATCGAGCGAAGTCTTATCTTCGAAGGCTAAACCATAGATACGAGAAAGCATTGGGCGCTTTTCGTCGCCACGCCAGTAAGCACCAGCCGAGTGAGTAAGAGTGAAGGCATCGAGCGGAATCTCTGAGGTAGAAGCTACGTGCGGACCTTTGCAGAGATCGATAAAATCGCCGGAAGTATAGTAGGAAACGGAGGTTTCGCCCTTCTTGGCAAGATCTTGAATAAGCTCGAGCTTGTAATCCTGGCCTTCGAATTGCTTTAACGCTTCTTCAATAGGGTGATCGGAAACTACAAAAGTAAGCCCCTGCTTGGCCAGCTCGCGCATGCGCGCCTCGAGCGGTGGAAGATCTTCGGCAGTGATGGGACGTGGGAGATCGAAATCGTAATAAAATCCGGTATCGATCGCCGGGCCAATGGCGAGCTTTACGCCAGGAAAGCGCTCCAGCACGGCCATGGCTAGTAAGTGAGAGAGAGAGTGACGAACCTTAAATAATTGATCGGCTTCCATTGGTGAAAATTAGAGAATCTAGGGGGTTGGAAAGCGTGCCGCCAGGGTTCGTACCTGGTCGGCAATCAGTGTTAAATCGGTGGCGCCGCCAATGGTTTCGGCGATAAGATCGGCCAAGTGCTCGGCCTCAGCCACACCCATTCCGCGGCTTGCAATAGCGGGAGTGCCCAAGCGAAGCCCAGAAGGCTTGGTAGGTGGGTTGGGATCGAAAGGAATACCATTTTTATTGGTGATAAGACCAACTGACTCTAGTAACTCTTGCGCCTCTTTGCCGAGTATTTTTTGGCCACGTAGATCGAGCAATAATTGATGCACCTCGGTGCCTCCGGTAAGCACCTTAAACCCGTGCTGCGTAAAGCGAGCAGCCATCGCCTTTGCCATGAGCACTACTTGCTCAGCATATTCTTGATACGAAGGCAGAAGCATTTCTTCGAGGGCAACCCCGATTCCAGCAATGGTATTGAGATGAGGCCCGCCCTGCATTCCTGGGAAGAGAGCCTTATTAATAGCGGGCATAAGCTCGGGTTTGGCAAAGATAAGAGCGCCGCGAGGGCCGCGCATTACCTTATGAGTGGTAGTAGTGACAACATCGGCGTGCCCAAAAGGAGAGGGATGAACCCCGGCAGCTACCAACCCGGAAATGTGGGAGATATCTGCCAGCAGATAGGCTCCAACTTCTTTTGCGATAGCGGCAAATCCGGCAAAATCGATTTGGGCAGGATAGGCTGTAGCCCCACAAATAATAAGCTTGGGCTGATGTTCGCGAGCGAGCTTTGCAACTTCTTCTAGTGAAACCAGTTCGGTATCTGGCTGCACCTGATAATGAACCGCCTTCCAGAGCTTTCCTGTAAGGCTTACGCCGTGACCATGGGTAAGGTGGCCACCATGATCTAACTTAAGACCCAAAATAGTATCGCCGGGCTGGAGAAGGGCTGAGTACACCGCCATATTAGCTGGAGAGCCAGAGTGCGCCTGCACATTTACCAGGTAATCGGTGTGAAAAACTTGCTGAGCTAAAGCCTGCACCTGAAGCTCGAGCTCGTCGGCGAAGCGATTGCCGGCGTAATAGCGCTTACCCGGATAGCCTTCTGCATACTTACCCATAAACACCGAAGAAACCGCCTGGCGAACAGCCAAGGAGGGATGGTTCTCGGAGGGAATCAGGCTAATTTCATGCTGCTGACGAAGTACTTCTTGGGCAAGAATATCGGAGATCATACTAAACTCCTTCTTGCGTTTTGGACGGTGTTATAAAGTAGCCAGCTAACGGTAAGCGGACCCAAACCTCCGGTTTCAGGGCTCATGGCGCTGGCAATTTGAGAAACGGAATCAATGTGTACATCGCGGGCAGCATTAAGCACAATCGCCCCCTCTTGTAGCCACTGATACGTGACAAGATCGGCCACACCAGTACCAGTAATAACCAGACTGCCCTTTTGCACACGCTCGATGATATTCTCAGTTTCTTCATCGACCATATCGACTGACCAACCCTGACTCTGAAAATAATGATAGATAGGCTGGCCCACTAAGCGACCTGCACCGACCAAAACAGTGTGATGCTGCGCAGGATGAATGGAGTAATGAACCAATAGCGAAAGAACTGCCAAGAGCATGGGCGGCAACGAAGTCCCTGAGTATTCTTTGGTTTGATATTCGGCCAAGCCCACCGCAGGTTTTTGCATCCAGCGACCAGCTAGAGCATCTACATCTTGTAGCGGAGCAATGCGCTGAATGAAATCGTCAGCAGAAAGTGACCTAGGTAAAGGCAGTTGCAAAATGGTGCCGTGCGTTTCTTCGTCGGTAGCTAAGAAGCTTAGTACATCGGGAAGTTCTGCCGCAGCCAAAGGTGCTGTGGTTTGATAATGCGAAACCGTAATACCAAGCTCCTTTGCAACATTGGTTTTAATGCGAATATATCTATCGCTCTCGACCAAATTATCGACCTGGACCACCGCTAAATGAGGAGTAATGTCTTCGCTTAGCAAAAGACCGACATCCTGATGAATGCCGTGATGAAGTTGCTCGATAATGGGGGCAGAAACAAGCTGAATCATGTACGTACCCTAGCAGACTTCTTGAGTGAACAACAGCTTTGGTAGCTGCTCACGGAAGGAGTAATAGCCGTTTTTGGCGCAAATAATATGATCGAGCAAAGGAATGCCAAGGATAGAGCCAGCCGCAGCTAGGCGCGAGGTTACCTGAGAATCGGCTGGGCTTGGCAAAGGACTACCAGAAGGATGGGTATGTACG
>JAYUZR010000045.1:0-3085 GCA_043751595.1 Candidatus Berkelbacteria bacterium
TGGAAAAGTAAAAAGGCGCATCTTGTCTCTAAGGTGGCGCAAGATGTACTTGCCTGCCATCCGAAGCAATTTATAGGCTTAACTGGAGTTGATGCTTTAGTGCCAGGCGAGCAGTTCCGTGGTCTTCGCAAAGTTAGTTGTAGGTTTGCGCAATTGATTGCTAAAGACGTGCTCTGGGATGGTGATGAACTACTGCGGCTTTGTGCGCCTCATGAAAATGCAGTAGTACTTCGCTCTCCGGCCATGCGAGGCGGTGCCAAAAGGCGGTATCGCTTACTGAAAAGTGTAAAGAATATCTTCCGCTTAGTTACGAGAAAGATGGTCGCCTGCGCACTGCTAGATAGCGCAGAAAAACCAAATCAAAGCCCCAAGTTCCCTTTCATCGTGTGAAGGTATGTAAATAGGCGCCCGTGGGCGCCTATTTCTTTATTTAGGAACGAGCGGTGTGTTTGCAAACTTAACCACTCTTCCCGATGGGAGCTTAAGGCTGATCTCTGGTCTTTTCCCTTTGCTCAGGTTTACCGTGTCGAAGGTTAAGAAAGAGTAGGTAGCTATAAAGTCTGCGAGTGGTGTTTCGATTACGACATCGATGTGTTCAAAGCCAGCTTTAAAGGGTTTGCCTTCTTTAGGTGCTGGAATCTCCACATACCAGAGTGTGTACTTACCAAAGGTTAGTGATAGATCCAGCTTAAAGAGTGAAACCATCCTGCCAGAGACCTCCTCCTCAAGAACATTTCTTCCACATCGGTTGAAAAGCTCCTTCACAAGGGGGTACTCGCTGTCTTTCTCTACTCGATAACATACATGGTCGAGTATGAAGACGAGCTCCGGTATTAGCGCTGAAAGCTGGCTGGTGGCTTCACCAACAAACCGTATGAGTTCTTCGCGTTTTGATGCCATTTATTTTCCTTTCGCTGCATTACTGCAGGATAAAGATAGCAATAAAAGCACTCACACTAAACCCCCAGTTTTTCATGGGCAACTTTAAGTGCTTCAATACAGTTGCCGATATGTTCTTCAAGGGTAATTCCGAGCTCTTCAACTCCTAGGTATACATCTTCTCGGTTTACACCCTTGGCAAAGGTTTTGTCTTTAATCTTCTTCAAAACCGATTCTACGGTTACTTCAGCCATAGTCCGGTTGGGACGAGTATAAGCTACGGCCATAATCATGCCCGAGAGTTCATCTACCGCAAAAAGAGCCTTAGCCATCGGTGTAACACGAGGAACTTCCAGGTATAGGGCGTGCCCGGCGATTGCTTCTAGAATATCTTCTGGATACCCAAGGCTTCGTAGGTGATTAATCCCTACGGTTGGGTGTTCTTCGGCGGAGGGATGCTTTTCGTAGTCAAAATCGTGCAGTAAGCCACAGACTTCCCAATAATCTGCATCTTGGCCTTGATGTTTGGCGTACCAGCGCATACAAGCGGCTACGGCTTGGGCGTGGGTGCGTAGGCGTGGTCCTTCGGTCCATTCGCAGAGTAAGTTCCAAGCGTCGGTTGGGTTTGGCGTAATCATGCTTCTAGTATACCAAAACCGCCACTCCCGAAGGAGTGGCGGTTAGTGTGAGGTCCAAGGTTGATTAGTACCAACCATGGACTAGCTTGAAGGCGTAAGCGGCATCAATCGAACCATAACGGTTCTCAATATACTCAAGCATTACGTCTACCTGCTGGGTAGCAGGGAGCTCACCGTAGGCTACACCGTGACCGAGAATTTCGGCAGCGGTAGTATCCAACAACTGACCAATACCACGAGCGGTAGAAGTAGGGTTGGCAGCCTTAGGGTCCCAGTTCGACTCATGCTTAACAATATAGTCAAGCTTGGCGAACGAGGTACCTACCTTAGAGGCGGCATAGTCCTGAATTGATTGTACCTTAGGGGCAATAAACTTAGGTTCAGGAGTAACCAGGTTGGCGCTGATTGTATCCGGAAGGACTTCGGTAGTAAGAACTACGTGGGTTTCAACCGGGTTGTGCAATTGCTCCTGGGCCTTAGCGTGGGGGGTACCTACGAAGACCAGCACGAATGCGAGGGCAATTGCTGTGCGTTTCGACATGTGCGGAACTTATACACTACCAGAGCTAAAATGTCAATGAGTTAGAGGCGGTAATGCAAAATGCCTCCTGCGGATTCGCGGGAGGCATTTTGTTTTTTGGCTAGAACAAGCCTCTCTTGGCAAGTTCATTTTCATACCAGCGCGTGGTTCTTGCTGGTGTTGGAAAGGCTTTTGAGTTCTGGGAGTGCCCGACCTTTTCGGTTGGTTCGGGTTCTGCTGTAGCCTCACAAGACTTTTTAGAATCATCTTTGGTTGGAATATCCTCCAAAGATCGGTGTTTTGTCATTCGTACTTCTCCTCGAAGATAATGCCTATCGGTTTTAAAGGACTTCTATCTATTAGTCAACTAAAAAGACCCGGATTACTCCGGGTCTTTTTCTGGCTTAGTGAAGGGTTACTTCTCGCCCATCGCTCCAAATGCCGCCATTGCTTCCTTTACGGTGGTCATAAACTGAGCTGGGAAGATAATGGTTGAGTTCTTCTCAACGCTAATTTCGGCCATGGTTTGCAGGGTACGAAGCTGAAGCGCTACTGGGTGAGCGGCCATAATATCGGCAGCCTGTCCAAGCTTCTCGGCGGCTTGCATCTCACCTTCGGCGGCCACAATCTTTGCGCGGCGCTCACGCTCAGCCTCAGCCTCTTTAGCCATAGCGCGCTGCATGTTTTCTGGAAGAACAATGTCTTTAATCTCCACCACGGTAACCTTGGTCCCCCAAGGCTCGGTGTGGATATCGATTACATCGCGCACGCGCTTATTAATCTCTTCGGTCTGAGAAAGAACATCGTCTAGGTTAAATTGGCCGACAATGTTACGAACGGTGGTCTGGCTGATCTGGTTTACCGCGTAGTAGATATTTTCTACCGAAAGAATGGCCTTAGAGGGTTCGACAATTTGGTAATAGGCAACGGCTGCGATATCGATTGAGACATTATCTTTGGTGATAATCTTCTGACTTGGGATATCCATGGTAACCGTACGAAGCGGTACGGTGGTGCCTTTTTGGAAGATTGGCAAGATATAAATAAG
>JAYUZR010000046.1:0-2225 GCA_043751595.1 Candidatus Berkelbacteria bacterium
CTAACTGGCGAAATGGGGTTACCCGCAGTAGCTCGGCAGTAAAGTTTGATGGCACGAACGACTACATTGATACGCCAGTTGAGTTTGCCAATGGAGCTAGTGCGTTTACGGCTGAGTTTTGGGTTAATCCTGCAGCAAGTCAAAACACTTACGCTGATATAATCGGTAACCATCAGGATGCGTACACAGGCTTCTCGATTGAGCAAAATGCTGCTAATCAAAATAGCTACGCTGCCCTTTTTGGTGGTGGCTCAAGCTTTGCGGTTACTCCAACATTTACGCTTACAGCAAATACCTGGCAACATGTTGCTGTGGTAAAAACACCATCTACGCTCACGGTGTACGTAAACGGAGTTCAGGTGGCTACGGTTTCCAGCGCTCTAACGTATGCAGTCAGTAGTACTGGTATCAAAATTGGCCGCGGCTACCTTGGTGGAGGTGGGGGAACGGCAGCATCCCGTTCTTTTAGTGGAACGCTCGATGAGGTGCGTATCTCAACTATGGCTAGGTATACGGCAGCCTTCGCTCCACCACGTCGCCTCATTGAAGATGCAGGTACGCTCGAGCTGTACCACCTAGATGAGGGTACCAGTACTACCGCCACCGATTCTTCTGGAAATGCCAACACGGGAACACTTACCAATGGCCCGGTTTGGACCACCGGGTCGCAGTCAATAACTGATGGATTCAAGGGCTGCTCACCTGACGATGCAGTCGATGCAGGTTGTCAGGTTGGAGGGCGAACCGGCTCTGGTAATCTGCGTTTAGGCTCCAACTCTAGCGCTACCGACCGCAAAACCTATGAAGTGCAGATGGTAGATGGCCGGAGCGGCCTTAGCTTTGATGGAACAAACGACTACGTCGATGCTGGCAATTCAGCTGCGCTACAGTTAAATACCGGAACAGCTGAAGCCTGGATAAAGGCAAGTGGAAGTAATAGCTCCTACCGAGGAATCATTGCCAAGCATAATGCCTACTCACTGTTCTTAAAGAATGATGTACTGATGCTGTATAGCTGGGGTGGATCAGTTGGGGATAAGACTACTGCCATTAGTATTACCGATGGTGCCTGGCACCACATAGCAGTAACCTTTGATTCTGGAGTAACGAATGGCACCAAGATCTGGTACGACGGTGCGCTCGTGTTAACAACTACTATGACCGTTGCAGGTCAAGGTAGTACGTTTGCGATTGGATTGGGAACGCCAGGATCTCAGTATTTTTATGGCACGATTGATGAGGTGCGCGTTTCAAACACGCTTCGCTACACGGCAGCCTTTACTCCCGAGCGCCGCTTTTCTGCTGATGGCATCACCTCCGGCTTGTGGCACCTTGATGAAGGTACCGGTACCACTGCTGCAGATTCTTCAGGGAGTAATACTGGTACCCTTTGGAATACTCCAACCTGGGTTACTGGCTTGCCGAGTGCCTTTAATGGTGCTACGCCATACTACCAGTACCGCTATTCTGGCGGGTCTTGGTCCACTGCTGTTGCGGCTTCGGCAACTAGTACTCAGCTTGGCTCTACTGGCATTTACCTCAGCTTTAACATTAAGGGTAAGTACTCGTTGTACGAGAAGTTTACGATTGCTTCCTGGGCAGTTGAGGCATTTTCTACTAGCTCGCCTCAGCGGGGTACTAGGCGGAGTTTCCCTAACCGGACACACCTTATTACTTCTGCTAGCGGGTTAGATATTATCGATGCCTCTACTAATAAGCTCTGGATGCGAGCTCCCGTGGCTTCAGGTAACGACTGGTTTAGGGCAACACCAAAAGGTGCAGTCATGAAAAACGGCATTCTCTATTTAGGCAAAAGTAGCTTTGGGCTCACGCGGGTAGATTTTAGTATGGATAGGGGTTTTTATGTGCACTCTGATGCTTGCTATAACATTGGTAACTCGACAACTGGTTTAGCGGTACGGACCGTTACGGGATATACTTCGGGCGGGTGTGACTACGAAGTTCCAGGTTCAGAGGTATACCAAATCGCACCGCAGGTTATCAGTGGGGTGCAGTATTTCGCTGCAGCAGGTACGGGCGGCGTCTATCTTTATAATGAGCTTACCCACCAGCAAAACTACTATCGCAAAATCGGCGGAGCTAATTACTATGCTGGAGTAGTGCTTACACCCGGTGGTCGTCTGTATGCGGCCAATACCTCGGGCGGAGGGCTCGATATCTGGACGGCGGTACAGTCTGATACCACCGATCAAACCGGCGCTGAT
>JAYUZR010000047.1:0-22565 GCA_043751595.1 Candidatus Berkelbacteria bacterium
CAGGCAGATACGGCAGAGACCAAAGTGTCGTAAAACACTGTGATTTCGACCACAACGCCAGCAGAGACGCTGAGTGCGGGAAGAGAATTTAGGTGGGCGGTTAGCCTTTACAATTGAAGATACGCTAGCCATGACTATTTCTTCTTGCTACGGATAGCTCCGCGGCGGCGCTTGATAGCGTTCACCTCGGCGTCAGTTGAAAAGACAAAACCAAGTGACTCGTACAATGCACGTGCTTCTTTGATTGTCTTAGCAGTAGAAACAAGAGTTACCTGCAAACTACGGTTGGTACCGTCGAATGAGGCTTCGGGGAAGATCCCGCTCTCTTTGATTCCAATGTTTAGGTTACCATCGGCGGTAACTGCGGTTTGACGTACACCACGGTAATCGCGGGTACGAGGAAGAGCCACTTGAACCAACTTCATGAGGAAGTCGTTCATGCGCTCTCCGCGCAGGGTAACGCTTACCCCTACGACCATGCCTTGGCGGATTTTGAATCCGGCAATAGAAGTACGAGCGCGGGTAAGAACAGGCTTCTGACCAGAAATGGTTTGTAGTAGCTTGACGGTTTCTTCCATTGCTTGCTTGTTGTCGCGGATAGCGCCAACACCAATGTTGAGTGAAACCTTAGTTACTACAGGAATCTGGTAGACAGACGGGTAGGTGCGGATCTGCTTAAGAGCAGGTACTGCAACGTCTTGGTAGATAGATCGAAATGGGTGCATAACGACTACTTAGTACTACCTAGTTGAGCGCCACACTTAACGCAGATTCGGTGCTTATCGCTACCGGTGCCTTCGTACCGTGCGCGAGTTGGCTTCTTGCAAGCGGAGCAAACAATCATCACCTTAGCAACATTGAGTGCTGTAGGGATTTCAAGAATGCCGCCAGTGGGGCGAGTAGAACTTGGGCGCATGTGGCGCTTGCGAATGTTGATTCCGGTAACGACAACTCCGGAGGTAGCGGGCAGTGCTTTTTCAACCACGCCCTGCTTTCCGCGGTCTTTGCCGGCGATAACCTGAACGGTATCTCCTTTCTGTACACGCATAGCTGTAGGTTAGATTACCTCGGGGGCGAGGGAGATAATCTTCATGTACCCACGTTCGCGAAGTTCGCGAGCAACGGGACCGAAGACACGGGTACCCTTGGGTCCCTTATCTGGGTTGATAATAACTGCCGCATTGTCATCAAACTTGATGAGTGAGCCATCGGCGCGTTGCATTGCCTTGCGGGTGCGAACGATAACGGCTTTAACTACATCTTTCTTTTTGACCGCTCCGGAAGGAGCAGCGGACTTAACCGATGCAACAACTACATCGCCGATACCAGCCTGGTCATGTGATGCTCCTTCGAGCACAGCAATAACCATGAGCTCTTTGGCTCCTGAGTTGTCTGCAACGCGTAAACGGGTTTGTGGCTGGATCATGCGATAATTAGTTCAGCAACGGGATGAACGAGCAGACGCTACATTATTTCTGGACGAGTGTCCAGTGCTTGCGCTTGCTGATAGGTCGGCATTGGATAATGGTAACAGTATCGCCAAGGGCGGCTGAGCCATTTTCGTCGTGCACGATATAGTGCCGGGTAAGGGTAAAACGCTTGCGATAAATCGGGTGAGTCTTCGTTACCTTAGTCTCAATCCGAATCGTCTGGGCGCTACTTAGCTTTACCACGGTACCAGTAATGGTTTTCTGGGTTGTCATGGTTAGACCTTAGAGGTTGCTAGGGCTGCTGGAGCTGATGGGATGCTGTTTACAACAAACTTGCATTGTACTGAAAGCTTGTGTGATGCAAGACGCATAGCCTCGCGAGCGAGCTCTTCACTTACACCAGACATTTCAAACATTACGCGGTTGGTGCGAACAACAGCCACGTAGTGATCGACTGCACCCTTACCTGAACCCATGCGAGCTGCACCGTGGTTGGTAACAGGCTTACTTGGGAAGATACGGATCCATACTTTTCCGCCACGTTTAATGTGACGAGTCATGGCGCGACGAGCAGCTTCAATCTGGCGGGCAGAAACCCATCCAGATGTAGTTGCCTGAAGACCAAACTCACCAAACGCTACGTCGGTTCCCCGAGTGGCGGAGCCATTCAGGTTACCTCGGTGTGGCTTGCGGTAGGTTAGGCGCTTTGGACTAAGCATTGCGACCTCCTCGGTCTCGACTATCACGGCCTTCGCCACGACTATCTCGACTATTGCGAGTTAGCTGCTGCTCAGCCTGGATAGGCTCAGGCATCTCGGTTGATTCGCCAAGGTAAATCCATACCTTAACGCCGATGATACCAAAGGTGGTCTTTGCTTCAACACTTGCGTAGCTAATATCGCTCTTCAGTGTTTGAAGTGGAGTAGAGCCTTGGGAAATCTTCTCGGAACGAGCAATTTCTGCTCCACCGATACGACCAGAAACCTGGATCTTGATACCCTTAGCCTTTTTCTCCATGGTACGCTCTACCGCCAAGCGCATTGCGCGCTTAACAGCGATACGACGCTCGATCTGGCCGGCAATGTTCTCGCCAACCAACTTAGCGTCTAGCTCTGGATTCTTAACCTCAACAACGTTAAGGCGAAGAGAACCAGGGATAAGACCTTTGTGATGCTTGGTAAGTGCCAGCTCGAGGAGACGGCGTAGTTCTTGGATACCTGCACCGCTTCGTCCGATAACAAGACCGGGCTTAGCTGTGTGAACGGTAACCGCACGATCTCCACGGTTGCGGAAGATGGTGATAGAGGCGATACCGGCACGGGCGTGACGCTTGGTAACAATCTGGCGAATAATGGCGTCTTCGTGCAGAGATTCTGCATAATTTCGCTCACTAAACCAGTGTGAAACCCAGTTCTTGTTGAACCCGAGCCGAGCGCCGATTGGATTAACTTTTCGTCCCATGGCTACTTGGTTGATTTCTTAGTTTTCTTGCCTTCTGCAGCAGGTGCAAGCACCAGAACCAGATGACTAGAAATCTTCATATAACGTTCACTGCGACCACGTGAGCCCATAATCATGCGCTTAAGTGGACGACCCTGATCTACCCATACTCGACGAATCTCGAGTGTAGCTTGATCGGCACCTTGATCACGAACGGCAGAAGAAACTGCTGAGTTAAGTGACTTGAGTACGATCTGAGCACCCTTATTAGGGATGAGCGGAAGGATTCCGATCGCTTTTTCGATTGGCATACTTCGAACTTTGTCGACTACCAAACGAAGCTTACGAGGAGCAATACTGAGGTTGTTGGTGCGATACGTGTATTCCATATTATCGTCCTGCAGCCTTCTTGCCGCCGTGCTTTACGAACTTGCGAGTGAAGGAGAATTCTCCCAGCTTGTGACCGACCATGTCTTCGACGACGAAAACAGGAACGTGCACCTTGCCGTTGTGTACACCGAGAGTCTTACCAACCATTTCTGGTGAAATAGTAGAGCGGCGACTCCAGGTTTTGATGGTAGCAGGACCAGTAACCGCAAGTACCTTCTTCAGGAGCTTGAGGTCTACAAAAGGCCCTTTCTTGAGCGATCGTGACATTAGCGCTTGCGTTTACTTACGATAAATACTCCGCTTGGGTTCTTCTTCTTGCGGGTCTTCACACCAAGTGCGAGAGCTCCCCAAGGAGTTTTAGGACCACGGCGTAGACCGATACCATTGTTACCTTCACCACCACCGTGTGGGTGGGAGCGAGGACTCATTACCTTACCGCGAACGGTAGGACGAATACCTAGGTGACGCTGACGACCTGCCTTACCAATGATTACGGTACCATGCTGGATGTTACCAAGCTGACCAATAGTTGCGCGACAAGTAAGAATTACCTTACGAAGCTCGCCACTACTAAGCTTAATAGTTGCGTACTTACCCTCTTTTGCAAGAAGAGTAGCTACAGCACCAGCGGTGCGAACCATTTGACCACCACGACCTGGGTTAAGCTCTACGTTGTGCACCTGAACACCCAGAGGGATATCAGAGAGCATAAGAGCGTTACCAGGACGAATTGGAGCCCCTGCCCCACTCTGAACGACATCACCAACTGAAAGAAGGTGTGGAGCAAGAATGTAAGCAAGCATACCGTCTTCGTATTGGATACGAGCGATACGAGCTGAACGGTAAGGATCGTACTCGATCTCAGTTACCTTAGCTGGAATGCCGTCGCGAGTGCGCTTGAAATCGATGAGACGGTAAAGCTTGGTAGCTCCCCCACCCTGATGACGAACGGTTACACGACCTTGTGAATTACGACCAGCATGTCGCTGTAGGCGAATGGTGAGCGACTTCACAGGCTCGGACGTGGTGATCATCCCAAAATCTTGGGAAGTCATGTCGCGCCGGCCGGCGGAAGTTGGTTTATAAAGACGTACAGCCATGATTATTCCTTATCCCCCTGCTCGGTCTGCTGTGGTTCGAAATCAGCGATTGACTGACCCTTACCCAACTGAACCAATGCCTTGTGTACAGGCTTGGTTGCACCCTCGATACCGCGGAAGCGGCGTACCTTTTCAGGGAGGTGTACCAGACGAACTGAGGTAACAGTTACCTTGTAGGTTTGCTCTACGGCTGCTGAAACGAGGGCTTTAGTACTTCCTGCAGGAATGCGGAAGGTATACACAGGCACCTCGCCCTGGGCGGCTTGGTAGGATTTTTCGGTGATGTGAGGTTTGATGCGGATCATTACTCGGAAATTACGCTCGCTGTGAAGTGTTGCTCCATAGCAGTAAGATCAGCCTTAGTGATGATAATCACATCGTGACCTAGGACATCTTCGATATTCATAGCCTGAACGGTCTTTGAGGTAACCTTAGGAAGGTTAGCGGTGGACTTGAACAGGTTGGTATCGAATGCACCAGCAAGGTGAAGTACCTTGTTGCCGGTAACACCCGGAAGAGCGGCGAAGAGCTGGATTACAGCTTTAGTCTGAGGACGGTCGATTGACCAGTCTTCGAGGACGATAACTGAACCGTTAGCCTTGGCTGAAAGAGCGGAGAATAGAGCCTTACGACGCTCGGTACGTGGCATACGGGTATGCCAGTTGCGTGCAGAAGTAGGACCGAATACTACACCACCGTGGCGCCAAATAGGATTGCGGCTAGAACCCACACGGGCACGACCGGTTCCTTTTTGCTTCCATGGCTTTTTACCGCCACCGGAGACTTCTCCTCGAGTTTTGGTAGTAGAAATGGTATCGCGCAACATGGTGCGGACCCAGACGAGGTAGCGGTGAATAAGACGCTGATCGATTTCTTGCTGGAAGAAATGTGGACGATCGATGGTCCCTACTACCGCTCCTTTTTGGTTGTAAACATCAAAAGTTAGCATAATAGAGAATTAGGCGCCTACTACCTGAACGATACCCCCTGGAACACCAGGAACGGGACCCTTCACAAGCAAAATATTTTGCTCTGGGAAGATATCTACTACTTCAACCTTGCGTACGGTTACGCGATCGACACCCATATGACCAGGCATACGGTGTCCTTTGGTAACGTGCTGTGGGAACATGGAACCAATAGAACCAGGAGCACGGTGATGATCTGATCCGTGGGTTTCAGGCCCGCGGTGGAAGTTGTGGCGTTTGATAACACCAGCAAAACCTTTACCCTTAGAGGTGGCGATCAGTTTTACTTGATCTCCAACTGAAAGCTGGGAAAGGTCGAGTTCTTGACCGACTGCATAGTCTGCATCGGCAGGAACGTGCACTTCGCGTAGAACGCTAGGTACAAAAGACAGCTCTTTGGCATGACCTGCCTGAGGCTTCTTTGGATGACGAGAGACAACGGCACCGCACTGAATAGCGCTGTAGCCGTCCTTCTGCTCGGTTTTCCGCTGCACAACCACGGTGGGTTCCACCTGGAGGGCAGTGACAGGTACAACACGCCCCGCTTCATCGAAGACGCGGGTCATGCCGACTTTCTTAGTAATAAGGTAGCTCATAATGGGACTTAACTCTGAACTTGGACGTTGCTAGAGGTTCTGCTAGGACGGGAACTATTCCCTTTACATCTTAATTTCGATATCGACGCCGGCAGGCAGGTCGAGACTCATGAGGGCATCGATGGTACTTGAGGTTGGCTCAAGTACATCGATGAGACGCTTATGGATACGCATCTCAAACTGCTCACGGGAGTCTTTATCGATGAAGGTGGCGCGCATGAGTGTGGTGATCTTGCGTTCGGTAGGAAGTGGGATCGGCCCCACTACACGCGCGCCGGTTCGCTCGGCAGTCTCAATGATGTGCTTAGCTGATTTATCGATGATTCGATGATCGTAAGCTTTGAGACGAATTCTAATTCGTTGTTTCGTTGAGTCTGCCATAGCGGTAAAGGTTCGAGTGAGTAAGTACTAAATTACTTAAGGATCTTGGTTACAACACCAGATCCAACGGTGCGACCACCTTCGCGGATAGCGAAGCGCATACCATCTTCCATAGCAACAGGAACGATCAGGCGAACAACCATTTTCACGGTATCACCAGGCATTACCATTTCTACAGCTGCAGGTAGCTCTACTTCACCAGTTACGTCGGTAGTTCGCACGTAGAACTGAGGCTTGTAGCCCTTGAAGAATGGAGTGTGACGTCCACCTTCTTCTTTGGTAAGTACGTATACTTCTGATTCGAAGTCGGTGTGAGGAGTAATAGAACCAGGCTTAGCCATAACTTGACCACGCTCGATATCGGTACGCTCAACACCACGAAGGAGAAGACCTACGTTATCACCAGCTTGACCTTGATCAAGCATCTTGCGGAACATTTCTACTCCGGTAACTACCACGCTCTTGGTAGGCTTGATACCTACGATTTCTACTGACTCACCAACCTTAACGAGACCACGCTCGATACGACCGGTAGCAACAGTACCACGACCCTTGATAGAGAATACGTCCTCAACAGGCATCAGAAGAGGCTTGTCGATTTCGCGAACTGGATCTGGGATGTAGGTGTCTAGAGTAGAAACAAGCTCGATGATAGCTGCCTCGTACTCTGCAACGCCTTCTAGAGCCTTAAGTGCGGAACCGCGGATGATTGGAGTATCGTCCCCTGGGAAGCCGTACTTAGAAAGTAGATCGCGGATTTCCATCTCTACAAGCTCGAGCAGATCGGCGTCTGCCATATCGCACTTGTTGAGGAATACAACGATGTTCTTAACACCAACCTGACTAGCAAGCAGGATGTGCTCGCGAGTCTGTGGCATTGGACCATCAGCTGCGGAAACTACTAGGATAGCTGCGTCCATTTGGGCAGCACCAGTAATCATGTTCTTCACGTAATCCGCGTGACCTGGACAGTCTACGTGGGCATAGTGACGAGCATCTGACTCGTACTCCTGGTGAGAAGTAGCAATGGTGATACCACGTGCCTTTTCTTCAGGTGCGTTGTCGATCTGGGCGTAGCTACGTGCCTGCGCCTTACCAGACTTAGCAAGAATGGTACAAATAGCCGCAGTAAGAGTGGTCTTACCGTGGTCTACGTGACCGATGGTACCCACATTCACGTGGGGCTTAGTGCGCTGAAATGCCTCAGCCATAGGTGCTCCTTATGGTTAGTGATTAGTTTGATGCACAAATAAAGTGGCGCAGATGCGTCGCAGGCGAGTATGCCAAAGCTAAACGCGCTTGTCAACCTGTAGCATGACTTGAAGGAACCTGCTTACACGAGCAATAGCCGGCTTGTGTGACGATGAGATGATCGAGCAATTCTATTTGCATAAGTTGAGATGCCTCTGTCAGCTTTTTAGTGAACTCGATATCGGCCTGACTTGGCTCGAGATTACCTCCGGGGTGGTTATGGACGATGATAATTGCCTTAGCTCGCCGCTCGACCGGGGCCTGCAAAATATCTACAAAACTTATGGCCAGGAGATCGTCGTCGCCCATAGCGAGGACTTCTTCGTGAAAAACCTGGTAGCGCCGGTTAATGAGCAAGATGCGTAGCTGCTCTTTGGGGAGATAGCCCATGGCGTGAGTAAGGTTGTAGACATCTTCTACTCCCCGAATAGTGGCCATGCTGCTGTGCGTAGGCTGAAATAGCCTCCTACCCAGGCCAACCAAGGCAACTAAGCGAGTAGCCTGCATATGACTTACTCCTAGCAAGGCTACTGCCTCTGGAACGGTGCGAACCTGAGCCAATTGTGCTGCGCCGTAATCGGCAATTTTATCGACCAAGCCATCTGCCCGACCCAAAGCTACCTCTAGTAGCTCGCCGATAGAAAGACTATCAGGGCCTTCTTTTTGCACTTGCCTAAGCGGCTGCAGAGGCTCTTCTCGCAGAATATAGCGCTGCTCTGGCGGAATATAGTACCTAATTGGGATAACTGGATTAGCCATGACTGCACGATAGCGGAAAGATTGTGACATGAGGGTGACAAACAAAAAAACCGCCAGGCTTTCGCCTGACGGTTTTCTCGAAGGAAGGAGAATTACTTAACCTTACCCTCGATAATCTGCTGCTGAACGTTGCTAGGAACCTCAGCGTAGTGATCAAACTCCATAGTGGAAGATGCACGACCCTGACTCATTGAGCGAAGGGTAGTAACATATCCAAACATATTAGAAAGTGGCACTTCGGCTGAGATAACCTTGGCAAGACCGCGCTCGCTAGTGCCGAGGATCTGGCCACGGCGAGAATTGATATCTCCCATTACATCTCCAAAGTAATCTTCTGGTGTTACCACCTCTACCTTCATGATTGGCTCGAGAATGGCAGGGTTAGCGCGCTTAACGGCTTCAGAAGCAGCCATGGAACCGGCTACCTTGAAGGCCATTTCGTTTGAGTCTACATCGTGGTAGCTACCATCAACGAGCGTCATCTTAACGTCGAGTACTGGGTAGCCAGCAAGAACACCCTTCTCAAGGGTCTCACGCATTCCTTCTTCAGCAGGCTTAACATACTCCTTAGGAATAGCACCACCGCTGATCTTACTCTCGAAGACAAACCCAGAGCCGCGCTCACCTGGCTCGATATCGACCACTACGTGACCAAATTGACCACGACCACCAGACTGCTTAACAAACTTACCTTCAACATTCTTAACCGCAGTACGGATAGATTCTTTGTAAGCAACCTGTGGGTTTCCTACATTTGCCTCCACCTTAAACTCGCGCTTCATGCGGTCTACGATAATTTCTAGGTGAAGCTCGCCCATTCCAGCGATAAGGGTCTGGCCAGTATCGTGGTTAGTGGTCATGCGGAAGGTAGGATCTTCTTCAGCCAAACGCTGAAGAGCGATACCCATCTTCTCTTGATCGGCCTTGGTCTTAGGCTCGATTGACTGCTGAATAACTGGTGCGGCAAAGTTGATGGTCTCAAGCTGAATAGGCTTTGCAGGATCTGCCAGAGTATCGCCAGTGGTAGTACCCTTAAGACCGATAGCCGCAGCGATTTCGCCGGCGTATACCGCATCTACGTCTTCGCGACTATTAGCGTGCAGGCGAACGATGCGTCCGATGCGCTCCTGAGTGCCCTTAGTTACATTATTAACGTAAGAACCAGCCTTAACGGTACCGGAGTACACGCGGAAGAACACCAGCTTTCCTACGAAAGGATCGGTGGCAACCTTAAAGGCCAATGCAGAAACTGGCTCTTCGTCGCTTGCTTTACGCTCGATAGGCTCTTGAGTCTTAGGATCGGTACCCTTTACTGGCGGAATATCGAGAGGAGAAGGAAGGTACTCTACAACGGCATCCAGCATTTGCTGAACACCCTTGTTCTTAAGTGCAGAACCACACAGTACAGGAACCAGGTTTCCGGAAAGAGTTCCGGCGCGGATACCCGTGCGCAGATCGTCGATGGTAAGCTCTTCGCCGTTTAGGTATTTCTCCATAAGAGAATCAACTTGCTCAGCCGCTTTTTCTACCAACTTAGTACGCCATTCTTCGTACTCTGCCTGATACTCGGCAGGAATATCGATAACATCGATTACCTTACCCATATCGTCTTTGTAGACCTCGGCCTTACCAGTAACGAGATCGATGATACCTACGTAATCGGATTCAGAACCAATAGGAAGCTGAATAGGAAGAGCGTTTGGAGTAAGACGATCAAGGATGCTTCGGTATGCCTTCATGAAATCGGCACCCATGCGATCGAGCTTGTTGATGTAGCAGATACGAGGCACGCCGTATTCATCGGCCTGACGCCATACGGTTTCTGACTGAGGCTCTACACCAGCAACACCATCGAATACCACTACACCACCATCAAGTACGCGCAGTGAGCGCTGTACTTCTACGGTGAAGTCTACATGACCTGGGGTATCGATGATATTAAGACGGTGAGTGTCTTTACCTGGACGAGTTCCAGGAGTCCAGAAGGCAGTGGTAGCAGCAGCGGTAATAGTAATACCACGCTCCTGCTCTTGCTCCATCCAGTCCATGGTGGCAGCACCTTCGTGTACCTCACCAATTTTGTGAGTCTTACCAGTGTAGTAGAGCACACGCTCGGTGGTGGTGGTTTTACCAGCATCGATGTGGGCGATAATTCCGATGTTTCGGACTTTCTCGAGAGGATACTCGCGTGCCATGAATGGAGATTAAACTTGCTTGAATGTTGATCAAAATAAGCGCATGCGGGCTCGCGTGCGGACGTTGACACCCTACCTTAAATAGCGGATAAGGGCAACGTCAGCCGCAACCAACGAGCTGAATGGAGAAAAACATGCAGAACAAAAAAATTAAACCGTCTATCTTTATATCGTCACTAACGGCAACTTTCATTGGGCTATATAAAATACTCTCTTGTGGATCACAATCCACTATGATTGGCCTTCTCATTGTGTGCCTTATAGCGATAACTGTCACACCATTTATCCGAAGTCACAATGAGTATTTACTCACTATTTCAATCCTAGGCTTCATTACATGGCTTGTTATTGCGATAACAGGTCACGGCGACTACTTCCTTCTTCTTGCAGCTCCAAGTGCACTAGTCTTAACCGCCGAGCTACGAGAAGCCTGGCAAGAAAGGCATCAATAAAAAACTTAGTACAAAAAAGAAAGACCCCGCCCATATCTCGAGCGGGGTCTTCTCTGTACCTACTAGCAATTTAGGGTGATTTGTGTTAAAAGGCACACGATCGCATAGGAGACTTTAAGTCTCTACGTCTTCGGCTTCCGCGATCGAGCCAGTACCTGAACAAAAGGACTTTTTTCATGGAAACCTCGTCCCTGCCCCTAGGGCTCCACCAGCCCCTTGCAGGCTCGTTTGCCTGCACGCCCAACGATCTCAGGCCGCTCGCGCGGTACGCCCTCATGCAGTTGCTCAATAAAACAGAGCACGAGGAGGCATTTGCACGCATCATCTTCGTGCTTCTAGACGTTGAGGTAAGCGATGCCTGGTATGGCATCAGTCTCTCTCGACTTCATGAGCAAGTCTCAACCGAGTTCGAAGACGTGAAGGCTGAAGAGACGTACCGGAAAGATGAGCGAACTTTCCGGGATAAAGCTCTCACCTTTCAAGGCGCCATCCAGTGGCGGACCATCTACAACCTCTTTACTTTTGGATGGTACGGGAAAAACCACCCGCACCCCGTAGAACCGACACCGCCGGTAAAACCGGTGCCCTGCCGAGAAGTGCCTTACAGCCACGCCCTTACCCTCCACGGAGGGCAAGCCCTGCAGGTAATCGTCCACTCTCTCCAGCAGATGGAGGCCCTCGGCTACATACACATAGAGCGCCTGGGCGAAACCGAGGAAGAGCAGCAAAGTGGAGACTTCATCGTAATCCGCGCCACACCAGCTCTGGTGAACATCGTCGCCCAATCAGGCTACTGCAAGATGCTCGCCGCAGCCTAAAAACAATCCCCTTCGCACTACGAAAGTATGCAGGGGGAAGACCGGAGTTACTCAACTACTGAGTGATTGCGGTCTTTTTTATTGACTACAAACTTAAGCGCAAAAAAACTCCTCCCGAATCCGCAGCCGTTAGGCGAGGACAGGGAGGAGTTTTTTGAGCAATTACGAAGCCCTTCGAGCGAAGTGAGCGAATGCACGGTTGGCCTCAGCCATACGGTGCACTTCGTCCTTCTTCTTGATTGCAGCACCTTCGCCGTTGTAGGCGTTGATTAGCTCGGTTGCGAGTTTTTCAGCCATTGGACGACCTTTTGCTGAACGAGCAGCGGTAAGGATCCAGCGAAGGGCAAGCATCATGCGGCGGTTTTTAGGAACCTCGATAGGAACCTGCAAACTAGCGCCACCTACACGACGGCTACGAACCTCGATAACTGGCGTTACGTTTTTAAGTGCACCCTCTAGTACGGAAAGTCCGTCGGTCTCGAGCTTTGCCGCAGCAGTTTCGAGTGCAGTGTAGACAATCTTCTGGGCGACCAGTTTCTTGCCGTTCTTCATAACGTAGTTGATGGTCTTAGCCACGGTTACAGAACCGTACTTAAGATCGGGAACCAGTTCGTGAACTGGAGTAAGTTTAATACCTCGACTCATAATGGGGAGAGGTGCGCCGCGTCTTCCCCTGAAGCGGGTACTGCGGCGCAACCTAGATTAGCTTCTAATTAATTGACCCTTAGGCCTTCTTGGTACCGTAGCAACTTCGGCTTTGCTTGCGACCCTTAACACCCTGGCAATCGAGCTTGCCGCGGATGATGTGGTAGCGCACACCAGGAAGATCTTTTACACGACCACCGCGTAGTAGAACTACGGAGTGCTCTTGTAGGTTGTGACCTTCTCCTGGGATGTAAGCGGTAGTCTCGAGGCCGTTGGTTAGACGAACACGAGCTACTTTTCGCTGAGCAGAGTTAGGCTTCTTTGGAGTGGTGGTGAATACCTTGATACAAACACCACGCTTTTGAGGAGCGTTAACAGGCACCGGACGGCGACTGAAGGTGTTGAAGGTAGACTTAAGCATAGGAGCGTTCACCTTTGCTTTAGGTGAAACTCGTGGCTTACGTAGCAACTGATTGATTGTAGGCATGAGACCGATTACTTTTGCCCGTACTGGAAACCAGTTCCGGCGGGGATCAACTTACCAATAATAACGTTTTCCTTCAAGCCTCTGAGCTCGTCGCGCTTTCCTTGGAGGGCAGCATCGATGAGAACAGCAGTTGTTTCCTGGAAGGAAGCAGCTGATAGGAAGCTCTTGGTACGGAGTGAAACGCGGCTAATTCCGAGCAGTTGCTGATCAGCCGTAACCTTCTCCCCTACCTTATTCGCTTCGCGAACATCGGTACGATCGAGGGTTTGACCAGTGATGTAACGACTAGTACCGGGATCGGTAATCGTCATCTTAGACAACATCTGGCGGATGATGATCTCAACGTGCTTGTTGTTAATAGCCTGACCCTGTGAAGAGTAAATGCGCTGCACTTCTGCAACCACATAGCGTTCTACCGCGCGGCGACCACTTACGCTCAGAAGAGCGTGAAGATCGAGGTGACCCTCGGTCAGTGGCTGACCAGCGTAGACAACATCTCCGTGGTTTACCAGCACCAAACTTGCTGCAGGAGAGCTGTAAAGGCACTCTTGATGCTCGTTGGCGGTGATAACTACTACGCCTTCAGATACGGTCGCAGTCCCGCTAACAGTTGCACGCATGGTGCGACCATCTTCGTGAGAAGCAACAATATCCTTTACCGCTACCGTGTCGCGGTCCTGGACCAGAACGGTAAACCCTTCTGGAATCGTAAGGCGAACCTGCTGATTAGCTTGGGAGCGAACCATGATAGTTACACCTTCACCGGTTTCTTCAAGGGTAACTACACCATCGATATCTGACATTTGAGCCGGAGTCTTAGGAGAGCGAGCCTCGAAGAGCTCTTCTACGCGAGGTAGACCCGCGGTAATATCTCCACCTGCCTGCGCTACACCTCCGGTGTGGAAGGTACGCATGGTCAGCTGGGTTCCAGGCTCACCAATAGCCTGAGCGGCTACGATACCTACTGCCTCACCATGGTTTACGATCAGACCAGTTGCAACGTTGTTTCCGTAGCAGTGCTGGCAGATTCCCCATGGAAGCTCGCAGTACATTGCAGAACGAACCTTAATCTCGGTAAGACCAGTGGCGACAAGATCGGCCGCTAGTTCTTCCGTAATCATAGTATCGTGCTTCATTCCACCTTGATCGCCGCAGAGGAAGCGTCCAACGAGGGTAACCTCGAAGGTCTCACCAGCTGCCTTGGCATCGGAGGCGAAGAGCATAACACCTTCGGTTGAGCCACAATCTACATCGGCTACTACTACGTCTTGTGAAACGTCCACCAAACGACGAGTAAGGTATCCAGCATCAGAAGTACGAAGAGCAGTATCGGCACGTCCCTTACGAGATCCGTGAGTAGAAATGAAGTACTCGAATACGGTTAGACCGTTCTTGAAGTTGCTCTTGATCGGAATATCGATAACGCGACCAGATGGATTTGCTACAAGACCCTTCATACCAGCAATCTGGTTAAGGTTTGAGGCGTTTCCGCGAGCACCAGAGTCAACAATCACCTTAATAGGGTTGTACTCGGTGAATCCAGCAAGCGTTTCTTTCTCGATACTCTTAGCAACTCCCTGCCATCGCTCTACCGTCTTTACATAGCGCTCATCGTAGGTGATAAGACCACGACGGTACTGCTTGTCGATTTCAGCAAGAGCCTCTTGAGCTTCGTTGATGAATCCGTCGCGCTTGTCGCTTACGTTAAGATCGGAAAGAGCAAAGGTGATGCCAGAGATTTCGGCGAAGCGGAATCCAACGTCTTTAAGATCGTCTACTAGCTGGGCCGTACGGTCGATGCCGCAGAGCTTGTAGCTAAGAGAAACCAGCTTTCCGAGAACCTTCTTATCCATAGCCTTGGTTTGGTACCCAAGTTCTTCTGGCATAATCTGGTTGAAGAAGAGCTGCCCAACGCTGGTCTCGATCAGAGAACCACCGTGAAGCACCTTAATGCGAGCGCGAAGGGCAACGGCTTTTTCGCCGTAGGCCATAATCGCCTCATCCATGCTTGAGAAGTGCTTACCTTCTCCCTTAAGACCTTCTTCGATAACAGTAACGAAGTAGAGACCAAGAACCATGTCCTTACTTGGAGAAACGATAACTTCACCAGAAGCAGGCTTAAGCAAGTTCTTGCTTGAGCGCATGATCTCGGAAGCTTCTTTCTGAGAAGCCTTAGAAAGTGGTACGTGTACCGCCATCTGGTCTCCGTCGAAGTCGGCGTTATACGCGGTACAAACCAATGGGTGAATCTGGATAGACTTACCTTCGATTAGTACTGGGCGGAAGGCCTGAATACCAAGACGGTGCAGGGTTGGGGCGCGGTTTAGGAGAACGTAGTGGTTGCGGGTAAGTTCTTCAAGAATATCCCAAACCAACTCGTCTTTTTGCTCGATCATGCGTGAAGCATTGCGAACATTACTTACCACACCGCTACTAATAAGCTTTCCGATAACGAATGGCTTAAAGAGCTCGAGCGCCATCATCTTAGGAAGACCACACTCATCGAGACGAAGGTTAGGACCTACTACAATAACGGAACGACCAGAGTAGTCTACGCGCTTACCAAGAAGGTTCTGGCGGAAACGACCCTGCTTACCACGAAGCATGTCGGAAAGACTCTTCAGGCGACGCTTAACACCGGTAGCAGCTGCAGCAGCAGCCTTACCACGACGTGCAGAGTTGTCGATAAGAGCATCTACTGCTTCTTGCAGCATGCGCTTCTCGTTGCGGGTAATAACCTCAGGTGCACCGCTGTTAAGAAGTTTCTTAAGACGGTTGTTGCGGTTAAGTACGCGACGATAGAGATCGTTAAGATCGGAAGCAGCGTAGCGACCACCATCCAGCTGAACCATAGGGCGCAGATCTGGTGGGATAACTGGCATGCGAGACATTACCAAACACTGAGGATCAATCTTGGCCGCGCGAAGATCGTTGTAGAGCTTAAGGCGGCGAAGAGCCTTACGACGATTGATCACACTTGCAGTGTGAGACTCGGTCTTAAGACGAATAATACCAGCATCTAGATCGACAAACTTAAGAAGGTCGCGGATTGCCTCGGCACCAATACCTACGCGGATCAGTGATCCGAACTTAAGAGAAAGATCGTGGTAGGTAATTTCTGAAACTACCTGCGCGCTCTTAATGTGCTCAACTTCTTTCTTGCTTTCCTTGTAGGTAGCTTCCAGCTGCTGAACCTTAAGAAGATCGTCACCAGTAACCTCGGAGGCTGGACGACCACCAAGAAGCACATCGCGAAGCTCGTGGTACTCTTGCTCAAGTTGAGCGAGAGCCTCGGCACGAACATCTTCGTTTACTTCAAGGATTACGTAAGCTGCAAAGTAGATAACCTTTTCGAGGTCGGCCACGGACATATCGAGCAACATACCGAGTGCTGAAGGCACGCCCTGGACATACCAGGTGTGCGCCACAGGAACGGCAAGATCGATATGACCCATGCGCTGGCGACGAACTGAAGACTTAGTGACTTCTACACCACACTTATCGCAGACAATACCTTTGTAGCGAATCTTCTTGTACTTACCGCAGTAGCACTCGTAGTCTTTAACTGGTCCAAAAATGCGCTCGCAAAAGAGACCATCGCGCTCAGGCTTCTGAGTTCGGTAGTTGATGGTTTCTGGCTTGAGTACTTCGCCGTGAGACCAGGAAAGAATGGCTTCCGCACTGGCTACGCGCAGCTGTACAGCAACGAAATCGCTGCTCTGAGGTTCAGGTAAATTATCCTGTAACATATACTGTACTCCTTAAATTACAGTTCTTCTGGATCATTGCTGCTCTCGGCAGCGACTACTGGCTCGGCCTCTTCTTCTTTCTCAGCGAAAGGATCAGCGTCGGCATCAGCGTCATCTTCGGCACCAAACTCGTCATCTTCTTCCTCTTCGTCCTCGATATCATCAATGATGATAGGAGTAGCGTTTGGCTTGAGGGGAACCTTAGGACGATCAACCGGCTCTACCAAATCTCCTTCGTCGGTCATCAGGGTAACCTCGAGACCAAGACCCTGCAGCTCGCGAACGAGTACGTTGAAGGATTCTGGAACCGAAGGCTTCTGAATTTCTTCGTCGCGGATTAATGCCTCGTAGGCCTTAGCACGACCAACGGTATCATCAGACTTAATGGTAAGCATTTCCTGAAGAGTAGCGGCAGCGCCGTACGCCTCCAGCGCCCAAACTTCCATTTCTCCGAAACGCTGTCCACCCATTTGCGCCTTACCACCAAGTGGTTGCTGGGTAATCATGGAGTATGGTCCAACAGAACGGGCGTGCATTTTATCGTCAACCAAGTGACTTAGCTTCAACATGTAGTTGATACCAACGGTCACGCGGCCTTCGTACTGCTCACCAGTTTTACCGTCGAAGAGCACGCTCTTACCATCGCCAGGTAGACCAGCCTTTACTAGCTCTGCGCGGATCACTTCTTCGGTGAGACCACCAAAGATAGGCACAGCCGCTTTCTCGCCCTGGGTATCTACAGCCCATCCGAGAGTAGTTTCCATGATCTGACCGAGGTTCATACGACCAATTACACCAAGTGGGTTCAAGATCATGTCGATCGAGCGACCATCTGGCATATATGGCATATCTGCCTCTGGAACAATGATGGAAATAACACCCTTGTTTCCGTGGCGACCAGCAAGCTTATCTCCTACAGCAATCTTACGAAGCTGAGCTACGGTAACCTCTACAGAGATATGAACACCAGTAGAAAGCTCGTCGCCGTTTTCTTTGGAGAAAATCTTGATACCGATTACCTTACCGCGCTCTCCGTGAGGAAGACGAAGTGAGGAATCGCGTACTTCTTTGGCCTTTTCGCCGAATACGGCGCGAAGGAGGCGCTCTTCTGCAGTAAGCTCGGTTTCACCCTTAGGAGAAATCTTACCTACCAGAATATCGCTAGGACCAACTTCGGCACCAACCATGATAATTCCAGTCTCGTCGAGGTTGCGAAGAGCTTCTTCGCCGACGTTTGGAATATCGCGTGTAAGCTGCTCAGGCCCAAGCTTGGTATCGCGAACATCTTGTACATACTTCTCAATGTGGATTGAGGTGTAGCGATCTTCACGAACCAGGCGCTCGGAGATGATGATAGCATCCTCGAAGTTGTAACCCTTCCAGGACATATAGGCTACCAACACGTTTTGACCAAGAGCAAGCTCTCCCTTATCAGTAGCGGAAGAATCGGCAATAACTTGACCCTTAAAGATCTTGTCACCAACTTGAATCGCTGGACGCTGACTAATAAGCGTACCCTGGTTTGAGCGGATGAAGCACTCTAGTTTGTAGAGGTGCTTAGCGCCGCTGTTATCGGTAACCACAATCTCTTGCGCAGAAACCGCGGTAGCGGTTCCATCTACTGCAGAAAGGATAACCTGACCAGAATCGCGAGCAGCATCGGCTTCCATACCGGTACCGACTACAGGAGCCTTAGGCTTAACGGTAGGAACTGCCTGACGTTGCATGTTTGATCCCATAGAGGAGCGAGCCGCGTCATCGTTTTCTAGACCTGGAATCAGGTTAGTAGTGATGGAGAAGGTCTGCTTAGGAGAAACGTCGATGAAATCGATCTTTTCTACCAGCTCAATGTCTGGGTTACCAAACTTGCGTACTGGAGTACGAAGCTCGTTAAGGTGACCATGCTCATCTACACCAATAGAAGCAGGAGCGATGATGTACTTCTCTTCTTCAAGAGCATCAAGGTACACTACTTCGTCGGTAATCTGTGGAGCCTTGCCTTCGATTTTCTTTACCTTGCGGTAAGGAGTTTCAATGAAGCCGTAGGCATTAATGCGAGCGTAGGCCGAAAGATACTGTACCAGACCAATGTTTGGTCCTTCTGGAGTTTCAATCGGACACATGCGTCCGTAGTGACTCGGATGTACATCACGAACTTCGAATCCGGCACGCTCACGAGATAGACCACCCTGACCAGTAGCGGTAAGGCAGCGTTTGTGCTCGAGCTCGGCGATAGGATTGGTTTGGTTCATGAACTGAGACAGCTGAGAAGAAGCAAAGAACTCTTGCAAGGCAGCAGCTACAGGACGCGCATTAACCAGCTGAATAGGAGCGATCGTTTCTAGATCGGAAACGCTCATGCGGTCGCGAACGATACGCTCAAGACGAAGCATACCTACACGAACACGACTCTGAACGAGCTCACCCACTGCGCGAACGCGGCGGTTGTGGAGGGAATCGATATCGTCGGCCTTAGCGTTTTTATCGTTGTTAAGACGAATGATTTCCTTAATAAGCTCTACGATATCCAGAGGCCGCATTACGCGGTTTTCTGGAGTAGCAGGAACATCAAGTCCCAAACGCTTGTTAATCTTGTAGCGCCCAACAGCCCCAAGATCGTAACGCTTTGGAGAATAGAAGATAGCCTCTAGGAACGAGCGAGCGTTATCTGGAGTGGCAAGATCGCCAGGGCGAATACGCTTGTAGACCTCTACAAAGCCTTCTACCTGGTTAGCAGCTGGATCTTTTTCAAGGGTAGAATCGATGTAGTGGTGATCGGCGTGAGTATCAACATCGGCAAAAAGCGCTTTGATTTCTTCGTTGCTGCTGTAACCAAGTGCGCGAAGCAAGGTGGTAACAGGAATACGACGCTTGCGATCTACCTTTACGGAGATAACATCACGACTAGATGTCTCGAACTCGAGCCAAGCTCCGCGAGAAGGAATAAGCTTAGCACCAAAAAGCTGACGGTCTGCACCTTGTTCTGAGGTGAAGAGTACGCCGTAGGAGCGAACAATCTGTGAAACAACTACGCGCTCGATACCGTTAATAATAAAGGTACCGTTCTTGGTCATCATTGGGAACTCGCCTAGATAGACATCGTTCTCTTTAATTTCGCCAGTTACGCGATTGGTAAGTACCGCACGAATCTTAAGCTGGGCCTTGTAGCTCTGATTTTTATCACGAGCTTCTTCGGCGGTAAGCTTTGCATCTTCAAAGGCAAAATCCTTGAACTCGAGTACAAGGTTTTTACCAGTGAAATCCTCGATAGGATTGATTTCTGCTAGCAGCTCTTTGATACCTTCGGAAAGGAACCAAGTGTAGGAGTTGAGCTGCACCTCGATAAGATTTGGAAGAGGAAAGTGGAAGTTTTCCTTTCCGAACACACGTCGGGCGGTAGTAGTTGGCATACGTACCTGAGAGTTACTGATACCAATGTTTTTAGAAACGATTAAAACGACAAAGCCGGATTAAAAAGTTTCTGCGTAACGGAGCGTAACCAATGGGACCTGGTATCAATAGATGGCACAGAGCAATAGCTCCGGCGCAACCGTACCTGCAATGCATACCACACTGAGTGAAATAAAGAAAGCCCGCTAGAGACGGGCTTTCACTTTTTAACGCCTCTCAACGCCGCGATACTTACGGGCACCGTGGCGTCCAACTCGCCTTTTGGTAAAGGCGAGAGTAGCTTTTCGCTTTCGCCCCTTTGACTCAGCTTCTTTCCGAAGCTTTCGGACAAGCTGGGGCGTGATCGCTTCGATTGCTGCCTCAAACAATGTCTGATCATCGGGCAAAGGTTCTTGCATAGCACTCCACCTCTTTTTTGATTGCTGATTGGTATCAGCGTGTCGCCACCCTAACAGACCAACGTCTACCCGCCAACCCTAGGCCAATTTCTTGATCAGGAGCTGATAAAACTCTTCAATTCCTTGGTGAGTAGCCGCAGAGATTACAATCACTTCTCGCTTAATCTTTTTGGCAAAGATTCCTGCACGCTCGGCTAGCTCTTCAGGGTCGCACTGATCAGCCTTGGTCAGAATAATAAGCTCAGCCTTGGTAGAAAGAGTTTCGCTCCATGCCTCAAGCTCGCCACGAATTACGTGGTACACCTCAAGCATGTGCTCAAGCTCTTGCGAGCCATCAATACAGTGCACGATCAATTTAGTGCGTTCAATATGCTTTAAGAAAGTATCGCCAAGGCCCTTGCCTTCACTAGCGCCTTCAATAAGACCAGGCAGATCGGCTACCACAAAGCTGTGCTCGTGATAGCGGGCAACACCCAACTGAGGCTCAAGCGTTGTGAACGGGTAATTAGCAATCTTTGGCTGAGCAGCAGAAATAACCGAAAGCAGCGTAGATTTGCCAGCATTTGGCAACCCAACCAAGCCAACATCGGCAATTAGCTTAAGAACTAGCTTGACGTGCTTTACCTGACCTTCTTGCCCAGGGTTTGCGCGATCGGGAACTTGGTTAACCGAAGACTTAAAGCGGGCATTTCCCCATCCTCCGTTACCGCCCTTACAAATGACAAAGCGCTGACCGTCTTCAAGCAGCTCTACTAGAAGCTCGCCTTCGTCATCGTCGCCAAGGTATACCTGCGTTCCAACGGGAAGAAGTACTTCACAATCTTCACCCGACTTACCAGTAGCGTGCTGATGACCACCCTTGGCACCACGTTCGGCCTCGAGCCTATCGGTGTAGGCCAAATGAGATAAGGCGTGCAGATTATGCTGAGCGACTAAGATAACGTCGCCACCGCGTCCACCATCTCCACCATCGGGGCCGCCACGCGGCACATACAGCTCACGACGAAAAAGGATGGCGCCATCGCCACCATCCCCCGCCGAAAGCTTGAGGCTGTGTTCGTCTAAAAACATGTTAGGCCGACCCTAGAAGAAATTGGGATCAAATACAACCCCATTGATCATTGGTTGAAAGTGGAGGTGGGGTCCAGTTGAGTTCCCAGTGGAGCCTACATAGCCAATAACATCGCCTGCTTGGACACAATCTCCCGAATCTACGGCCACACTAGAAAGGTGGGCATAAATCACCGATAGCCCTCCCCCACTCGAGATGACAACACGATTTCCAAAGCCTCCGTTCCAGAGGCCATTACCAGAAGCACTGGAAACGCAGCCTGTTCGAGCAGCTCGGACGGTAGTGCCATAGGCTGCTGCCATATCGATACCGGCATGATCTGCCTGGATACGACGAGAAATAGTGTAGGAGCCAGCAGGGAGCGGTAAGCGCCAAGAACCGCTAGCTACCGCTGGCTTGCCCGAGTTTACATTTACCCTAACCTGCGCCAATACCTTACTAAGCTCTTCTTGACGCTGCTCATCGGTAAGTGGGGTATCTGGAATAATAATCTGGCGGCCAGGCTGGATGATATTAAAATCGAGATCAGGGTTAGCCTTAAGAACATCCACTGAAGCCATACCATAATTGGCGGCGATTTCGGAAAGGGTATCGCCCTTTTGAATAGTGTAGGTGCGAGGGGCAGCGATTACCTGAGATTCTTTAGCGCCGCCAATACCCACAATACCTGGCACTACCGTAACGGCTAGCGACTGATAAATAGAAGCACTAGTAAGGCTATAAGGATCTACTTGGTCAGAAATGAGCAGCGCGATTCTATCGTCCCCAGCTTGAGGGCGCCCAGAACTAGCCCCAGCCTGTGGATGAATAGCAAAAGATGAAACTACGACAAGGAGGGTTCCAGCCAAAGCAGCGTATGCCTTGCCGTGTGATGTGCGCAAAACCGGGTGTACCCTGAAGAGAGTACGGACCGCCTGCGAGTTGAATGAAAGTTTGGGTAGTGAGAGCTTTATTGTCGCTAGGCGACTGGGAGGCTCTTTCAAGGTTGTACTAATAAGTTCCCCCGTGCGTGTGCCCTCTGTG
>JAYUZR010000048.1:0-17305 GCA_043751595.1 Candidatus Berkelbacteria bacterium
CATGTGTGCAACCGCTGCGCGAGGCGCACCGTACATTTCGGCGCCACCGCGAGGAGGCATACTACTACCGCCTACGTGGAAATTACCACCACTACCGCCAAGTACTAGCTGTTTTAGGCTGCGAATATCTTGCTCTAGTGAATCGAGCACGCGAATGATTCGGTCGAGGTCTTGCATCTGTATCTGTTTATTACCAATGTATTAAATCTACCCAAGAGTTATAGCACACCACGGGCTCTAAGTCGAATCTCGGCCTCCACTAATTCCCGGTCTCGACCATATTTTAAGCGCGACAATTCTTTGATTGCCTTGCCTAGCTCAACGCTCTCATGCGGATCTGGCGGGTAGGCTGTGGCGTTAAACGGCTCGGTTGGCGTGCCGTCAATTAGCATCTTAATATAGAAGTTATACTTCTCCACATTTACCATATCGTCGATGCCAAGTGGCGAAAACTCCTTAGTGAGATACTCGGCGTCGTCGGCCCCAATGCGCCACACTAGCGTAGTTCCCACATTACCAATAACGGCTTTGCGCATATCATCATCCAACTGCCCCATCAACTGGTTGGTAAAGTTAAGTGAAAGCTGATACTTGCGAGCCTGGGCCAAAATAGTGGCGAAGGTTTTAGAGGTAAAGTCTTGGAACTCGTCCACATACAAGAAGAACGGAATACGCTCAGACTCTGGGATATTTTGGCGCGAAAAGGCCGTAAGTTGGATGCGTGCGGTAATAATAAGACCTAGCAACATCTGATTTACCTCCCCTAGCAAACCCTTTGGCAGGCTTACGAGTAAAATCTTGCGGCCATCCATAATTTCTCGGAAATTAAAGGCGCTTTTTTGCTGGCCAATAATCGTGCGCATCATATCGTTGGTCGTAAACTGGTTGAGCTTACTAGTAATGTACGGCACCATGTTTTGCAACGAGGCATCACCCCCTGCTTTCTCAGCTTCTTTGGTCCAGAAATCGATTACTACTTGGTTGCGGCAACGATCGAGCTTTTGTTTACGGAACTCGGCATCGGCCAATACACGCGGGATTTCCATAAGGGTGCTCCCCGACCCTGGATCGTCCATCACCAAAAGCATGGCAGAGCGCATGTATTGCTCAAACATTGGCCCACCGGTTGATTTAAGATCGTAGAGCTTATCAAAAACAGCCATCATCTCGTTAATAAGCATACTCTTTTGCTCCGGGAAGTTTGCATCGTACTCAAGCAAGTTAAGCGCTACCGGACGGGCGATATCGGAAGGATCAAAAATAACGACATCCTCTGCCCGTTCGCGAGGAATGTGCTTAAGAATCCACTCAATAGCGTCTCCATTTGGATCCATATAACACACTCCGTGGCCATCGCGAATATCTTGGATAACCATATTCTGGAAGATGGTAGTTTTTCCTACACCGGTTTTTCCGATCATGTAGAAGTGACGCATTCTATCTTGCAGCTTCAAGTTAACCGGGATTTCCATTCCACGGAAGTTGCTGTAGCCGATTTTTAAGCCGGTTTGTGGCAGATTGGTTGGCGGAGGCAGCTTACGTGCACCAAGCCAGTGCACATTAGGCACATCGAGCGGGCGATTAGGAAAGTGAAAAATACTGGTAAGCTCTTCGGTACTTAAGAGCATCGTTGGCTGAAACGGCGAAAAGTTGCGCAGCTGGTAATCGACAATCAGGCGAGAATCATCTTTATTTGCTACCTTAAAAAAATTAGATTCTGGCTGCTGATACTGCGAAAAGGAAGCCAACATACTCTGCACCTGGCTAGAGGCGGCAATCTTTTGACTATCGAGCGCGATCACCCTAATTTGCACCTGCAAACCAACCTTACTCCCCTTCTCTACCAACAGCTTAGTCTGCTGTTCTTGCATGGCGGTAAGGCGTACATTCCCCACGGTGGTATTACCGGCTTCGTTGCTGTTTTTTCCGTTTTGCGATTGCCCATGCCAGGCCGATTCAGCAATCTCTTTACTGGCCTCGAGCGCCTTGTTCATGAAATTATCGCCACCGGTAGCAAAGGATTTTCCTTGCTGGATATTTTGCAGAGCCGTCTCGGTTTCTTTCTGCCAGCTTTGATCAGTTGGTTGGACCAATACCTGAATAGCGGCCGAACCATTGGCCACTTTTGAGAGTGAACTTGCCAGGCCACTGAGTGGATCGTTCTCCAGGCTACGATAGGTTCTAACCGGGAAAATACGAGGCTTAGCAAGCTGTAAGCCAGCAATAGAGACCTCACCTTTTTCGGCACCTAGGAAGATATCAAAGTCTTTAGCGAGCTCAATGTGCGCGGCTGGATATTGCGCATGCACGATGCGCTCAAACTGATCGGCGTAATCGCGCGGCACTACGCAGTAAAAGAAGATTTCGCCGTGATGGGCAGCCATTTCAAAACTAAAAGTAGGCTGACCATGCCAAAAGTTTTTGTTCTTATCATGTTCCACAAAGTGCTGTAGGCTGGCAAATACCGATTCCATTGCGCCAAGCACTTCTTTAGGGTCGCGCCGTTCGTGCTGTTCGGTATCTTGATTTGGCTTAGGCAGGACAATCTTAAACGCCTTTTTATCTGAAGAGCGCTTATCCTTTAAAAGTTGACGGCGTTTAGCAACGATGAAATAAGTAAGCACTAGTAAGCCAGTAAAAACCAAAAGACCCCCAGCCCACAACAACGGCTGAGTTGTTGTGGCGCTAGAGGTATCGGCTACCTGGGTGTCGTAGGTGTAATCGGTGGAGTAAGCCATGCATTGCCATCATAGTACGGCAGTGGCAGTAAGAGCTAGGGCTACTGACCCCAGTTTTGAATGTGATGAGCAATTGCGGCATAATCTGAGATAGTGCCACCACTCTTTCGCCCATGGGCAAGCACTACAGGAACATCGAGACTAAGCTGGGTAGATGCTACAGGAGCAGGCACATCTGAGATTGGTGCCATTTGGGTAAGCATCTCTGGCAAAACCACTTCTTGCACTGGCTGAGCAGATACTTCGGGCATTGGGGCCTGAGGCACGGGAATCTCAATACGAGGTGCCTCTTGCTCAAATCCCGGTGCCTTACTTTCGAAATTATTCATAGTTTTAACCTAAGGAACTTATTCCGCGCTCAGTCATACTAACTGCAAGGCGGGCAGCTGCGTTGCCATTTCTAGTAAAGTGCTCAGAAGGAATACTATTTCCTCCAATCTCGATACTAGGCTTTCCGTTAAGTGCCAACAAAGCAAGTTGATTCCGGGTATCTGTAAGCATATCCCGTATAGCTGACTTTGAGCCATTGAATTGGTGGAACTTGACACGGTATACGCGTCGCAAAGCACCGATAGCACCCTGAGCTCCTGAATCTAGCTTGGCCATTTCAGTGGCAGTTAATGCCGAAGAAAGAGTTGCATCAAAAGCGGAAGAATCAGCGAGAAGTTGATCAGCAAAGCTTACCTGCTCTTTATTGGCATCTTCTTCATGATCCTCGTGCTGACCAGCTTTAGTGCCGTCTTTTGCGCCTTGATCAATCTTGTAGGTTTCAGATTTTTCGTTGAGGTAGCTAGAAGTAGCCTTTTCTCCAGTCTCAGTACTGCCCTTTTTTACTGGAGGAGCATCTTTTACTTGCTCGTTACCAATACGAAGAATGCCGTCTTTTCCAGGCCTAACAAAAGTAGGCTCTTCCTCACCCACCCCAACTGAATCCACTGGCATTACTGCCCTTGGAGGTGACTCTATGGGGTTTAGAACTGGGGTGCTATCAGTATTTAAAGGCCGATCCTGAACCATAGGCCCATTATCCAGGGCTCTAACTTGAGACTGAGCAACAGTACTATCAGAAACCTCAGAAGTAGCATCTCCCCTACCTAGATCTATCATTGCGGATAAATCTGGAGGAAGATTGATCTGAGCTTCAGTTAAATCTTGCTTCTTATTGTCTACGGGCTCCAATACAACGTCTGCAATCTCGCGATTTACCCGCTTGGTAATTTTTGCACCCCCCATTAACCTATGACTTGCAACACCCTTCTTAGCATGAAACTGCTTTGATACAGTTTCGATATCGTGAATTGGCTGAACCGCCAAAAGACCTTCAGTACTATGGAAGCTACCATCAGGAGAAAAGGCAGCCTTTTTACCATGCCTTGGTGATTGCCAGTATTCGGCAAGGGACTGCAGGAAGTTGTTTGAGCGCAGGTCTTTTCGCGCTTGATCAGAAAGATTTGGAAGCTTATGCGAAAACAGTCGAAGGAGGTTAGCAGTGTGAATTGCAGCCTTCTCACCTTCATCGTCACTTTTCATCTGGAGAATATACTCATCTTGTTTCTCACCAAGATCGATCTTACTATGAGAACCTCGAACCCCTTCGACCTCATCGCTTACAGGAGCCTTCTTAGTATCTAAGGCTTTATCAGTATGCGCTTTATTTCCAGTGCCGTGAGAACCAGTACCTTTCTTATCTGTTGATCCAGCCTTAGTTGCGGTCTTTGTGTCAGACTTAGCAGAAGCTGCAGGCTTGGGATCTTGAGCTGGCGTTGCATCAGGTGTTTTGGCTCCAAAAAAGTGCATATAGGTAAATGCTATTGCAGCTAAGGCACCCACCCCAATTAGCCCACCGATAAGAGGCTTAAAGTTTCTCCGTCGTTCAGGATACTCATCCTCGTCGAACTCATCTTCAATGGGAGTCATTTTAAAGGAGGCAGCAGACGGTACCTCGTCCTGGCCAGAAGCGGGCTCGGGCCTCAGACTTTGAGGTTGGGGTGGAAGTTGCACCACTCGCGGCTGGTCATTAATTTCATCATCAGGAAGTGGCTTGCGCTCTCTATTTGCCATATCTAGAAATTAGCGGCTAGTGCTTTCGCCTCAGAAAGTGCCTTAAGCACGATTTCTTGACGAATTTCTTCGAATCCTGGTACGTAGCGCAACACAAAAGCATCAAGTGCCTCAATGTTTGCATCTGATTCTTCATCAGAGCAGGCAGTGAGCAGCTGAACAAACTGAACTTGTGTAGGCTCATCGAGCAAATCACCACAACGGGCAATTAGCTCTTCTTGTACATGCTCGGCTATCTGAAGAAGTAACTCGTCTTCAGCAGCGGGAGTAAGCCACGGCAAACCAAGAGCGCCTTCCTCTGTTGGGATGGTAAGCTCTTCGGGTTCTTGCGCTTGAGTTGCTTGCATGAATCTATGAGTTGAGTACTGGAAACGTTGCACTATACCTAAGACTCTATTATCTGTCAAGAGCCCTGAGGAGGCGTGCCAAATAACCACCAGCAATTGCACTGCGCATATGCTCGGTTATTACGTGGAGCATGCGTACATTATGCAGTGTAAGCACCCGAGACGCCAGCATTTCGTTGCTGCGGTGGTAGTGACAAAGGCTGGCTCGCGGCAAGACATCGAGCTCGCCAGGTAGCCAGGGTAGTTCTGTTTGCAGCCCCAAAAGCGGGTTCATATCGTGCCTAAAGGGCGCCGAGCCAATTGAGCGGCGGCTAAACTTGAGCGTGCCGCCCCGTAGCATCTTTTCCGTACTTCCAGAGTAAAAAGCCTGCAAAAGTGATTCGTTTGTACTTTCTGCCAGCCAAAATGCCCCATGCCTGGCCAAGCGACTAGGCGAAACGCAATCGTACATATCTACCCCGCGGAGAGTGGCATCGATCACATCGTACGGATCGCCAAGCCCCATAAAGTAGCGAGGCTTGTCTTCAGGTAATAATGTACAGATACTCTCCACCGCTCTCCACATTCCTTCTTTGCTTTCCCCTACCGAAAGACCGCCAATGGCGTACCCTGGCAAATCTTGTGAGACGGTAAACTTAGCCGATTGTTGGTGTAATTCTTGATGAATCCCCCCTTGCACGATGCCAAACAGGGCTTGGTCTCCCCTACCCCGCTGCCACTGCTCCTTACTGCGCTCTAGCCAGCGCTGCGTGCGCTGCATAGCTTCCCCCGCCTCCGTTGGCGACGACATCCCGTATACCGGCTGATCGAAGGCCATGATAATATCGGCTCCTAGTTTTTGCTCGATCTCAATTGCACTTTCGGGAGTAAGCAGATGCTTACTGCCATCGATATGAGAAGTAAAGGTAATACCCTCTTCGGTAATTTTACGCATGGGAGTACGACTCTCCCCTCTCATTGATTTTTCACCCAAAGAAAAAACTTGGAATCCGCCACTATCGGTGAGCATCGGCCCTTGGTAGCCGGTAAATGCGTGCAGACCCCCAGCAGCCTCCACTACAGATTCGCCCGGCCGTAGATGCAAATGATAGGTATTAGCCAGTACCACCTGACTCCCCACCTGGCCAAGTTCCTGGGCCGAAACCCCCTTAACTGCCCCATGGGTGCCAACCGGCATAAACATAGGGGTAGTAACGGTTCCGTGTGGCGTGGAAAAGGTGCCTATACGGGCTTTTTCTTCTTTTGCGGTAAGGGTAAAATCGAACATTGCCGTGCGACTATAGCAGGATTTGCTTGACAGGGCCACGCGCTCCGTGTAAAAATCGCTCCACTATGTCTCACAACTACTGGTCCACAACCCGTGCTTTCGTGCTTGCCAAGTCTATTATGGCGGGCGTGGTTCCCGTACCCATCTTTTCGCGCCTGACCTAGTTAGATTTTCGTTTCTCACTAAAAGTTACCTCGGCCAGGTTCGACCGAGGTTTTTTAATCTTACGAACCTGGAACTTTACAACAAGGAGTTTGTCCCATGCGCCGGTTCCCCCTATCCCCGCTTTGGCGGGGTCTCATCGTCCAACTCTTCCTGAGTTTATCGTTCGCGGTAACTGCAGGAAGCTATGTCACGTTTCTTTTAGCTCATGGCCTGAGCTACACGCAGGTCAACACGACCAACATCGTCTTCTTTAGCGTCAACCTGTTTGTGGAGCTCCCGACAGGGGTGTTTGCTGATAGATTTGGCCGTAGAAAAAGCATGATCGCATCATGCTGGGTTCAGATGGCTGGACTTATCCTTTATGGACTGAGCACAACGCTCGCCCTGTTTTGCGTGGCAGAAGGAGTTCTTGCCGTTGGTCGCTGCCTAGCCAGTGGCGCTCTTCTCGCCTGGACTACCGATGCTCAACTACTGCGCGATCCTCAAACAGATCCCAAGCGAGTAAGTAATAGGATGCGGAACATGAAACACGCCAGTCTTGTAAGTGCCCCCATTCTGGGAGTATTAGCAACGGCGTACGACGTACGGTTAAGTTGGTTTTTTGCAGCCGCATTCATGGTGGCCTGCCTCATTGCGAGCATCTTTCTCTTAACCCGAGAAGGAGACCTAGCGAAAAAGCATCAAAAAACTACCTTGGAGCTGTTGGGCATGGTGGGAACTTCCTGGAAAAAGCACCCGCTTATCCGAGAATTGTTCATTGCCAGTGGCATGATTGCCATTGGTATTGCAGCACCCAACATGTTTTGGCAGCCGTTCTTTAAGAATGAACCTGCCCTGCGCCACATATACCCCCTTACCGGGAATATCATTGGATTGTTTCTGTTTCTGGGGAGCCTAGTCTACCCCCTACTCTCAAAGCTTCGGCCACGAGTACAGGTTCCGCTCTGTATGGCGGCAATCGGCCTGAGTGTTACCCTGTGTAGTATTCTGCCACTACCGCTCAGTTATGGGGTATTTCTGCTGCATGAAATCGTGCGCGGGATGACCCAAGGAGCCCAAGAAGGGCTAACCAACGAGCTAGCCAGTACCGAAGATCGGGCAACAATCCTTTCGGCCGAGCGTGTACCGAATCACTTTGGTGCACTAATTGGCCTGCTAGTAAGTGGTTTACTGGCGGACCATGTGAGTATGCGTTCAAGCTGGATGTTCTGCGGGGTGATTCTCGCAATCTCGGGAGTAGCACTTTTGTTTCAAGAAAGGAAAACAAAGTAGAAAAACGAAAAGTCGTCTGGCAGTGCCGGACGACTTTTTCTGTACTAGCAAATGTTTGTCAAATAAAAAAACCGCTCCTTTCGGAGCGGTTTTTAGAGAGAAAAGTAAAACTACTTAACCTCAACAGATGCGCCAACTGCCATAAGTTTTTCCTTAGCAGCGTCAGCTTCTTCTTTCTTAACACCCTTAAGAACTTGCTGTGGAGCACCATCAACAAGGTCCTTAGCTTCTTTAAGACCAAGATCAGCGCGAAGTTCGCGAACGGCCTTGATTACGTTGATCTTTTGATCACCAGCAGCAGCAAGAATAACGTCGAAGGCAGTCTGCTCTTCAACTGCTTCAGCAGCGCCACCAGCAGCAGGCATAGCACCCATCATCATAGGAGCTGCAGCGGATACACCAAACTCTTCTTCTAGAGCTTTAACAAGCTTAGAAAGTTCAAGAGCGGTAAGGTTCTTGATCTGTTCGATCATTGCGTCGATAGTAGATTCAGCCATGAGAGTAGCTTAAGTTAGACGAACAGTGGCGCTTAGGCCTGCTGCTCTTGGATACGAGTAAGAACGGTGACCAGTCCTCGCAGGTTGCCCTGAAGTACGGTAGCCAGGCCGCGAATAGGTGCCTGAAGTGTACCAAGAAGCTGTGCAACAAGTTGCTCGCGACTTGGAAGCTTGGAGAGCATCTCAACTTCTTTTGCGGTAACGAAAGAACCATTAACCAAACCACCAAGCACGGTAAGTGCTTCGATGTCTTTGGCGAAAGGTGCAACCGACTTTGCAGCGGCTACTTCGTCATCGAAACAGAAGACAAGAGCTACAGGCTGATCAAGCAATTCGGCGGGAACCTCGGCTTTAGCCTTGGCAAGAGCAAGCTTAAGCAGGGTGTTTTTAGCAACCTGGATACGCATACCCCCCTTGAATAGCTCGTCGCGAATAGCTTCGAACTCTCCAACCTTTACCCCTTGCACGGAGACAAGCACGGCAGACTTAGCCTGAGCTACGCTTTCGGTAAGCTCGGTAAGCATCTGCTCCTTCTGTGCGCGTGTCTTTGGCATGAAGGTTAGGTTAGGGATAAAACAAAAACCGCTCAGAACCTAAGCGGAAGTGCATGAACCCAAACGAGCGGAGTGTGGGAACGAATTATGCACCTCGGCGGGGCTTATTGGAGCCCGCTTTCTTAGGTGATCTGGTTATAGCAGATAGACTTGGCGCGCGCAACCAGTTTAGGGCGTGGCAAAGGCCCCCTCGCTCGCTGCGAAGGGGCCGTCTCCTTTTCAAACTTCAGCTGCTGGATCAGCTGGAAAGCTTTAGACTGGTCCTATTTTCAGAACCCTCAGTGTCTGATGATCTTTTTCCACTCGATAGGAAGTTAGATCACCAACCTTTTTCCCCAACAGAGCCTTCCCTATAGCGCCGTCGAATGAAACCCACCCTTCAGACGTTCCATTTTCACGATGGACACAACTACTACCGAGCAGTATGTCATCTTCATCACATTTAAGTTCATCATCAGGAAGGACTTCGGCTTGCTTCTTACCCTTAGGTAGCCAGCGAACCTTCACCCGAGTGCCAATCTGAGCGGTATCGAATACCGTTGGTGGATTAACTAATACCGCATTAACAAACTGGTAATGAAGACCGCTATACACAACAGACTGAACATCTGCCTGCTGCATAACGGCTGCACCTCCAGGGTTGGTGTACCCGCAAACAGGATTACTCCCCTCTTTGCGTATGTCATCACGACCCTTCTCCATCTTAGCTTTTTCAGCCTCAATGAGACCCACTAGCGCGCTATAATCTTCCGGAAGGAAGAAAAGCGACATATTACTCATAACTACTACCTCCAGGAAACTTTTAACATTCATTTCATCTGAAATCAAGGGCTCATAGCCAACAAAAAAAGCCCTGGCCGAAGCCAGGGCTTTTTCTAAAGTGCAGCTAAGTTACTTAGCAACCACTACGCGAACTGAAGGTCCCATGGTAGGAGCGGCAACGATAGACATTACCTTTGCAGTAACCAGTGCCTGCATAAGAACGTTGTAGTTCTCGAGAAGCTTCTCGGTGGAGAATGAAACCTTACCGATACTAAGGTGGATTACCCCAGTTTTATCGGCGCGGTATTCGACACGGCCAGAGTTGATCTCGGCCATGGTAGCTTCGATGTTATCGGTAACGGTACCAGCCTTTGGAGAAGGCATCAGACCCTTAGGTCCAAGAATCTTGGCGAACTTAGCAAGCTTTGGCATCTGAGCTGGAGTGGCAAGCAGAACATCGAAGTTGAAGGTGCCAGCAGCAAGTTCTTCGAGAACTTCGTCGGTAGCAGCAACTACTTTTCGAGTCTTACCATTTCCGTTTGGAAGTACCACGGTTCCGCGAACGGCTTCGCCCTTGGTAACAATGTGTAGCTCTACAGCGGCATCAAAAGAAGCAGTAGAAAGTTCTTTCACAAGAGCCAGAGCTTCTTCTGGGGTGTAGCGCTTGGTGCGATCTACAAGTGCAACTACCGCGCGGTACTTCTTGCCACGAAGGCGAAGAGGATCGAGTACCTTAGCTAGAGCAGCTGGGGTATCTTTGGTAGCCTCGCGCTCAGCGGCTGCGCGCTTCGCTTTTTCAGAAGTGCTTTCGCGGTTCTTGTGTTTGCGATCAGCTTCAACTTCTTCGCCTTCCATTTCCATGGCAGTAGCGGTTTCGTTATCGGTGTTCATGGCAGAATCTTCTGCTGCATGCACCTCGGCGGTATCGGTCTCGGCTTCTACAGCCTGATCTTCGAATACTGCCTCATCTTGGATAGTTTCATCCTGCATAGGGCCTCCTTGTGGTACAAACGCGGGCGGGTTACGCCTCGCTCCCACTAATTACGGGGTTGGGTTGAGCTAGATGACGAGTAGTGCAAGCAATCTCGCCAGTCGCAAGCCACCCTACCAGATCTGGTAGGAGTTCGTCAATTGCTTTGAGGGTGTTTTTTTGGTCTTCAGGTGCCTGGGGGCGAAGTACGTACTCATCGAGCGGTGGTTGCTGCTCTCGCTCGATACCAGTTTGAGCATATAAGCCCACACCAACCCGCACTTGCAAGAAGGGAGTATCAGGTAAATGCTGTAAAAATGATTTAAGACCGTTGTGTCCCCCATCGCCCCCACCCTGCCGCACGCGCACGGTACCCGGCTTAAGGTAAACATCGTCGGAGACGACACAAATATCTTCAAGCGGTAGTTGGAAGAAGCGAATATACTCTGCCAAGCTTTTACCCGAAATATTCATAAACTCTTGGGGCTTGCAGAGCTTTCCGCCTGGGACAATCGCGGTCTGTACTCCCCGCCACTGCTCCCAGTGTGCACCCTGCTTAGCAGCTAGCGAATCAAGCACCCAAAAGCCTGCATTGTGCCGTGTAGCATCAAACTTGACTCCTGGATTTCCTAAACCTACCAGCAGGCGCATAAGAATTAGCGACCGGTAAGACCGGCTGGAAGTTTAAGATCGCCCATCAGCTTCTGTGCTTCTGTAGCCTGCACTTCTTGTGCCTTAGAAATAGCCTGGGTAAGTACCTTGGTAAGCTCTTTCTCTAGATCGCGCTTCTTATCAGCCGAAAGCCACTGCTCCCCTACTTTAAGATCGGTAAGGTGCAGGTTACCGTTAAAAACCACTTTAATACTGCCATCCTGAGAACTTGCCTCTACCTCGAGTTCTTTAAGGGCTTTTTGGGCAGCTTGGGCTTTTTTTACAAGATCGTAGGTCTCTTTAGATTTAGCGAACATGTTAGCCATAGTCGTATCGTTATGATTGTTGAGTTGCTTGCCAGGTTAAGTACCCTTCGATGAAGGGAGTAATTTTACCATCGAGCACAGCGGGAGTATCTGATGTTTCTACCTCGGTGCGATGATCTTTAACCATTTGATAGGGCTGAAGAACGGTTGAGCGGATCTGATTCCCCCAACTTCCTTCTTTTAGCTCACCTCGGAGCATAGCACGTTCTTCCACCGATCGCAGCTCGGAGAGCTTGGCTAGACGTGCCTGCAAGATCTTCATGGCAGTTGCCTTATTTTGATGCTGACTCCGCTCATTTTGGACTGCCACCACAATACCCGATGGCAAGTGCGTAATGCGCACAGCGGAATCGGTTGTATTTACCCCCTGCCCTCCCTTGCCTGAAGCCCTGTACACATCGATGCGGAGATCATCATCGTTAATGGGCGCCTCTTCTGATGCTTCGAGTACCGGCAACACCTCGAGCAAGGCAAAACTCGTTTGGCGCAGGCTTTTAGCATTAAACGGCGAAAGGCGAACCAGGCGATGGACTCCCCCCTCCCCCTTTAGCAAGCCGTAGGCAAACCGACCAGTAACTTCGATGGTGGCCGACTTAAGACCGGCTTCTTCGGCGTCGGTTTTATCCACTAATTCTGCTTTCCATTTTGAACGATCGAGCCCAAGCGGACGGGATGAAGCCGCCTCGGTACTCCCCTGTTCTACAAAGCGCAAGTATTGGCGCAGCAGCATGGCTGCCCAATCTTGTGCATCTACCCCACCCGTGCCAGCATGGATACTAATAAGAGCACCGGCGGTATCGTGCGGGCCAGAGAGCAAGGCGCGGCGCTCGAGCGTAACTAGCTCTTTTTCTGCATCGTCTAACTCCCCTTCTGCCAAAAGAAGCTCGAGAAGCTCGAGCTGCCCAATAAGCCCGGCAACATCGGCATCTTCTGCCATTAAGATTACTGCGCGCGATTGATCCTCCCACAGTGCAGGGTCTTGGGTAAGCTCTTTAAGCTCAGAAGCTCGAAGCCGCAACTGCTCGAGATTGAAGAGTTGCAGGAGGCGTTGGTAGCGGGTTTCTAGTAGTGTGGAATCGGCCATTTCAAGACGTACTCTAGCAGGTTTAGGGATAAGAAAAACCGCCCCACATGAGGCGGTATTCTTAAATCACCGAATAAAACTCTTAGAGAATATCAGTCTTGCTCTTTGCGACAGACTTGCCTGAGCGGCGAAGTGAGCGCATAGCAGCAAGAGCCACACCAGATACACCAGCGCCAGCCAAAAGAATCTCTACCTCGCCACCAGTTTTTGGAAGAACTGGAGTAGGTGTTGGTACCGGAGTTGCAGGAGCGGGCGTAGGAGTAGCTGCAGGTGGAATGCTAGGAGTAGGAGTTACCACCGGAGTAGGTGTTGGACTAGGAACCAAGACACAGGTCTTAGCTGTAGCCTCGATACCAGTATTCTTTACAGAATCGGAGGTAGCGCGCACCTTGTTTACTCGACACTCGTTGTTGTTGATATCCTTTGCAGGAGTATTAACCTGGAAGAAGATCTCAAGGCTTTGCTGAGGAGCAAGCGCGTCGATGATAATACCATCGGCGGTAATGCCATCAGGAGCATTCTTAGATGTTCCGTCAGTGTAACGAATAGTAGTTGGTCCTACATAGGTAAAGCCAGCAGGAAGGGTATCTTGCACCTTAATGTTGGTAGCCGTAGCGGCACCATCAATATTGCTAATAGCAATGCGGTACTCAACACGCTCGCCAGAGTTGATAGTGTTCTCGCTTAGAAAAGCGGTAGTAGTACCTGCCTTACGTACTTCTTTTTTAAGAGAAATTGAAGGAGGATTTACCACCTGCCCTACTAGCTTAACTTTGAAACGAAGATTAGCCTGGTGATTAAAACAAGGCTTTTCGTCGCCAAGACTAAGGCCAGTGGTAACAACGGTATCGCCGTTTACACCACCAGGAAGCTGAGTAACCGCACCGTTGGTATCGCTGTTTTCAGGGAACCACTTAACGGAACCCGCTACAAACTGAGTAGTAACCGGGCTAGTGGCCAAAATAGTAAAATCTGGCTGACCTTTTTCAACGCCGTTTACGATGGTACCAGTAATGGCAGCATGGTTGTCGGCAGAAAGTGAAGCCTTGATTACCTGCTTGGTAGAAGCCACGGTAGGAAGAGTAACCTGAAGCTTAAGGTTTTTAGCGATAGCTTCTGCGTCGGTCTCTTCGCCGGTGTTGTGGTAGTACACATTTACCTCTACCTCTTGGCCAGCATTGGCGTAGACAGGATCGGTAAAGTTGGTCTGCCCTGCAGAAGTATTACGACCAGTGAGAAACTCGAGGTCGCCAGCATTCTTATTGAGGCTAGGACCTGCCGCAAGAGCAACCGCTGGTAGAACCAGGGTTGCTGCTAGCGGAAGAGCGGCGAATAAGCGGAAAAGTGTCTTCTTCATAGACTAGAAGTGAGGGGCTTCAACGTGGATCGTTGCCAGTGCGGTATCGGTAAGAGTAGTAACACCATCAGCCGTTAGCTGAGCCGTGTTAGTAATCTGAGTATCGCCGAGATTAGGACAATCGGCAACCTTGAAGGAAACCAGAATTGTCTTGGTCATACCTGGAGTGAAATCAGTAAGGAGCATACCCGTACTAAAGAACGCTTGTTCAGTAATAGTGGCTACCGTCTGGCCATCAATAGAGAGAGTTCCAGGAACAAAACTTACGAATGCAGGAGCAATATCCTTAACGCGAATGTTCTTAACCGTAGTATTACCAGAGTTACTAACCGTAATACGGTAGGTAAGGGTCTGACCAGCAACTACAGTACCAGCATCCTTAACGAAGCTTCCGCTTGCGTTACGAATCTCTTTCTTAAAGATCATACCTGGGCGGCAGGTAAAGAGTGCAGAAGCAGTATCGCGACCACGCTCAGCGCCGTTCCAGTTTACCGTAGCAGTGTTTACCAAGGTGGTATTAGCAGCACAGGTAGTAGGAGTCTTCACTTGGAAGATAAGCATCTGGTAGCCAGTGTTTCCAGCCGCAAGGGTTGGGAAGGTATATCCAGCAGCAGTAACAATGTTTGCAGCATCTACGGTTACACCGTTAGGATTTGCAAAACTATATACCTTGGCGTTTCCAGCGTAGGTAAGACCATCAGGAAGCATGTCCTTAAGGGTCACATTGGAAGCAGCGATGTTACCAGAGTTGGTAATAGTGATTCCGTAGGCCAAGGTATCGCCAGGGTTAACGGCAGCAGGAAGCTGATCGTCGTGCCATTGGTTATCACCAAGGGTTACGTTAAGCACTTCTTTACGGATGGTGAAGGCAACAAAGTCATCAATTGGGCGAACTACCTTAATAGTTACACAGTTGCTGGCGTGAGTTGAACCAGTGAATCCACCGAGTGCGCAGTTGTTGAGGGTAGTGGTAGTGCCAGCTGCAAAGGTATCGTTACCCTTTACCTTGGCTTGAAAGACTAGGAAAATAGCGGCGCTCTGTTGAGCAGGCATATCGTAATAGGCCCACGTAATCTTAGTGTTTCCGTTGGTTTGAGGCTCGAAACGAATCAGGTTATCTGCCACAGGAATATCCTGGTCGGCATTATTAACCTTTACACGGAAGAATGAGCTATTTGCAACGTAGGTCATGCGACCATCGAGCTCGTCGCTAATAAAGGTGTTCTTACCAGTACCGTTACCATCGTTTCGTAGGAGTACACGGAAGCCAACAAGCTCGCCTGGGGCTACCTGAGTAGAACCCTGATAGTTTTGGTCAGCAACACGAGCCACGGTCTTTTCGGTGTAGGCAACTGGGTTACCCTGAGCTTCGATTTTAACATCGAAACGGATAGCCTTAATGTTGTCCCAGCATCCAGGATGAGCACCAAGATTGAGACCGGTACTGGTTACAAGATTATTTACATCTTGATTACCAGGAAGACCAGAAGGGACTAGTTGGCTATTAACCGTAGCGTAGTACTGAACTGAGCTAGGAACGAGCGTAATCTTTACTGGCTGTTGAGTAGTAATGGTAGTAGTACCACGACCTTCAATTTGAGCTCCGCCAACAGCGGTTACAAGTCCACTAATAGTACTAGTGGTTGAATATCCGGTAGGAAGCACCGCCTTGACTAAGGTTTCCGGAGAAACATTAGTATTGGTCTGGTGAGCGTACAGGAAGACACTGCGAGTCTCGTTAGAGCTAGCAGCGACAGATTCTACCCAAGTGTTGCGGGTAGCATCCCAGACACGAATAGTGAACTCTCCGGCAATGTTGTTGTAAGTAGCGCCAGAACCCGTTCCGCCATCGGCGAGGGTTGCTGTTGCACCACCACCTACTAGAGGCACAAAAGAAGCAAGCGCCACTGCGGCGATGCGTCCGGCCTTTTGTAGGAATGAAGAACGTAGATTCATAGGGAAACGATTACCTATGTAATAAATTAGCAGAATAAATGGATTTGTATTCAGTTCTACGAGCGGCGTTCCGTCAAGGTTGGTTGTACGGAGACAAGCTGCTAGCAAAACTGAATGCAGTCGAGTTACCCTCTCACGAGGTGTGAGCAGTAACTGTGCGTTATAGCAGGCTATGGAAGGTGTGTCAAGTAGTAACGTGCTCTGGTGACGAAGAACGGTTGAGACTTGGTTGATGAAATAACGAAAAAGACCCCGCTGCGATTGCAGACGGGGTCTTTTTATATTGTTACGAGGATTCCATACGAAGGGAATGCTCGAGAGAGATTATTTTCCGCCAGTAACCGTACCTCCGGGGAGGTTGTTGGCGTTGGGCAGGCCGGTGCCGTTCCCGCCCAGGATGGGCGGGTTACCGGGGTACCAGGGGCCCTGGGGCGCGTTGGGACCGGTACCGGAGTCTCCCGGGATTAAGATCCCAGGAGGCAAGGTAATGGTCCCACCACCGGGAGTTGTCCCGGTTCCTCCGGTGATCACCCACGCGGCAGCGCCAGCAATTGCCGTTGCGTTTCCACCGGCGCCGCCAGCACCTCCGGTGGCCGAGCCACCATTGGCAATGATCGAGACGTTGCCGGCGCGCTGCGCCTGCATGAATCCGATCGAAGCCATGTAGACGTTCGTAACGTCCGCGCCACGGGGCGCGAAGTTTTGCACAGGGACGTTGTTAGCGACCTGCGCGGTAATCACATTCAACTGCCCTGGGCTGGGGCGCAGAATAATGATCTCCTCCGTTGTCTGAATAGGTGGCGGTGGCGGAGTGATAGTCGTCACCACCTTGTAGGTGAGGTAGACCGTAGTCTCTCTCACTGCCACGATGGTGTTCCGAAGCGGATTCAAGCAGTTTCCAAACTTGAGGCCTTCGCGGAACGACGTAACTCGCACTTCCACTTTGCCAGGGGCCACGGGAACGACGACCAGCAGACCGCCGACGACTTTAGTGCTCGCAAGGGCGATACTACCCGAGGGGATATACCCCTTAATGTAGTAGCTGCCGAGTGAGCCCATCTCAGCGTCGGTGGCGAAATCAATCACCACTGCCTCGGAATGACCAGGGACCTGCAGTTTACGCAGCTCCTTGACGTCTCGGTTGTCGTAGCGCCCTCCATCCGGGCGGCGGTGGACGCCAGCGGCCACCTCGATATTCAGCGAGTTGCCGTGGCAGGGTCCGGGGTCTGTCACCTTACCGCCGAGGCGGGACTTGGTGAGGGTACCCTGGACACCCCAGTACTTATAGGCCGACTTTC
>JAYUZR010000049.1:0-4325 GCA_043751595.1 Candidatus Berkelbacteria bacterium
CCCTCAAACACAACTTTAGCCCCATCTAAGATTTTAGCTATCTTCCCGATAGGTAAGCCAAGAATCCTGTACGCATCAAGAGTAAGAACAATACTAGCACTTCCGCTCTCCGCACTAGTACTCTCAGTTATAGGCGGTATGTCAACTAGAAACGGGTATGAAGCCCCCGCTACACTCGGCCTAGAAGAGCCTGCTGTGTAATAAGTAAGCGCAACCTCCCCTACGAGAACCTGCGCGATCATGAGAAGTACACCGGGGCTAACGGCAAGGACGCACTTAAATGCCTAGCCTCTCCCAAATCCCCTTGAAACTCATGCACATCCTCTATATCCACATTATCCTGATCTAGCTTAACGGCAAACGCCTCATTCCTAGTAACCTGAGGACTAAAGAGAAAAGCTTGGTTGTTGTTAGTCTTTATGTAATCCAAAACATCAGTTAAGACCTGCAAGTCCGCTTCTGTTAAATATCCCCTAGTAAACACAACGCTTCCCCCAGTTCCTTTACCCTTAAAGTAAGAAGTAGAATTAAAGTCCGTCCCACTCTTATTTCCTTGATATCTCTTACTAAGCTGCACCCCAGCGCTGTAGGTAAACGCTGTAGCCAATCCTACAAACAACCAGCCTAACCCAGCATTAGGCGCGCCGGTTATTGTTAACTTAAAGTACCTGCCAGTTACAACCGCAGGCAGGAATAAAGCAAACGCATCCGGTTTAACCGTTATATTATACTGGGAATCAAAAGTAGCCAGTGTAGCGTCACTATTACTAACCTTAACATTAACAACAGCCGTTATCGGTATAGTATGGAACGCAAACGCTAACGTGTCTAAGCTAATAGGCGCTGGGTAAGAAAATAGCTGAGAAACCGGGTCAGCCGCGCCCCATTCCCATCTTTCAAACCAAGGCGTCTTTATATTAGACAACGCATAAGGCTGTAGCGCGGTGAAGCGGTAAAAATCCCCTACAGCAAAAGAAGGACTAGCTCCTAGCTTAAACTGCTTAGAAAGCCCGCTGTCTAACGCCGTGACAGTATTAGTTATAGGAAACGTAGCCCATGCGCCGGTTACGCCACTCTGTATTTTCCTACTCCTGTAATGCCCCCCTTCCACCGCAAACTCAAACTTATCCCCCTTATCGAAACTAATAGCCCCCACATCAAAGCCAAAAATAAGACCATTGGTGCTATTATAATTAACAGGAACTGCGGGGTTATAAGCATAAGGGAGAAGAGGCCCGAAAGCCTCCCCTGTTACATTCCAAGTTTGTATATTATCGCCATTAGCTCCGCCACTAAGTTCTAAATTCCTAGGAGCAATCACTTCTAGCGTCAGCTTATCGCCCACCTGATACGTAGAAGGATAAGCCGCGTTCCCAATGCTCAACTTAATAACATCACCTTCTTTTAAGTTAGCCGGGCATTTAACATTTATCACAAAGGCAAACTCTTTTGTAGAAAAATAGCCCTTAGTCTGGTTAACTAAAACCCCATCTACTATTTGGCCTGCCTGATACTTGGAGGACACATATGGCACGTTTGAGAAAGCTGGGGCATAACCACCGCCCACGCTTCCCTCTACTAACCACCAGTAAGTATCACTACTATTAAGCCAACAACCGTCCCCCGAATTAAGGTCATTGGCGTCAGACTTTCCCAGTGGGCTAATGCCTGCTGAGATAAGAGTCTGCATCATTCTGCTACGATAGCGATCCGTTATCAAGTTAAGTGCATGGCCGAGATTGGTGCTTGATGGTATTGCGGGGATTGCTGGAATATCCGGAGTAACTACATAATAAGGCGCTACGCTGCCTACAGTTACATATACTTTGTTTCCTGCGTAGTTCTGCCCAGTTACCGAGTTAACTAAGAAATCACTAATAAACAAATTACCGGGAGGATTGCTAAATAGGTTCCAAGTACCCGGCGCAGCTTTAGAGGGTAGCAACTCTGCTCCAATAGGTAAGGCGTCCACATAGTAAGTAAGCGTAAAATTAGGCGCAAACCTTGCCCAATAGCCTGGAATAATTGTACCGTAGTCCCCGGTAAAGTACACAGTTACGTTAGCGTTCACCGCATAATTAGCCGTTACAACTCCGTACCGCAAGACGCCCGGTCTGTTAGACGCCTTAGCTACTTTAAGCGTGCCAAAGTTATCAAAAATAACAACAGCATCTCCAATAGCTAAGGCCTCATAAGCACCTGTAGGCACTACCTCAGACGTAGGCGGCGCTGGAACCCCGGGAACGCCGGGGATAGTCATGTTAATCATGCCCTCTACGTCGGCCTTAAACTCAGTTACCGCCGCATCCCACGCAGCATTACCCGCAGTCCTAGCCGCACCTGCTGGCAGCTTATCAATAGGTATAATGTTACTCTCAAAGCCCGCAACTAGCTGGAAGAGGGAGCGGAGTTCCGGTGTAGTGCGGTAATTTGCAAGGTTAGTGTAGATACCTTGCGCAACTGGGTTACTTATAAAGTAATCCTGAATCCCGAATGCTACCCGTTGCCCGCTAGAATCAAAGTCTTGAAAGTACTCCGACTCATCCCTAACTAACTCTGCCATCCATGCGTATAAACTTGTTAAGCGGGTCACTGTATCCGCTTGATATCCCATAGTGCCTCCTGTTGGTAAAGTGGTAAGCCCCAAACAAACTACATCAAAAAATGCGCCGGGCAGTAGATCACAAGCACAAGCATCGCCGCTTGTAGGTCTCTTAGTATAAGTAAGAGTTAAGTTTTGATCAACTGCATTTATTCCTAGGGTAAGAGACGTGGGGCAGATAGGCGGCGCAGGGGGGTCTGCGTCAACTCTATTAACGTAAGTAAACCCTACTGTTTGAAACTCCCCCCGCTTCGAATCAGCAAAACCCTCTGGTACTTTCTTAGGAATAGTAATAGAGTAAACAGCCGTATCCACCGTCTCCCCGCTCACAACTCTAGCTTGTAACACTCCGCTAACGCTGCCCTCTAAACGCCACAACTCTTGACCCAACCCGGCTGTCGAGTCATCCTTACTTGTAGCCGCAAAACAAGTAGCCACGATCAACTCTGTGGGCGCCGCGCTGGTTATTGTAACATTAGTAAAACCTGTGGCCCAAGTCGAACCAGTCCCACGGTTACTCCTAATATAAGCATCAGTGTTTAACTGAAACTCTGTTGAAGCATTACCCGTCGGCGTCCTGTCATAAGCAACGATCGTATCCACCGCTAACAATAAACTGCTAGTCTTAATAGCATTAAGCAAGTCATAAACCGTAACAATACCGGGGTAAGTCTCTTGCAACACTAGGCCATTGTATAAACTAACAGTATATGAACCTGTGACAAAGTTAATAACCGTACCAGCAGGCACTTCATTCTGCAACGCGGGCACAAAGTGATAAACAGTCTTACCGCCTTCAAACGCCTTATATTGCAAATAAACATTATTAGTATCCGTGCCGAAGGTTATTCTCTTAGCTGTAAGAGGTATAGTACCATCCCCGCTAAGAATAGCAGTATTCCAATCATACTCTGCGCCTTCTATCTCACTAGTGTTAATAGGCAAGTCTGAGAGAAGGGCAAAACTCTGCGGCGTAAAGACCAATCCGCTTCTATTAACCTTAAGATTAAGCGTATTACCTGCCGTGCCGGCGGTTCTAGCCTTTATTAGATTCCCCAACACATCCACATTAGCGGCGCGTAAGATAGCACCTAAGTCATTTAACTCTACGGTAAACTTTTGCGCCACAAGCGGCCCGGCGGTGTAGGCTATATTAACCAAACTGCCAGAGCCCCTACCTGTAAAGACCGGCTCCGTGACTAAGGGCGCATCGACCGGGTTAAGGTCAAGCACTTCAAAGTCATAAATCGCTTCCTCTTCTCCGGTAAACGCACCAGTTATATCAATAAACGCCGAGCCGCTTCTACCCCTAGGCTCTTGTATAACTGCCCCGCTAAGCCCTCTAACCACACCCGCCGCAAAGAGCGCATCAAGTATCTTGTTAGTTTTATTAGTTACAAACCTTTGGGTGCCGACCATTATGCTACTCCTCTTTGGGCTAATCTAGTAAGAGCGGGAAGAACACTATTCTTCACACCGTCTGGGGTTACATTAGGTGAATTAAAGTTAAACACAGGAGCAAGGGGGGCGCTTTCAGCCGCCGTAAAGCCTTTAGGGGAAGCTGCCGGGGGGCTTGTACCGCTAGCCGTCGTACTAGAACTACCGCCAGTTCCGGTCGCCCCGGGGTTAAACTTTCTATCCCCCAGGTCAAAATTCCTAACCGGCGTTATACCTCTTTTAGCCAACTCGGCTATAATGCTTCTAATAACGTTAGGGTCAACGT
>JAYUZR010000050.1:0-3874 GCA_043751595.1 Candidatus Berkelbacteria bacterium
GGGCCGCGGTTAGAGGCCAAAAGCAACAAGGGTGGTATTTCAAGGTTGGCTCCACGCAGGCTAGCGCCCACGCTTCAAAGCCTCCCACCTATCCTACACATGTTGCTCCTAGACTCACTGCAAAGTTGTAGTAAAGGTGCACAGGGTCTTTCCGTCCTTCTGCGGGTACTCGGTATCTTCACCGAGAGTGCAATTTCGCTGAGTCTCTGGTTGAGACAGTGGGGAAGTCGTTACGCCATTCATGCAGGTCGGAACTTACCCGACAAGGAATTTCGCTACCTTAGGACCGTTATAGTTACGGCCGCCGTTTACCGGGGCTTCGATTCCCCGCTTCGCTCTTACGAGCTGACGAGTCCTCTTAACCTTCCGGCACCGGGCAGGCGTCAGACCCTATACGTCGTCTTGCGACTTCGCAGAGTCCTGTGCTTTTGGTAAGCAGTCGCTACCCCCTGGTATCTGCGACCACCCTCAGCTCCGGGAGCAAGTCCCATCACTTACAGGTGGCACACCTTCTTCCGAAGTTACGGTGTCATTATGCCGAGTTCCTTAACCAGAGTTCTCTCATGCGCCTTGGTATACTCTACCCGTCCACCTGAGTCGGTTTGCGGTACGGTCATCTGGTCAACTTCCTACGAGGTTTTTCTAGGGAGCATGGGATCAATCACTTCACGGAACCCGTGGGAACCGCTCGTCATAACGTCTCGACGTTGAATGGAGCAGCGGATTTGCCTACCGCTCCCGCCTACGCGCTTAAACCAAGATATCCGACACTTGGCTGACCTACCCTTCTCCGTCACCCCTTCAGTCAAACGCTAACCCGATGGTTCCGGAATATTAACCGGATTTCCATCACCTACGCCTTTCGGCCTCGGCTTAGGGACCGACTAACCCTGAGAAGATTATCTTTACTCAGGAAACCTTGGACTTACGGCGAGAAGGTTTTTCACCTTCTTTATCGCTACTAATGTCTGCATAAGCTCTTCCACGACCTCCACGCGTCCTTCCGGTCACGCTTCGCAGGCTAGTGGAATGCTCCCCTACCACTCGGAAACGCCCGAAGGCGATCCGAATCCGTAGCTTCGGTGACATGCTTAGCCCCGTTGAATTTTCGGCGCAGACTGACTCGACCAGTGAGCTGTTACGCTTTCTTTGAAGGGTGGCTGCTTCTAAGCCAACCTCCTGGTTGTCAGAGTCCTTCAACATCCTTTCCCACTTAGCATGTACTTGGGGACCTTAGCTGACGGTCTGGATTGTTTTCCTCTCGCCCATGGACCTTAGCACCCATGGACTGACTGCCCGACTACACTTGACGGCATTCGGAGTTTGGTTGGGTTTGGTACTCTGGTGAAGAGCCCTAGCCCATCCAGTGCTCTACCTCCGTCAGTGACCATCGAACGCTATACCTAAATATATTTCGGGGAGAACCAGCTATCACGGAATTTGATTGGCCTTTCACCCCTACACACAGCTCATCCCAAAAGTTTTCAACCTTCACGGGTTCGGGCCTCCATCCTGTGTTACCAGAACTTCACCCTGGCCATGTGTAGATCATCCCGCTTCGGGTCTACTCCCTGCAACTCATCGCCCTATTCAGACTCGCTTTCGCTACGGCTACACCTAACGGCTTAACCTTGCTGCAGAGCGTAACTCGCAGACTCATTAAGCAAAAGGCACGCGGTCACACCGGCCGAAGCCATGGTGCTCCCACTGCTTGTAAGCGCACGGATTCAGTTTCTATTTCACTCCCCTCGTCGGGGTTCTTTTCACCTTTCCCTCACGGTACTGGTTCACTATCGGTCGTAAGTTAGTTTTTAGCCTTGGAAGGTGGTCCTCCCAGATTCCCGCGGGATTACACGTGTCCCGCGGTACTCGGGTACTCTCTTCAATAAGGCCTGCACGTTTCGTTTACGGGACTATCACCCTCTATGGTGGTCCTTTCCAGGCTCCTTCGACTACATGCAGACTTGATGACTTACCGGGCTACGCCCTAAGAGAGCCCCACAACCCCGATGCTGTCACCAACATTGGTTTGGGCTATTCCCCTTTCGCTCGCCGCTACTCGGAGAATCTCGTTTGATTTCTTTTCCTAAGGGTACTGAGATGTTTCACTTCCCCTCGTTCGCCTCGCATGGCTATGTATTCACCATGCGATGACACGGCATTACCCGTGCCGGGTTTCCCCATTGGGAGATCTCCGGATCAAAGGTCGCTTAGCACCTCCCCGAAGCTTATCGCAGCTAGCCACGTCCTTCATCGCCTTCTTACGCCTAGGCATCCACCGTGCGCTCTTAATAGCTTGGTAACTTCCTCATGGGTCAGTTACCTCATGATGCGCATCGAAATGCGCATCGAAATGCACTCTCTAACTCGTTATATTGTTATCAAAGATCTCACATCCGTAAGGACGTGTGCTGCCCGTGCAGTCCTTAGAAGCGGAAACACATGTTTCCGACTCAAAGCACAACACGGAATTCCAGTGTGGAAGTGGAGCTGATCGGGATCGAACCGACGACCTCAGGCTTGCAAAGCCCGCGCTCTCCCAACTGAGCTACAGCCCCTCATTAGAGTGGTGGGCCTAGGAAGATTTGAACTTCCGACCTCACGCTTATCAGGCGTGCGCTCTAACCAACTGAGCTATAGGCCCGGTCGGGCACTGGGATCCGAACAGCAATGCAAAGAACGATCGGTACGCACCGATCTCTCAAAACCGAATAGCGACGGTAAACAAGACAGCCTGTCTTAAGAATCCTCTCCTCCCCACCGCTGGGGAGGAATGACCTGGTTGTCGTCGAATAGCCCGCAGGCATTCGACTGACTCCCTTAAAGGAGGTGATCCAGCCGCAGGTTCCCCTACGGCTACCTTGTTACGACTTCACCCCAGTCATCGACCATACCATAGGCGGCTTCCTCCCTTGCGGGTTGGAGCACCGACTTCCGGTACAGCAAACTCCCATGGTGTGACGGGCGGTGTGTACAAGGCCCGGGAACGTATTCACCGCGGCATGCTGATCCGCGATTACTAGCGATTCCACCTTCATGCACTCGAGTTGCAGAGTACAATCCGAACTGAGACGGCTTTTTGGGATCGGCAGGGCCTCGCGACCTAGCTTCCCTCTGTCACCGCCATTGTAGCACGTGTGTAGCCCAGGACATAAGGGCCATGAGGACTTGACGTCATCCCCACCTTCCTCCGGCTTGTCACCGGCAGTCTCATTAGAGTGCCCAACTGAATGTAGCAACTAATGACAAGGGTTGCGCTCGTTGCGGGACTTAACCCAACATCTCACGACACGAGCTGACGACGGCCATGCAACACCTGTCACTGAGTTCCCGAAGGCACACTCTGCTTTCGCAGTGCTTCTCAGGATTTCAAGCCTTGGTAAGGTTCTTCGCTTACCATCGAATTAAACAACACGCTCCACCGCTTGTGCGGGTCCCCGTCAATTCCTTTATGTTTTAAGCTTGCGCTCGTACTCCACAGGCGGGATGCTTAACGCGTTAGCTTCGCTACTAGAGGGGTCGATACCTCTAACAGCTAGCATCCATAGTTTACGGCGTGGACTACCGGGGTATCTAATCCCGTTTGCTACCCACGCTTTCGTGCCTTAGTGTCAATAATAGACCAGTAGCCTGCCTACGCCATTGGTGTTCCTCCAAATATCTACGGATTTCACTCCTACACTTGGAATTCCAGCTACCTCTTCTATATTCTAGCTTAGTAGTTTAGATAATGTGAGTATGGTTGAGCCACACGCTTTCACTACCTACTTACTATGCCACCTACGCAACTCTTTACGCCCAGTAATTCCGGATAACGCTTGGATCCTCCGTATGACCGCGGCTGCTGGCACGGAGTTAGCCGATCCTTATTCAT
>JAYUZR010000051.1:0-6171 GCA_043751595.1 Candidatus Berkelbacteria bacterium
TCGTGCCGCTTGGTAGGGTAGCCGTAGTAGTAGAACCAGTGGCAAAGGTAAGACCACTTCCGGTAGTACTAAAGTTATCGGCAAAACTAATACTTTTAGCATTGGGCACGGTTAAGCTGCCAGTAGTATCAGCCACCGTAAGGCCAGCAACCGTTTTGGCGTTAAAGGCCTGTGGCACAGCGGTAAAGCGAACGCGAGGAGACATTTCCCCATCGCCATTAAAGGTAATGCCCAAATACAGTGAGTCACTATTAAAATCGAGTGAACCCGGAAGTGCAGTTACCGAACCCAAGTTGGTTTGGAACACGCCATCGGTAACAGTAATGCTTTTGGTCTCGGTCCAGATGGCGGACCCGGCGCTCGCCACCGAGTAGAGGGCAAAAATAAACGTGTAGGAACCATTGGTAACGTTACTCCCAGTACTAGTTGCCACCTTCCCCTGAAAACTAATAAGCGGCGTAACGCCAGCCGCAGCATGGGTAGGAGTAGCCTGAGGAACAACCAAAAAGAACGCGCAAAGAGCCACTAACGCTAGGCGCAGGAATCGGCGCATCATACTCCCCTCCTTGGTTTGCCCAGGCGAATCAGCCAGTAGAGCAGCGCGCCAAGTGGAAGACTACTCACCAACAGCAAATACCAGCTTGGTACATACCAAAAACTACTACTCGTAACCTGGGGAGGCTGCTCGGCATCCTCGCGGCTAGTTAGAACCACGCGGTATTTCCCTGGCTTGGTCAGGCGGTGCTTTTGCACGCTTAGCATCTGGCGATACGAAGATCCGGGGCGGACTAATTCAGAATCGGGATTCAAAATCTCACTCCCAAGAACCTGGCCTTCAGAATCTTCTAGCTGCACACTTCCGCGCAGGGTTCCGCTGGCGGCACCCTGATTATTAGTGGCAATCTCAAGTTGCTCGGGCACTTGCCAGGGCCAGCGCTGCTTAAGCGAAAGGCTCGATCTAAGCACAGGCTGCAACTCGTCTGGCGTAATCACCAAAATACTAGCCAAAGCACTGGTAACTGCCACGCCATTTCCAACCTGCGATTCGGGCGTAACCATCACCGCGGCGTAGATTTCTTTACTAGCATCACGCAGTTCATCAACCTCCACATGCACCATTGCACGCGAGCCACTCGAAAGCTGCACACTCTTAGTATCTAGGTGAAGGCCAGCGTCCGGAGCATCATCCTGAATGTCGCTAGCGCCCGTACTGCCCGGAATAACCTTACGCAAGGCCAGCTCATATTTCTGAGGCACCCCGCTCGTATTGGTGATTTCAATGCCGCCAACACCTTTACGGAGCTCGCTTACCGCCACGTGCTGCTTGGGTGGACTAACAGCAACAATACCCAAGGGGGACCCTTGAGTAACATAAGCCAACATCGGCGGTAGTGCGGCGAACATGATTATTTCTTGCGATAGCGCTTGCGTGCCTGGCGGATTCCACGTACTGCTGTCCAGATACCGGTGCCAATTAGGGCCAAAATCACAAGAATAGCGAGATACAATGGCCAAGGAATCACCCAAAAGGTAAGTACTTTCTCCAGGGTTTTATCTTGCCCACCGGCATCGTAGGCAACCACCAACGAAGCGGTGTACTTGCCGCCGCGTAGGGTGGCTAGCTTGCTAATATCCCACTTGTAATGGCCATCCTTCTGCCGTACCGGGAAGCCATCCTCCCAAGTCACAGAGAAGGTACGGGATGAATCGGGCAGTACCGAGCCAACCTCGGCGTTAACAGGCAAGATAGCAATCTGCTTACCACCTTTTTCCAGCAAAATACTTCCGGTTGGAATCGCGTGAGTAGTGCCGGTATTTGCCAGCTTCACCGAAAACTCCACCGGTAGAGTGGTAAAGGCTTTTTTATCGGTGGTAAAATCGCTCAGCGCCAATTCTCGGCGGGCATTCGGTGCAGAGACATCAACCATTAGTAAGGAAGCAATAGCCCCATTAATACGGGTATCGCCCTTAGAAGTTGATGAGACTGCCCGAGAAAAGGCCAGGGCGTAGTCGTAAGAGAAGGCGGCGTCCTTGGGTATGCGCAGCTCTACCGGTACATCAATCGTGGCATCAGCCGCTACGGTAAAGGTTTTTTGAGGTAACACCAACCACTCCTTCCAGGTATCTTGCGGCAGAAAAGCAGCAATATTTGGCTTACCGGTAACACCATCGGAACTAAACTTAAGCACCTCTACCTGGAGGTTTTCAGGGTGATTGGCGCCGTTGCGCAGCTTTACCTGCACGGTAGTAGTGGTGCCGGGCTCTACCGTAGTAAGAAGTGGTTGCGACGAAGTAACCAGCTTAAGCGCATCCAGTGGCTCATCGGCCGCACGAACGGGGCTATACGCCAAAGAAAGCACGAGCGCCAGAACGGCACTCATGCTTCCTAATCGAATAGTTCGTACTAACTGCAAGGGATTCTACCTTAGAAATTACCAGCTACGATCACCGTAAGGGTATCGGTATAGTCGGCAGCAGCAGCGGTTACCGAGCTAATAGCGGCGCGCTCAATAAGGGTAACAATGTCGCCGCCAGTGGTACCATTACCAGAAGCAAACGTCTGAAGCGAAGTACTTGGAGTACCACCAGCACTGGTTGAAGCGCCGTTATATTCAGCAGCAATACTGAGTGTTCCTGCTCCCAGTCCAGAGTCGGTAGTAAGATCGACATCGAGTACATTTCCGACCGTTCCAGCCGTAAGGGTAGAAGGAGCAGCGTCGATGGTTCCGGCTGCGGTAATGGTCTGGCCAGTGGTAGCAGAGGTAAGACCTGCATTAAGACTCTTTACCGAGCCTGTCCAGCCGCGAGTACCATTAGTACCTACCGTAAGGGTAATACCAGTAGTAGATACGATAGCGGCAGGGTCTAGCTGACCAGTAAAGCTGGCGGTGTTACCGCTCAAACTAACGGTAAGAGAAGGTGGAACCGTAGCGTTAACCACAATTTGGTCATCAGCTACAATTCTGAGAGCTACATCAGTACTATCGATCGCTGCGGAGGCGCCAGTTTGGGTAGCAACCGTGGCTGTGTAAGCACCAGCAGTAGCATTGGTAACACCGGTAACGATATTAAAGGCATAGTTGGTACCAACGGTAAGATCGGTTACACCTGTAATAGTGATAGTTGATCCAGAGCCAGCAGCAACCAGCGTACCGGGAAGAGCAGTGGTTCCAGCAGGAAGATTACTTGTACTGAGAGTTGGAGTAGCAGCAATAGTAAACCCAGTCATAGTAAGAACAACCTTACCTTCTGTGGCGGTAGTGGTTGGCTGAAGTACTACTACCACATTTCCTGTAACACCAGTTTTAATACGGTCAAGACGGATGTAGGCGTTACCAAAGTTGGCAGCTACCGCTGGTTTAGATTGGAAAATTGCAGCACTGGCTGCAATGAGGGTAAGTACCAGTAGTAACCGTGCAGATAGTGGTGTATTCGCCATATGGATTGGTGCCTCTCCTAAGGACTAGAGTGAAACAAAGATTAAATAATTGCTCCTACAGTATACGGGCCGGGAGCTTCTCATGACAAGACTAAGGTAATGTTGCGGCAGCAACCAGGGTTAGCGTATCGCCATAATCATCGGCGGCCGGCACGACGCTATCCGCTTTAGCACTTAAGGTAAGCGTAGCTGCCCCATTCACTACCTCGCCTCCACTACGTACTAACTCCTGAAAATTACTGGGAAGTGCGCCAACTACATGACTCGCTCCAGCAAACGGTGATTGCGCCGTTAATGTGCCGCTATCTGTACTCGTACTTGCCACCCGTACCCCATAGCCACTACTAGCAACGGCAAGATCGGCGCTGGCCGAGGTGATTGTAAATGAGTTAGAGGAACTGCGCAGGCCACCATTAGTGCTCTTCATAAAAGCACTAGCGCCGGTACTAGTATTAGTGGCCAAGGTAAGCCAAATATCACTTGAGCCATCGGCGATGGAACCCGCAAGTAGACTACCGAAGCTTAGTACATACGGGCCGGCACTATTAACCGTACCGGTTCCAGCTCCAAAACTAAGCGTGGGAGCCACGGTACTGGCACTAGCAATCGTTCCGTACGAACCTTCCGTATACGCACCGTAGGTTGCCCGCACCTTTACTTGGTAGGTAGTAGAACCGGTGAGGCCAACCATATCTACCCCACTTACCCCACCCCACGCCGTGTAGGTTTGGGTATCTTCGGCGCCAAGAGTTGCACCCACCGTGCCATCGCTCTGCAAGTAGAGAGTAGTAGCGAAGCTATCGGTACTTACGGCAATGGTGTAGCGCGCATCACCCGGCACGCCGCCCACCTGCACAACCGTAAGGTGGAGGCGATTATACCAACCGCTGGTATTTACCAGGGTAGGAGCCGGCGGCTGTGGGGCTTGCTGATACGGAATTAAGCCCGCTCCAAGCTGATAATTACCACTTGATGCACTTCCCGCCACTTCTCCCACCTGGCCCTCGGCCTTGTATTGGCTGGAGACTCCCACACCCCCGCCACTACCAAACTGGTACGATTGCAGCCCATAGTTACTACTAGAAGGAAGTCCAGCAAACAGAAAACCGCCCCCCAGCACGGTTGCCAGAGTACTTCTTAAATATCTATGAATGCCGTGATACACTGATTGCATGAAACTTACTTGGCCAAGATTACACCGCCGTCGCCGAACCTTTATCAGCATTGTGGCGGTAACGTTCTTCTTGCTTACGATCTCCGTTTACATTAACTATACGCAAGCCCAGCATGACGTGCAGCTGCAGTATCGTAAAGCCTTCGAGCAAATTGCCCTCGCGCAGCTCGATAGCCTCCACAGTAATAACCTCAATCTTGTTTCCCAGTTTTATGCCGATTCAGTTATCTCAATTGAGGCCGTAGCTAAAGATCCAGTACTTGCCCAAAAGATACTCACGCCCGGGACCGAACTGGATCAATACGCTGCCACAGCCCGCTCGATGACCCATACCTTTGGTAGTCTTTCACTTCTTAATCCAAAGGGAATTGTCTTGAGCACCTCTAACGATGATCCAACTGCAGCAAGTGTAGTAGGGAAAGATCTCTCTGGTAGGGCCTATATTCAAGAACTACTCACCACCAAAAAGACGGTGACAACCCCCGCCTTTAAAACCATTCGAGGCATCTATGCTGTTGTCTTTGCCACACCAATACTCGATGCCAATAATACCGTTATCGGCATTATCCTTGCTGGCAATAACCTCCAGTCTCTTCATACCAAGCTTAGCGCCATTAGCGATCCTTCTCCCTTTATTGAAGTCCATTCAGTAGTAGTTGATGATTCCGGAAACCTCGTCCTCTCCGAGGCTGAGCCCAAACTCTCTGATGCGCCAATCAATCTTAAGGGCAAGGAGCGGATGATCACCGATCTTCTCACTAAGCCTGGCACATACACCTACCAGGAACATACCGATCTCTACGGAGAATCCTTCGTAAAGGGCACTAGCCTCCCCGTTGCCCATGTAGAAGTAATAAGCTACTACCCCAAGGCTCAGTTTGAATCTAAGATTGATGATCTTAAAGACCAGCTCGCCTACAGTCACCTTTGGGTAGCCCTGCGCGATATCTTTGGCCTCCTTATTGCCTACGTCTTTATTGCGCTTATCCTCGAGCGACATGAGAAACTCGACTAAGAAGTACTTAAACTCTAAGCGGGTTTGGTACATATTCGGCTGCCTGGTAGTAGTATTCTTCCTTTGGCTTACCCAAACCCTGCGCACACAAGCGATCGAAGAAACCTACGAGGGCATCATTACCGATACCACCCTGATTACCGCCCTTCAGGAATCAAATAGGCCAATTATTGCCGCCCGCTTACATGGCCCAATCAACGATTGGCAGCATATTGTAAAAGGAGTGCTAGTAGAATCTAGTAGCGTTGATTTGCCGCAACTCAACCTTATTTCGGTGCAGGCAAATGTCTGGCCTGGGGTTATTACTCCCACCATGCAAGAATCTCTCGCCCTTACTAAGCCCTACCTGGTAAGGCGCCAAGGCGGGCTCTATGTTGCGGCTCCTATTTTTACTACACCGAGCGATGGGTATATAATCTATAGGAAAGTACTCCTCTAGTGTTAAGAATCATTGGCTGCGTAACTTGTACCGTTTTTGTCCTGGCTGGCCTGGGCAATATGGTTGCGTTTGCCGAGCAATCCAGCGCCACTAACACCCTTACC
>JAYUZR010000052.1:0-2841 GCA_043751595.1 Candidatus Berkelbacteria bacterium
ATCGCGGATCAGCATGCCGCGGTGAATACGTTCCCGGGCCTTGTACACACCGCCCGTCACACCACGAAAGTTGGATGGACCTGAAGTCGTTGAGCCAACCCGCAAGGGGGGCAGGCGCCAACGGTCTGTTCGATGATTGGGGTGAAGTCGTAACAAGGTAGCCGTAGGGGAACCTGCGGCTGGATCACCTCCTTTCTAAGGTGCATACGTCTGGCTTCGGCCAGTCGCATCTAGGTCAATGGCTAATACAATACCTAATTTGCTGTTCAGCTTTCAGGGGCTGACCCGCTCTGGTTCTTGAACCAGGCAGTCTCGGGTGCTCGTTGAAAGCGGTGAGAGCGTCCATCGGGAGGCGGACCCTGTGCTCGGGCCCATAGCTCAGTTGGTTAGAGCGCACGCCTGATAAGCGTGAGGTGGGTAGTTCGAGTCTACCTGGGCCCACCAAGTGGACACCGACAGCGTCGACCCTTCGTCTCTTCTGGGGCTGTAGCTCAGCTGGGAGAGCGCCTGATTTGCATTCAGGAGGTCGTCGGTTCGATCCCGATCAGCTCCACAAGCGAGACCCCGGGTCATAGGCCCGTTTACTTGCTGCTCATTGAAAACTAAATATCTGCATTAAGACGTCCTTAGAGAATAGCGATGTGGTGTCGCTAGGTATTTGAGGTTAGTCGGTAATCTACTACAATTGATTCTCGATCTGAACCTTGGCCTCGACCCACCCAAACTGAGAATGATAGAGCAATATGGTGGTCAAGCTACTAAGGGCGTGCGGTGGATGCCTAGGCGCTAAGAGGCGATGAAGGGCGTGGAAAGCTGCGATAAGCTCCGGGGAGCCGCTAAGCAGGCTTCGATCCGGAGATACCCGAATCGGGAAACCGGGCTTGGGTAATGCCAAGTCATCCTTTGCTGAATTCATAGGCAAAGGAAGCTAACCGAGGAAACTGAACCATCTAAGTACCTCGAGGAAAAGAAATCAAACCAGAGATTCCCCAAGTAGCGGCGAGCGAACGGGGAGTAGCCCAAACCGATTATGTGTAAGCAAGCAGGCGTTGCATAATCGGGGTTGTGGGTCCGTCAGGGAACTTCTGCTGGAGTTCCAATGAGTCATCAAGCCAATCTATAGAATAACAGTCTGGAAAGTCTGGCCATAGCGGGTGATAGCCCCGTGTTCGAAATGGATTGGCCTCATCGACGGCACCCGAGTACCGCGGGACACGTGTAATCCCGTGGGAAGCTGGGAGGACCATCTTCCAAGGCTAAATACTACTTAGCGACCGATAGTGAACTAGTACCGTGAGGGAAAGGTGAAAAGAACCCCTGCGAGGGGAGTGAAATAGTACCTGAAACCGCATGCCTACAAGCAGTGAAAGCCGGTTCTCCGCAAGGAGTAAACGGTGATTGCGTGCTTCTTGAATGATGAGCCAGGGACTCACTAATGCGTAGCAAGGTTAAGCCGTAGCGAGAGCGAGGGCGGAGCCGAAGGGAAACCGAGTCCGAATGGGGCGACAAGTTGCGTGTTGTGGACCCGAAACCAGCGTGATCTACCGATGGCCAGGATGAAACGTGGGTAAAACCACGTGGAGGTCCGAACCCACTAAAGTTGAAAATTTAGGGGATGAGCTGTCGGTAGGAGTGAAAGGCCAATCAAACCTGGAGATAGCTGGTTCTCCCCGAAATGTATTTAGGTACAGCGTCGGACGATTCAGTGCAGGAGGTAGAGCACTGGATGGGCTAGGGGCCTTACCAGGTTACCAAACCCAACCAAACTCCGAATACCTGCAACTGTTACTCCGGCAGTGAGACGGTGGGAGATAAGTTCCATCGTCGAGAGGGAAAGAACCCAGACCGCCAGCTAAGGTCCCAAAATGTATGCTAAGTGGAAAAGGATGTGGGAACGCCCTGACAGCCAGGAGGTTGGCTTAGAAGCAGCCATCCTTTAAAGAAAGCGTAATAGCTCACTGGTCAAGCGGGCCCGCGCCGAAAATGTAACGGGGCTCAAGCATACTACCGAAGCTGCGGGCTAGACGAAAGTCGATGCAGTAGGGGAGCACTCCATACGTCTGCGAAGGTAGATCGTGAGGACTACTGGAGATATTGGAGGAGAAAATCCTGGCTTGAGTAGCGATAAACACAGTGGGAAACTGTGTCGCCGTAAGCCCAAGGTTTCCTGGGCACGGTTAATCCTCCCAGGGTTAGTCGGTACCTAAGCCGAGGCCGATAGGCGTAGGCGATGGAAAGCAGGCGAATATTCCTGCACCACCAAGGTAGACGTTGAAGCGAGCGGGGACGGAGAAGGGTAGCTGAGCGACCTGATGGATGGTCGTTCAAACATGTAGGAGGACCCTATAGGACCGGTGACGGACAAACGTAGGGTCATTACTCCGAGACGTAATGAGGAGGAGCCTAGCTCCACAAACTCAGTAATCCCATGCTTCCAAGAAAAGCCGCGCGCTGAGTCACTTTGGTGACCGTACCGCAAACCGACTCAGGTGGGTGGGGAGAATATCCCAAGGCGCTTGAGAGAACTCTCGTGAAGGAACTCTGCAAAATGACACCGTAACTTCGGGAGAAGGTGTGCCCATCCTCGTAAAGGAGCTTGCCTCCTGAGCGCGAGTGGGTCGCAGTGAAACGGGGGTAGCGACTGTTTACTAAAAACACAGGTCTCTGCAAAGTCGCAAGACGACGTATAGGGACTGACGCCTGCCCGGTGCCGGAAGGTTAAGGGGAGAAGTTAGCCGCAAGGCGAAGCTTCGAACCGAAGCCCCGGTAAACGGCGGCCGTAACTATAACGGTCCTAAGGTAGCGAAATTCCTTGTCGGGTAAGTTCCGACCTGCACGAAT
>JAYUZR010000053.1:0-26082 GCA_043751595.1 Candidatus Berkelbacteria bacterium
GTTGATTCCTTTCCAGAACGGCCAGCTGCCATGGCTACTGCTTCAGCAATTGTTGTTGGTCGGGGCTTTGGTTCTTCACTCATAGCTCGAGTATAGATCACGGAACGCCTCAAGCGCCACCTCTTTGCACTTCATCCGGCTAGGGCTGAGTCCGGCAATTTCGATTTCTGGTGCATTTGGCTCAAGGGGGGTGTTGAGTAAATGCTCGCAGAGCATATCGGCGCTGGCGGTGCAGATGGCGCAGCCACGGGTTAGGTGGCGGGCTTGGAGAATAATTCTATCCTCCACCTGGAGCTCGAGGGTGACTTCATCACCACAGCTAAGATTGGCACCTTTGCCGAAGTGAGTTGCCGCACCGCTAAGCGTCCCACCAAAGCGAGGGAAGCGGGCGCGATCGAGCAGATCGCGCTGATCGTACAGACTAGGAGTTAAGTTTTGCATACGCGGTTTTAAGCGCCCCTTCCAGATTGATGATATCTTCTTCGTTGGTGTAAACCCCGCAACTGGCCCGCAAACTGGCGGGTACGCCCAAGGTATCGTGTAGAGGCCCGGAGCAGTGCTGGCCAGCACGGATGCAGACTCCCTGCTCGCCTAAGATATGGGCAATATCGTGAGGATGGGCGCCGGTGACGCTAAACCCAACTAGCCCAATTTGAGGATGGGGGGTGCCGAGAATGCTTACAAAAGGCAGGGCAGAAAGCATGGTGATAAGCCGCTCCCCCATTACATTTGTTTTTTCTGGGATCGCTTCTAGATAAGAAAGTGCGGCACCAAGGCCAAGAACCGATTCAAGGTTCGGACTACCGGCTTCAAACTGGGCAACGCCTTTTTGTAGCTCTTGGGTATCTGCCCAGACACGCTGGACCATGCCGCCACCCAGATAGGTAGGTCTCAGGTCTTTTTGGAGGGTGGGGTTTACATACAGAACGCCGGTGCCACTTGGTGCGTACACTTTGTGGGCGGCAAAGAAGAGGGCATCTGCTAGTTTGGCGGCTTCTAGAGGAAGGTGGGCGGCAGTTTGGCTGCAATCGAGAATGAGCTTGGCGTGATTTGGTAGAAGTGCCCGCAGAGCAGGAATATCGGTTAGGGCGCCAGTTACGTTTGAAGCATGCGAAAGCACTACATACCCTACCCGCTCGTTAAGGAGTGAAACAATGCTTTCGGCTGTGTAAGATCCGTCGTTACTAGGAATAAGAGTGAGCTTGGCACCGGTTTGCTCGGCCACGGCTCGCCATGGCAGGAGATTACTGTGGTGCTCAGCCTCCCCTACCAGGATTTCACTTTCTGCCGTAAGGGTATGGGCTAGTCCTTGTGCTAACAGATTAGCGGCGTAGGTAGCGCTTGGGGTAAAGATAACTTCTTCGGGTGTAGCGTGAATAAATCCAGCCACCTGCTTACGTACTGCTTCATAGCTTTCGGTTTGTTGCTCGGCCAGCGGGAATGTTGAACGATGAACAGTGGTAGTTGAGGTAAGGGCTTTGGTAACAGCTTCAAGAACTACCGCAGGTTTTTGGGTAGTAGCGGCGCTATCCAGATAGGTAAGCTCTGGGTGTTCGTCAAAAAAAGGAAAATCGTTTCGTAGTGAGCTCATGTACAGATGCTATAGCAAATTCTAAGGAAAAGCGCGAAGGTTCGCACCACGAAAAAGCCTCTTAGCAGGTTGCTAAGAGGCTTTCTTTTGGTTGGCTATAAACTCGGTTCTATACCGTAAGCGCTCTGGAAAGGGTTTTGACTCTTTCTTTTTCCAGAAGATGATCAGTGGCTGGAGGCCTAGTTTATAGACTAGACCGAACATTACCACCAAAAAGACTACGGGACTTACTTGATTGCATATCACCAGTGTAGTGCCTGGTGCGATTGCTCCAAGCCGGTTTACCAGCAGTCCGACCACTTGGTTTCTTCTTGTGCGTTTTGGGCAATGGCTTCTTCTCGCCGCGATAGTGATACCTAGCCCCCAAAGGGGATAGCCCACAAAAAGCGCAACCTTGCCGTAGAAGGCGAGTTGCTCTCGGGTTACGTGCTTGTGAAGCTTAAACCCGATAATTAGTATCCCCGAAAGGATAACGATTATTGCGGCCTTAATTTTGGCGGTTCGTTCAATCTGCCCCAGTAAAAAGGCTAAGAATACCCCACAAAACGAAAGGGTACTCCGTACCTTCCTTGCATTTAGTTTTTTCTGCACCGTTCACCTCTCTTTTTGCCCACCCTACCGTAATTACTTTAGGAGTCAATCCTTCTTGGGGAAGGTTACGCGCGCAGGACCAGAAATGGCGTCCTTATACTGCGGATTACTTGAGGTGACGGCAAAATAGGTAAAAATGCTAACCACTGTAATGAGGGCACCTGGAACTCCTCCAAAAATCCCCACAAAACAAAGGCCAATCGGGTTGAGAAGTGCCAGAAGCAAGAAAAGCAGCATTCCTCGCCCTATTTTAAAGGACTTCCCATTAAACTTACCCTCTACTCCACCAAGCCAGACAGCCGCCGCATACAAGAAATAGATGACATAGATAAACCACGGTATTTGGGCCGGGCTAGTTGGCGCGGTTCCGATATTGGCTAGTGGGTAAATACTGAGGATGAGAAGGGTGAGATATATTCCAGTAAGTGCTGTCCGATACCGCGGAGGAACTGGATTACGGATGGGGGCGGAAAGACTAACCATGAGAGAGTTGCTTATGTTGTTTCCAAAGCATGACGCAATAATAGAGTACCGCAGCGAGGCAGAGAAGTTGAATACTGGTTATCGTTACTCCACTCATTGGCGCGACATCTCGGTAGTTTTCGATGCCAAACCGCAGGGCGCTACTGGTGAGACCGTAGATGAAAAATAGCCCATTTTCGGGGAGCTTTTTATTCTTTTGTAGCCAAAGTAAGCCTGCAAAAATAAGAAGACTACCTATGCTCGAATAAAGCTGCGTGGGGTAGCGCCAAGCTCCATTTTGATAGATAGAAAAGACTGATTGGCAGTTTTTGCCGCAGCAACAGCCGCCAAAAAAGCAGCCAAGACGACCAATGCCTTCTCCTGCTGCAAGAGCAAGCGCAAAGTGATCACCAAGTGGTCTGGTAATCCCAAACTTTGCTTTAGAAAAATGGATGGCGGCATAGCCAATGCAGATACCGACAATAATACTGCGGCCAGGGCTATGGGTTACCGCTAGTTGCACGATGGCGGCACCTGCCAGGCCCACGCCAAGCCCAAAACAGGCAAGCTCGATAAGGTTCCAGGATAGGATACCTCGCCTTTTTGCTGACCACGCAAACACCGCTAAGGCCGTAAGGTATGCAAGCGCGTAGCATACCGTTGAGAGAGTGGGATTGGTGGCAACGACTAGCATTGTAGCTATCTTAGGCGAGGAATCCTGCTACCAGCAAATTAGTTGCCTCTTCGCGGCTGAGCCCGCGGGTTCTGGCGTAGTAGAGCTCTTCGTCGTCCAGACTTCGCATGGTGGCAGCGTGCGAGCACTTTACTTGGTCGTGGCAGATTTCGAGCGATGGCCGGGACCAGCTTTTACTCTCTGGCGTAAGGAGGAGGCTGTGGTGGGTGAGGTAGGACTCGCTCTCGGAAGCTTCCGGGGCGATATAAATGGCGCCGTTGCAGATAGGGGCACCTTCTCCTCGCACTAGGGTCTTAATGAGAACTTCTGCCTTGGTTTGGGGGGCTAGGTGTCTAAGGGTGATGCTTAAGGACGGGGCTTCATCATGTACCTCTACCACACCAGTGATAGAAGTTTCCGCTCCAGAATCTTCGAAGAGGAAGGTAAGTTCCAGGTTTTCGTTGCTTCGGAATGTGTACGAAGAGATGCCGGTGGGAACGTGGTAGGTTCCACTCTCGGTAATGGTAACTTCGCTCATCCCACTGACCCTTCCATTTCAAGCTCGATTAAACGATTCATCTCGATGGCGTACTCCATAGGGAGTTGCTTGATGATTGGCTCCAGGAAGCCATTTACCACTAAGGCAGTGGCGGCGGCGGCACTTAACCCACGAGAGCGCAGATAGAGAAGCTGTTCCTCTCCTACTTTAGATACAGTTGCCTCATGCTCTACTTTGGCAGAGCCAGTTTGATCGTCGATGGTGGGGTAGGTGTCGCTCCTGGCGGTGCTATCAAGAATAAGGGCATCGCACTGCACACTACTTTTTGAACCCCTAGCCTTTTTGGTCATTCGCACCAGTCCCCTGTACGAGCTTCTGCCGGTACCGTAACTGACCGATTTTGAAGTGATTAAGGAGCGGGTATTGGGGGCTAAATGAAATACCTTGGCGCCGGCATCCTGGTGTTGACCGCTTCCGGCGACGGCCAGTGAGAGGATCTCGGCCCGGGCACCTTCTTCTTGCAAGATAACGGATGGGTACTTCATGGTAACTTTTGAGCCTAAGTTACAATCTACCCACTCAACGGTGGCATTCTTTTTAGCAACCGCACGCTTAGTGACCAGGTTGTAGACATCGCCTGACCAGTTTTGGATGGTGGTGTAGCGAACGCGGCTTTCGGGGAGGGCAATTACTTCTACAACGGCTGCGTGCAGGGAATCGCTAGAGTAAATAGGAGCAGAACAGCCTTCTACATAATGTAGCGAGGCGGCTTCTTCTACGATAATGAGGGTTCGTTCAAACTGGCCAGCGTTTCGGGCGTTAATACGGAAGTAGGTTTGGAGCGGTGTTTCGAGGATTACTCCTTTGGGAATATAGACAAAGCTCCCTCCACTCCAGACGGCAGTATTAAGGGCAGCGAACATATTGTCGTGGGCAGAGATGATGGTGCCAAAGTACTGCTTAACAATTTCTGGATGTTCTTTGAGGGCGGTATCTGAATCTAAGAAAATGACCCCCTGCTCGGTCCACTCTTGGCGCAGGTTATGGTAGACCACTTCGCTTTCGTATTGGGCGCCAACTCCGGCGAGTAGGCCGCGCTCGGCTTGCGGAACACCAAGGCGCTCGAAGGTAGTTTTGATCGCATCGGGCACATCATCCCAATCGCGGGCGGGTTTATCTTGCGCACGCAAGAAATACGTCATTTCTTCAAAGTTTAATGAAGAAAGATCGGCGCCCCAAGTGGGTAGGCTTTTCTCGAGGAAAATGCGGTAGCCTTCTAGTCTTTTTTCTAGCATCCACTCCGGCTCTTGCTTGAAGGCAGAAATAGCTCGGACTGTTTCTTCGCTTAACCCTTTTGGGGTGCGGGCAAGGTAGGTTTCGGGGTCGTGGAAACCGGCGGTGTACGCCGGAGGGGTGTAATTAGCGGTAGCCATGTTTGGCGATTGACTCCCCGAGCTCACCAGTACCGGAGCGGGTAATGACTCCATCTTGCAAAATGTGAACGCTATCGGGCTGAAGCTGATCTACTAGCTCTGGGTAGTGCGTGATGTAAAGAATGGTAGTGCCGGCGGCGCGGAGGTCGGTAATAATTTCTTGGACAAGCTTAAGGGCGTCGACATCGAGGCCAGAATCAAGCTCATCAAACACGACCACTTTGGGTTGTAGTAAGAGAGCCTGGAGAAGCTCGAGGCGCTTCTTTTCTCCACCAGAGAAGCCTTCGCCTAAGTTGCGTTCGGCGAAATCGAGTGAGAGGCCAACCTTCCCAAGGGCATCGCGCAAGGACCGTAAGAACGTGCCGCTATCTGGGGGTTGATTGCCGCGTGCAGTGGCGAGACTACTTACCGCAATACGAAGAAAATCTGCCACGGGAACGCCAGGAATGCTGGGGGGATTTTGAAAGGCGACAAAAAGGCCGGTAGCAGCCCGCTCTTCTGGTGCGGCTTCGGTGATGATAGCTTCGCCCAATAAAATACTGCCTTCTGTAATAAGGTAGCTTGGGTGCCCGGCTAGTGCTTGAGTGAGGGTGGATTTGCCCGAGCCATTTGGTCCCATTAGTACGGCGAGCTCGCCTTGGCGTAAGGAAAGAGAAAGCCCTTTCAGGATTGGCTTTTGATCAATACTGACCCGAAGGTTTGAGATATTAAGCATGGAAGGGAAGTGGAATGGTTGGCGCGGCATGGGTAATGGGCTCATCGTTTACCGCAATGACATCGTGGATGCGAGCATCTTGCAGCATAAGATAGCGCTTAATACCAAAGTCGAGGGTGTAAGTTGCGGCGGCGCAACCGATGCAAGCTCCGGCAAAGCGAATGGCAACCACACCTTCTTCAGAGATTGAGACCAACTCAAGGCTACCACCGTGCAGGCCAAGGGTGGGTGCAATGGTTTGCAGGAGCTCATTTACGTGAGCTTCGAGGGAAACAGGGGAGTCGTGCTTCATTACGGCTCAAACCATAGCACAGCTGTTGAGGCACTGCTATCCTGAAACTATATGTTTGAACGATCTTTTCTTACTAAGGAGCTTGCCTGCTGGCCCGAGCGGTTTGGTGTTTCCGAAGTATCAATTCCAGCTTTTAAGGCGCTACTACGCCTACAGCAGGTAGTTATTTTGGGTTGCGAGGCGTATGAAGACGCTCCCCCACTGCTTAGGCGTTTAGTGGCAACCGAAGATCAGACCATTGCAACCCGCGATAAAGTACTGCAACTTGCAGCTAGCATGGCACATCAGAGTCATTCTTTGGTGTTGAGTGCGCTCGTTCGCTCGGCTCAAGAGTTTTCCTTGCAACTTCGCGAGCTGGAGCTCGATCAATTGCCCGGGGGAGCCTACATTACTAAGATGGACAGGGCCTGGTATTTACTTGGAATGCCAGATCAACTGATGGCGGCAGATTTTGATACTGGTGTAAGTGTGCGCACCTTAATTGATCAGATGCTAAGCGATGGTTCGCAGGTGTATGTGTTGGCGCAGCGGCAGCCAAAGCGGATTTTGGCTATTTTTTCGTTAGCTCGGTCATATGGTTCAGCTAGTTTGGGGTTAAGTGAAGTGCTTGATCAGCATGGGATTCGCCAGGTTTTGCTCTGCCAAGAGCGGCATCGTACGGTAGAGGTTGCGGCAGAAACATTGCGTATTGCCCTCTGGAGAAGCGAATTAAGCACCCACGAGCAGCAGGCGGTAGCAGCTAAGTTGCATGAAGAAGTGCAGGGCGATTCGGCGGTACTTCGGGCGATGCGAAAAGGTTCCGGCTCGGCGCGAGCGCTGCAACTGTTGCGTGCGGATGCTACACTAGTAGTGCCCACTATGGGCGCCCTCGCTCCTCTGATAACCGAAGCTCATCTCTTGGCTCGGCGCACAAAGCGGCGATATTTCTGGTTTAAACCATAACCTTCTTGTATGCAGATTCGTTACGATTATTCTTTCCAGCTATCTGATCAGATTGGTGAGCGTGGTATTTCTTCAACGGTATTTGAAGATATGCTTACCGGGCATGAAGGGCTGTGGGAGACGATCCAATCAAAAAAAGACGCTGGCGAGTTTGGCTTTGCGCAGCTCCCCTATCAGACTGAAGAAACCTTGGCTGAGATCGAGCAACTGGCGGATCATATTAAAAATAGATTCAAGTCGGTGTTGGTAGTAGGAATTGGCGGCTCAGATCTTGGCGCCCGGGCCGTACACCGCGCCTTGAATCACCAGTTTTATAATCTGCGAGGCGGGAATCCTAAGCTCTTTTTCGTGGGTGATACCACCGACCCTGAGGCGCTGCAAGAGGTGCTTGATGTCGTTTCCCTGATGGAAACCTGCATTATTGTAATCTCAAAGTCGGGCAACACGGTTGAGCAAATGAGCACCTTTGTCTACCTGCGCGATCAACTAGAAAAACAATTGGGCGAGTTAGAGGCGCGCGAGCATATTGTCTTGGTTACCGATCCTGAAAAGGGCACGCTCCGTGCTTTGGTTCAGTCAAAAGGGTATAAGAGTTTGGCAGTTCCCCCTGCGGTTGGCGGCCGTTTTTCGGTCCTTTCTTCAGTTGGATTGCTCCCCTTGGCGATTGTTGGGGTAGATATTCGAGGCTTACTGGCCGGTGCGCAAGAAGTAGATGCGGCAGATAAAGTACTTACTCCCATGAGTAATCCCATGCTGCAATTTGCTGTGCTTCAGCACTGGCATTATCTTCAGGGGCGGCCTATTTCGGTTTTGATGCCGTATCAGTATCGCCTTCGAGAAGTTGGCTTTTGGTTTAGGCAGCTCTGGGCTGAAAGTTTGGGAAAGCATTTGGCGGCCGATGGTAAAACGGTGCTCGATATTGGCCCTACTCCTATCGCAGCGGTTGGTCCCACCGATCAACATTCGCAAGTCCAGCTCTACATGGAAGGTCCAGCCGATAAGGTCTTTACCTTTATTCGAACCGAAACCTCGCATGTTAACTTGCACTTACCGGAATCATTGACTGATCAAGAGGGAATGGGATATCTAAAGGGGCGAAGCTTCACCGATATTTTACACGCTGAGCAAGAAGCTACTGCTTTGGCTTTGGCTAGATCCGGAAAACCAAGCGGCTGTCTTATTCTGCCTGAACTTACCGCCGAGACGTTGGGTGAAGTACTCTATTTCTTCGAACTTACTACTCTCTACGCTGGAGAATTGTTTGGGGTAAATGCCTTTGATCAGCCCGGGGTTGAGCTTGGAAAGCAGTATATGTACGGATTACTTGGTAAAGAAGGATTTGCAGATCCGCGTAAGGGGTAGCTATTCAAATATGGCGGTTTCTTGAAGAGCCTAGTCTCCTTTAGGGGAATCAGCTAGGCTATTCAGGCAATTTAGTAATGATCATTTTATGCAGCACACTATTTCGTCGCTTCATGCTCGTGAGATCCTCGATTCCCGCGGTAATCCAACCGTAGAGGTAGAGGTAGTTTTGTCCGATGGCTCTTTTGGTCGTGCCGCTGTTCCTTCTGGTGCTTCCACTGGTAGCCATGAGGCGGTAGAGCTTCGCGATGGCGAGGCGCGCTATGGCGGTAAGGGCGTCCACAAGGCAGTTGGTCACGTTAAGAACGAGCTTGCCGCAGGTTTGGTGGGCGGAGAGTTCGATCAACGCTCGCTCGACGATGCCATGATCAAGCTCGATGGCACCGAGAACAAAGGCAACTTTGGGGCTAATGCCATCCTTGGTGTCTCTATGGCTTTTGCTCATGCTGCTGCTCTTAGTGAGAAGAAGCCGCTCTACCAGTACTTTGCTGAAATCGCCGGTACTTCTTCTCTTACCCTGCCAGTTCCCATGATGAACATTCTTAATGGGGGTAAGCACGCCGAAAAATCTACCGATCTGCAAGAGTTCATGATCATGCCTGCCGGAGCTTCTAGTTTTAGCGAGGCACTTCGCATGGGTTCAGAAGTATTCCACGCTCTTAAAAAGATCTTGCACAAGCGCGGCTTAACCACCAGCGTTGGAGATGAAGGTGGCTTTGCTCCTTCTCTTGGTAATAACGAAGGTGCTCTCGAGGTAATCATGGAGGCTATCGCCGCCGCGGGTTACGTTGCCGGAAAAGATATCTTTATTGCTATCGATGCCGCCGCTACCGAGCTCTTTGAAGACGGTAAGTATGTTCTTGCAAGCGAGGGTCGCACTCTCACCACTGCCGAGATGGTCGATTTATACGCTAGCTGGATCGAAAAATATCCGATCATCTCCATCGAAGATGGCTTCGCCGAAGATGATTGGGAGGGATATCGCCTCAAGACCGAGAAGCTCGGCGACCGCCTACAAATTGTTGGCGACGATCTCTTCGTTACCAATGTCGCACGCCTAAAGCGTGGTATCGCTGAAAAGTCTGGTAACTCCATTCTTATTAAGCTCAACCAAATTGGTACCGTCTCCGAAACCATCGATTCCATCCACATGGCGCACGCCGCCGGCTTTACCGCGGTAGTATCTCACCGTTCTGGCGAAACCGAAGATGTCACCATTGCCGATTTTGTCGTTGGCCTGGCTACTGGTCAGATTAAGACTGGTTCTCTTTGCCGTAGCGAGCGCACCGCCAAGTACAACCAACTCCTTCGCATCGAAGAAGCTTTGGGTGATAAGGCTGCCTTTGCCGGTATGTCTATCGTGAAAAACGCGTAGGCTCTCTACCGTTTTAAAAAGCCCCTCCTCGGAGGGGCTTTTTTTACCTAATTACCACTTCCGACGCTGCCTTTTTGCTGCTAGTAGGGCGTAGCGAACGCCTAGTATTGCGGCTGCTAGCGCTGTTAGTAGGCCAAGTGTGCTCCAGGTATCAAAAGAAGGCAGTACCCAGATTGATTTAGTGGGGAGGGTAATCTCTTTATTGCCATCAGCCCCAGCTACAATTACCGAACCCGAAATACGATAGATGCCGGGCTTGAGCTGATCTGGTAGGCCAATCTGTAGGCGGATAGTATCCTCGGGGAGCACTGTGCTGGTTGGAATGGCAATTACATCTCTTCGACGGATTCCTGCAATCTGAATGGTGCCGCTTACTACTCCGCGAACCGTTGCGCCGGTATTGCTAAACTGTAACTGTAAAAAGCTCAGTTCCCCCCAGCGATAGCGAGGTGGAATAGTAACTGCCTGAAGCTCGACATTGGTTTTTGTTTCGCCAATAACCTGAAGGTTAAGAGTCTCACTAAAAAGTACTTGCTGCTTGGTGACGTTTTGAGTACCACTTCGGTAGCCGCGCAGTGTAAGGTTGTGCAGCCCTGGCTCGGCTTGTTCGGGGATAGTAACCTTAACGGTAATACGCTGACTGGCTCCTGCGGTTAGGGTAAGACGATTTGGCTCAATTTGGATCCAGCGCGGGGGATTAAAGGCGATCGGGAGGGTGCTTTCTTTGCTTTCCTGCTCTTGATCGGTAAGGGTTGTATCTAGCTGATATTCAATAGTCTGAGAGCTTGTGTTTTTAATTGTTCGCTGATCGTAAATGGTGTCTCCAGCATTTACGATGGCATCGGCCGGAGGGGTGGCATACGCTAAAAACGGTACACCAAAGATAGAGGCTGTGAGAGCTGTAAAAGCTATACACAGAACGAGGCCTCGTAGGTGTCGTTTAGGGCTTTGTACGTGGTACACTGGACTCGTGAACATCTTGCGCTCAAGCTTAGCACAGTCCCTGCGCTTAGTTACCTCGTGCGTCGTATCAATCTTGCTCTCTGCAAGCCTATTTTTCGGTGCGCTTCCGCACGCCTATGCCACGGCCGGTACCCCCAAAGCTTTTTCATTTCAGGGTGTACTCGCCAACTCGAGCGGCGTATTACTTGGCGGTAGTACGGGCACCACCTATTGCTTCAAATTTTCTATCTGGGATAGTGCCACTCCTAGTACCGGCACTCGTCTCTGGCCTAGTAGCTCACCTAGCTCAGCTCAGCTTACGGTTACTAATGGTAAGTTTGCCGCCAATGTCGGTATCGATACCGCCGACGCGCTCAACTTCGATTTTAATAGCAACGCTACGGTCTATCTCCAGATTGAGGCGGCTACCTATACTGGCTCGTGCGGAACCTTCGAGACCTTCTCCCCCCGCAAGCAAGTAGTTGCGGTTCCCTACGCCTTAAATGCGGATAAGATTGATGGCCTCGATCCAGGTACGAGTGCTAATAATATCCTCAAGCTCGATAACGACGGCGGGATTAGCCTGGCAGATTCAAATCCAGTTATTTCCGCCACAGGAAGCAATACCCTTACCTTTCAGTATGCTTCTACCGGAAATATTCAGTTTTTCACTTCTGCCAATCGTATTGCTTCCGATGGCTCGCTTACCCTGGCGTCCACGGTTAATTCTGCGGCGGCTACCTTTACCAGTGCTAGCGCACCTCAGTTAAGTGCTCGGTTCGATGCCAGTAATAAGCTTACGGTTTCAGTTGCCTCCGACGGTGTCGCTACGCTCGATGGTCTTGGTTCAAATGCTTCCATTGTGGTGGCTAAGCCATTTTCAGTAACCGGTGGTCCTTCTGCCTTTACTGCTAATGCCAACACCACCGTTCCGGTAACCATTAAGGGCGCAGCTAGCCAGAGCGCTAATTTACTTGAAGTAAAAGATAACGGAAATGCCGTAGTTGCCACCATTACAGCAACAGGAACGGCCACCTTTGTGGAGCAAGTTAAAACTCCTCAGGTAACCACGGCAAGTGGCGATTTAACCATTACCGCAGCCGGTACGGCAAATATTCTCATCCGCCCCAACGGCCCTGGAATTGTCCAGGTTGGTTCAAGTAGCGATTACCTCACCATCGATAACGCTGGCAAGTTGGGTGCCGTGGGTGCAGCAACTATTGCAAGTTCGATGGATACCTTTATGGATGTCCAGGCAATTTCAACTAATGCGGTGCTTACTTCTACAGCTTGCGACGGGACCACACAGGTGATTACTGGCGGTATTACCGACCCCGATGTCCCACGTAATGTAAGTATTACCGAAAGTGGCGGAAGTACCCCAACCGGTAATGTTATTATTTCTGGAAAGCTTTCCGATGGTACCACCAGTACTGAAAATATTAGTATCAGCGATAATACTATTCACTCGGGTAATAAAGCATTTGCTAGTATTACCTCTATTACTCTTCCTTCTACCTGTGTAATAGGTAGTAGCATTGCTGTGGGAATCGGTGAGTTACTTGGTCTTTCTAATCCTCTCCATGGCCAAAGTACTGTCTACAAGGTAAAAAAGAATACGGCAGCGATGGCGATTCCAACGGTTGATACCACCAACAGTACGGTAAACATGACAACGATAACTTCTGGTGATGATATTACGATCTGGTATCGCTTCTAAGTACTTTATTACCTGCATTTCAGTGTTACTGGGTGGCGCATTTTTTGTGGCGAGTTGGACTCCAACGATTGCCGATGATGCACTTACCTCTTCTAGTTTTATCTTGCGCGAGCCAAGTATTAGCAGTGATGGAGAAAGTACTACTAGCAGCACTAATTTCCAGCTTCAGAATAACAACGGTGCGGTAGCTCCTGGAGCATCAGTTGGCGGTACGTCTGGTAATACCCTGGGTGCAGGCGGTATTACTGCAGATCCTACTCCTCCTGCAAATGGAACGGTTAATGATGGCTCAGGAGCTGATATTGATTCGCAGCAAAGCATGACTACTATCCAGGCTAACTGGAGCGGATTTAGCGACCCGGAATCAGGTATTTCTCGGTACGAATATCTCCTAAGGCGCACGGTGGATCAATATTGTTGGGACGCTACCGGTGGTAGTTGGGCGGCATGCAGTGTTTGGAATGATGCAAGTACCGCCACTAGTATTTCGGTAAGTGGAGCCGGGCTTGGGCTTCGAACCAGTACAGAATACATTACCTGCATTCGTGCCTTTAATAACGCCGGAATCACGGTAGAGACTCCAGCCTGTTCAAATGGCGTTAGAATCTTGCCTAGCCTTACCTTTACCTATGGAAGTGATACAGTCTCTATCGGTTCGCTTACTAGTGGTAATAGCTGGGACTCCCTAGCTACCTCTGCTGTTTCGGTTACTACCAATGCCTATGGCGGATACGTGCTGTATGCCTCCAAGCTTACCGCTCTACGTCTTCAGATTGATACCTCTAATAGTATTGCCGATATCTCCGATTCTGGGTGCAACGGAAGTGCGGTTAGTTGGCCAAGTAGCGGGGCAGCCTTTGGTATCTCCAGCACCGATGATATTGACGGTAATAAGTTTAATAACGGCGGTACTAAATACTGTGCTATTCCTACCACTTCGGTTGGGCCAAACGGTGTAGCGGTGATCAGCGGTGGTTTTTCTACTACCGGGGGTACCGTCACCGAAAATAATACCCTTACTTTTCGGGCAAAGGCGGGTACTAACCAGAAGGCGGGTAGTTATGCGGTAACTGTGCTGTATGTTCTGGTCCCTACTTATTAAGCGATTCTTTTTCTTTGGGGTACTGGTCGCAATTCTTTTTAGTGGCCTCAGTGCTTCTCCTGCGCAGGCTGCCCCTATTTCGCTGCGGGTATCGCCGGTTATTATGGAAGACGAGATTGGCCCGGGGGAGCGTATTATTCGTAGTCTTACCATCGAGAATCTTAGTAGCCAGGCGCTGCCAGTCCGCTTTATTAGCTACACACTAGCACCTAAGGGTGAGCAGGGAGAGCTTGGGGTGGTAGATTCTCCTATTGATGGCCTAAGTAAGTGGATAGAGACTCCAGTTGAGCAAATTTTGAGTCCAGGAGTACAGGTTATTCAGGTCCCTATTGCAGTACCTCAAAAAGCCAAGCCAGGTACTCAGCTTGCGGCTTTGGCACTTCGCCCGTTAAGTGAGTTGCAGCAAGATGGTGGCGATGTACAGGTGCAGGCCGAGCTAATGGTGGTGATGGCGATTACGGTTAAGGGAGAGGTTAGCTTGAAGGCGGATATTGCCTCTTTTTCTGCGCCGATTATTGCAACCGCTACCGATGTTCCTCTTAACGTTCGCTTAAAAAACGAAGGGTCAGTAGCGGTTCGCCCGGTTACTACTCTAAGTATTCGTACACTCTTTGGTGGAGAGGTAGAAACTTTTTTGGCTGATGGTCAGGGTATTCTTACTACCTACCCCGGCAGTATTCGACAGCAAACATATAACTGGAGCGCCACTACCCTTCCTGGCATTTATCGTGCCAATGTCTTAATTCGCGATGGACAACTACGCGAAGAGGCGACTCGGTTATTCATTTATTTCCCCCTTCCGGCCCTTATCGGGGTATTAGTGGCGCTTGGGGTCGCATTATTCGTCTGGCTTAGTGTTACTAAGCGACTACATCCAATCCGGAAAAAGATTATCCGTAAGCTGCTAAGATCATGAACCACGCTCACTATTCTTCCCCGTTAGGTCACTGGTTATGGGCGGTAATGACTGCCAGTACTGTGGTCGCCTACCTTCTGGTTCCTGAGGAGGCGCGGGTTTCTTTTTCAGCAAGCGTTGGAGTTATCTGGCTTACCCTCTTCTTGCTGCCTGCGGTTTTGGGTCGTGTAACTCATCGATTCCACACCCTTGCGCTGTATCAGCGAGATTTTGGTATTGCGGCCTCTCTTACCTTTTTACTGCACGGGGCAACTGCCCTTTCTTGGTTTGGTGGAATGAATCTTTCCTATGTGTTTACTCGGCCGATTGTACTTGGCTTTTTAGCTGATCTTTTCTTGCTCGTGGTATTGGCTACTTCTAGTAGTAAGGCTCATCACAAATATCCCGAACTCTGGAAGAGTGCTCGAGTCTTAGCTTGGGCGGTACCAGTTTTTGCGGCTGGGCATTCACTTTTGGCACGAAGTCTTTATTTTGGCGCCGACGTGCAGTGGACAACGGTACTGGTTGGTACGGTAGCAGTGATTGGTTTTGTGATCGCGTTGTACCGGTATGCCTTGCGCGATACCACGATTGGCTCGATTACTGTGGTGATAGGTCTGGCAGCACTGGTGACTATTGGTGTGTATGCTTACTACAACGTAGGTTCTGACCTGGATAATGTTCAAGATGACGGTCAGATTGTTGAGATTGAGGGTACGCCAATTCCAGAAAGTTCGAGTGAGGTGGTGGTTACGCCGAGTGCAAGTGTGAAGGTGGTGCCATTGTAAGGGATGCGACGAGACGGCGGAACCTTCGGTTCCTTAACTGCTCTTCGCTTCGCTCAAATGGAATTGAGCAGGCGAACTCTGCGAGTTCTCATCCACCGGAGCTCACGAGTATCAAAAAAGACTGCCAAGGCAGTCTTTTTTGATACTGGCGGGAGCGACGAGACTCGAACTCGCGACCTCCACAGTGACAGTGTGGCGCTCTAACCAACTGAGCTACGCCCCCAGCAACGGAAGTAGACTACATGTTTTCTAACCTGTTGTCTAGATTAAATCCGCACTTACTTCACTGGAACCGGAAGTAAGATCTTTGCCTTAGATTCGGCCACTAGTTTATCAGTAAACTTGGCTAGGCTCAGGTTCTCGGTACCGGTGCGCTTGGTTACCTGAATAATATGCCAGCCGTACGGGCTGCGGACCGGATCGGAAATGGAATTAACTGGAAGGGTGAAGATGGCATCTTCAAAATCACCTGAATAGATTGGCGCATCGCTTCCTTTTGAGGTACTACCAAGTGCCCCGCCTTTATCGCGGGAGGCAACATCTTCTGAATATTGCTTGGCGAAGTCGGCAAACTTGGTGGTATCGGTAATTTTCCCTTTAATATCGGCAGCCAGCTTGCGGCGCTGCTCGATAACATCATTAGAGGCATTATCGGGGATGGCGATCAGAATATGGCTTACTTCAACCTGAGAAAGAACCGAGCGCTGAATAATTGATTCGTAAAGGGCTTCGGTCGTCCAGCGGCGGAAATCGGTCAGGGTTACTTGATCGCCATATTGCATGGTAAGGAAGAGTGCAAGACGGTCGCGCCCGGTGGCAAGATCGCCCTTACAAGAGCTATCAGCGGTAAGAGATGAGCCGTCTTCTTTAAGGCAGGCAGCTTGCTTGTAGAGCGCATCAAGCTCGGCGGTAATTTGTTGCTCGGTAGGGAGAAGGCCGCGTTTTCGGAGTTCTTGCTCGTAGAGCAATCGGCTTTGCTGCTGCTTAAGAACAAGGGCGTAGGTTTCTTGCTCGGTAACGGCGAGAGGCTTCTTTTGTGCGTAGTGGTATCGCGCGGCGGCTTCAAAGCGAACTCGACGAACGCTAATGCTTTCTCCGTTAGCGGCTACGGCCGGAAGAGGGGCGATTCGCTCAACTAGGCTAGTAACAGCATTGCGCTTACCATGATAGGTTTCGATTGCGCCCACGCCACAGATAACAAGATAGGTACTGAGGGCAGCAAGGACAGTAACGCCAACTAATCGGATTGAGATAATCCGATTATCAAGGATTCTCCAGGGGCGAAGTCGCTCGGGGAGAATGCGTAATTTATTTCGTAGACGGGCCATAGATTAGTTCAAAATCAGCGATTTCAGGGAGTTGGCTAGTAGTACTGCCAGCTGCTGGATAGAGAGACCCAAGATAATTCTTAGTAATTTCTTTATCTTTTACCTTACTCACTAGCGTTGTTTTAGAGAGGGTGGTAGTGAGCTTGGTGCTAAGAGTGGCCTTGAAGCCATAATCCTTAAGGGTAGCCACAACTTCATCTAGCTGTTTTTTGGTGGCGGTTGCGGTTCCACTTACTACAATAGTAGCGGCGTCGCGGGCGATCATCGGATCGGGACTATTCTTTTGGAACCAGCGGTTGATCGCAGAGTATTTTCCAGTACCAAGGATAGGGACAGCGATGTATCCGGTTTCAGCACTCGAAGTACTGGTGAGAAGGCCGAGGGTATCGCTGGTATCGAGTACGAAACTTCCGGCGTTATCGGCTGATTTATAAGTATTTAGCAGGCTAAGAATCTCGCCTTGCTGGAGATCGGTGCGGACATTCTTGCTGACAGCGGTAATGATGGCGTTAATCTTAACTGGGCTCATACCGGCCCCAATTGCCTTCTTTTTTACTGCCTGGATAACCTGTTGCTGGCGTCCTGAGCGGGCAAAATCGCTGGTGGTTTCGCGTGAGCGAGCGTAGCGAAGGGCGGTTTTACCATCCATTTTTTGCGCACCGGCCTTAATATTGAGAGGGGCATACCCCTTGGTGGCATCGTCTGGGAAGTAAGGATCGTAGAGCGCTTCGGGGACGGTAATATCAATCCCTCCCATGGCATCAATAATCTGGATGGCACCGCTAAAATCGATGACGGCTACATTACTAATGGTAACGCCGAGGACATCGCCCACCGCTTTTTTAAGGGCGCTGGTACCCGAGCCTTTTTGCAGCTGCTCGCCGTACTCGGAAACGGCATTAATCTTAGAGTAACCGCCAGATCCCTTTACGTAGAGATCGCGAGGGACGGAGGTGAGAGTAACTTTATTATTAACCCTATCAATAGAGAAAATCTGGAGTGAATCGGTGAGGGTGCCGCCTGGGTGACCATCTCCACCAATGCCGGCTACTAACACATTTACCCGGCCATCTCCTGGGCGCTGAAACAGGGTGACATCGGGAGTTTGCTTGGTGGTAGGGTCGTAGGAAAGAGCAGGGGCGCTACCATCTTTGTTTTCGACGATAATTTCTCGGCTTGCCTGGTTAAGTTTGGCAGCTACTGCTACAGCGCTTCCGGCAATAAGAATGATGAAACAGAGTAAGCCTACACGAAGGACCCGCTTGGAGCGGGTTGATTTTTGCTTCGTAACAGAAGCCGGAGCTGACTGCAGCATCTTAGGGAGAGCGCTTGGGCGTGCGCCCTGCTTGCTATACGGAGATGTGCGCTCGGAAACTACGCGAGGTGGAACCATGGCGCGGTTGACTATAGCCGGAACTGGCTCGCTACTCAATGCTTGAGGAGCTGAATCTGCTTCTTCTGGAGATGAGTTCATAAGATGAGCATGGCATCGCCAAATGAATAGAAACGATACTTTTCGCTGATAGCTAGGTGGTAGAGATCAAGCAGTTTAGCGATTGCTTCTTCTGCTGTTGCAGTACTATTTTGCGCTAAAACCGTCGCCACTAACAGCATGAGTGATGATTTTGGCAGGTGAAAATTGGTCAGTAAGCCATCTACGGCTCGACAATGGTATCCAGGATAGACAAATAGATCGGTGTCGAGGCTGCCTGGTTGGAATATTCCAACCGGAGACAGGTGGCTTTCTAGTGTTCTAAATGAAGTGGTTCCCACGGCGATAATGGGATGATGGGCATCCTTTGCCTGATTGAGTTGCTCGGCTGCCTCTTTGGTAAGTAGGGTATGTTCTCGGTGAAGGGTGTTTTCTTCGATTACATTATTTCGTAGTGGTAGAAAGGTGCCAATGCCAACGTGGAGCGTGGCCTCACAAAAATGCACACCCTTAGATTCTAGGGTTAGGAGTAGTTCGGGGGTTAGGTGGAGCCCGGCAGTGGGGGCTGCGGCAGAGCCAGTATCTTTGGCAAAAACAGTTTGATAGCGCTCGGGAGCCGCGGTACTTTGCGTTATGTACGGCGGAAGAGGGACTGATCCGTATTCTTCAATAATTGAAGAAGTAACTTCTTTTACTTCGCTTTCCAGAGTAAAATCGACTAAATAAGTGGTAAGGCCGGGGGTTGGTAGGGGTTCGCCAATGCGCGCAAGAAGGGCTGGCTTTTTTGCTGGGACACAGCTGAGGAGGGTACCAACTTTTACTTTTCCACCACCCACAATGCAAGCAAAACGGCCAGGAGTGTCGGTTGGTTCAAGTACCAAGAGTTCCCAGTTACGCTCGCTGGTATCCTTAAGATGCAGACGGGCACTGCGCACTCTACTATTATTGGCAACTAATACGCTTGGTGCGGGCAGAATCTCGGGTAGGTCTCGGATGTGGGCGTGGTGCACCTGGCCGGTTGCTCGGGTATAGACCAAAAGACGAGCGCTATCTCTAGGCTCGGCCGGGCTTTGAGCGATAAGCTCTTCTGGTAGGTGGTATTGAAGGCTAGAGAGTTCCATCTTTAGTACGGTCGTAGCGGCGGAACTCGCCAGGTAAGATTGCTCCGATTGCGGCCAGTTCTTCTACGGTAGTAATCTGGCGGTTATCGATAATGGCCAAGATTTTGCCTTGCGGAATACGAAGATGGTGAGGGACGCTATTTTTAGCTTGTTCAGCTAGATCAAGAACAATGGCGGTAACTTCTCGGGGGTAGAGAACGTTTTCCATCACAAAATCTTTGCTGGCCGCGGCAGTTTGAACATCTACTTGCCCAAAGCCAAAGACGGTGGAAGCAATTCCTTTAACCGTTGCTTTTACATCTTCTACATTTTCTAGTGAAAGCTCGGAGACACTTCTGAAAAAGAGCGTTTCTTGGTCGATATCTACCACACGGCGGTCGGTAACAATGACAACATCGTAATAGAAATCGATACAGGCAATAAGGAAAATTACCAGTACAAATAACTCGAAGATACCAAGGATTATTACCGCTAGCGAAGTGATATTTCCGATTGAAATGGCGAGGCCGCCGGCTGCCAAGCCGTACTGAGCAGCAAAACTTAGAAGGAGGATGGTGAGAAAAACGGCAACAGTAGGTAGGAACGCGAGAGGGAAGGGTCGTGAAAAGCAATAGACTACTTCGTCGCTTTCCTGACCATCAAAGGCATGGCGTAGATCGTGCATCTTGCTTAGTTAACAAAGAAAGGGCTAAACGTATCGGCTGCGGCAGAGCCACCACCACCCTGAATAATGCTGAGGAAAATAAAGGTGGCAATAACCGAGACCACACTGAGGAAGATGTAGATTAGGTACAGGTTAACAGTCTGGTCGTTTGCAAAGCGGTGCTTATTGAACGTAAGCATGGTGAAAGCTGCAAGGAGGACAATGACCGAAACACCCAGGAGATAGATAAACGTGACGTCCATAGTAGTATGCCTAGGATACTCCAAGATAGGCTTTTCCGGCAGGGGTGAGCATGCGCCCGCGTGGGCTACGATCGATTAAGCCGAGACGAAGTAGATACGGCTCAACTACGCGCTCAAGGGTCTCAGAATCCTCTCCTGTAGCGGCAGAGAGGGTTTCAAGGCCGGCTGGACCACCACTAAACTGAGTGCCTAAGATGGTAAGGAATTGCCTATCCAGTCTATCAAGCCCGGCATCATCGATTTCGGCGTGGTTTAGGGCGATGCGGGCAATATCGAGCGTAATGGTATCAGACGCCTGCACAGTGGCGTAATCGAAGCTGCGGCGAAGAAGGCGATTAGCAATGCGGGGAGTGCGACGGGCTCGCTCGGCCAGGTAAGAAACGGCTTCATCGGTAATTTCAACGCCAAGTTGGAAGCTGCTGCGGGCAATGATGCTGGCTAGTTCGTCTACTTCGTAAAAATCGAGGCGGTGGGCGATACCAAACCTATCGCGCAGAGGTTGGGAAAGAGCGCCAGCTTTAGTGGTAGCGCCTACTAAGGTAAACGGAGGGAGATCGAGACGAATACTGCGAGCAGCAGGACCCTTACCAATAGTAATATCGATGCAGCGTTCCTCGAGAGCGGGGTAGAGTACCTCTTCGGCAGTGCGGGGAAGGCGGTGGATTTCATCAATAAAAAGTAGCTCTCCTGGTTGGAGGCTAGTAAGAAGGGCAGCAACATCGCCCCCACGAGTAAGGGCAGGGCCAGAGCTTACACGTAGGCTAGTGCCAAGCTCGTTGGCCAGAATATAGGCGAGCGAGGTTTTGCCAAGCCCGGGAGGGCCATATAAAAGAACGTGATCAATGCTCTCGCCGCGGGTTTTGGCGGCGGTAACGCTTAATTGCAGGCTATCGATAACGTGCTTTTGCCCGACATAGGTAGCAAACGAGGTTGGTCGCAGACGGCGATCGACCGGTTCATCGTCTGGGCGGGCGGTGGGCAATAATACGGACATATTTGCAGCATAGCAGATGCCAGAATGATCAGCGACGCGAGTGCCAATTGACAGTCCACGAGTCTCCTCTATGATACTTTTTGACGCGTGACGTATGCACCTATGTAAGTTCACTTATATGGGGAGTCAGCGACCGGTGCTACAGGGGCACACCCATCTACACTACCCGTAAGGTATGAACAAGCATGCGCACACTACGTGCAACGCTTAGTTCTGCTGCCTCGGTTGCACTCGCGCTTGGCGGTCTCGCATATGCTGTTATCGCAAACCCAAGTGCATCCTTTGCTGCAGGCTCAAGCCTCGCAATCTCCGAAATCAACGTTGCTGGTTCTCCAGTAAGCGGTACGTCCGATCAATGGATCGAGTTATACAACTCCGGTCTAGCTCCTCTCGATTTTTCAGTTTCTCCATATTCTCTTCGTCAAAATGGAGTAGAGCTTATTGCTCTTACCTCCGGCGTAGTTCCTTCAAACGGATATTTTCTTATTGCTGAGCAAATGCCAGGAGCTACTAGCTCTCTAGCGGTTACTCCAGACAAAACGATCAATCTTCCGCTTGTCCCTACCGATGTACAGTACACACTAGTAGATACTACTACGTCCGCTGTTATCGATACGGCCGACGATGGTGTAGGTCCAGCTTTCGCTGGTACTGCCACACCTATGGCGAGTATGGCTCGCGCCGATTTTATGATAGACGGCTCCATGGCTAGCGCCTGGCGCACCAGTGCAACAATCGGTGGTGGTCTTATCGCTTCAGTTGGTCACACTATTGCAGATCAATTTGGAACTCCTCGTTCTTCTACTACTATTGAGAAGCTTCCAAAGGTAAACCGCGAGGTAATGCCTCCTGGTCCGCTTACTATTACTCCTCCAAACGCTGGTGGAGCAGAGCAGATCTTTACTGGTGTTTTTGCACCTGCTGTAACCGAAGATCTTCTGGCCTTCGAGCAACGCTACAACATTCTCAACGGTACTACTCAGTATCTTGATGGTTTTGGTCAGCACATTCTTCCTGGCTCAACCACCTTTAGCGTTGGGTATGTAAATACTGCTGGTCTCTTCCAGTTTAAGCTTTGGTTCCAAAACCCTACTGGCGACCGCACTTCACTCCAGCCTATCGTTAACGGTGTAACTGGTGTTGGGTATACGGTTAACCCGTCTGGGGTTACACCCGCTGCAGCTACGGTTTCGGTTCCTAGTCCTACTAAGGTAACTCCCGTTGTAGCTACTATTACTACTCCTGTTGCTGCCTCTGCGGTCTACGTACTAAAGGCTAATCCTTCCATGCCGGGTGGTGTAGAGGTACTGCCTGCAACCGGCACTGGAATGAGCTGGTCTGCTTCTTTGGCCCTTATGGCTAATAGCAGCAATGCCTTCCAGGTTGTCTACGTAGATATGCTCGGGGCTATCTCTGCTCCTACTCCTTTCACTGTAGTGCACGATTCCATCGCGCCTATGATTGATGCTAGCAAGATTAGTTTTGTTCCTAGCGTAGTTGGTATTCAAGATGTGCTTAAGACGGTAGCTGGTGCTACCGAGGCTGGTGCCAAGGTTGCCATCTACGCCGATCAAGCAATGACTCAGCTTATTGTTACTGCTACCGCTGCTGGTGATGGTTCCTTCGGTTCTCTTACCGTTGGCGACAACCGCTACGCTTCGGTATTCGTGGTTGCAACTGACGTCGCTGGAAACAGCAGTGCACCGGTAAAGATTAGTGGAAATGTTATTACTTTCGCGGTTACTCCTGCGGTTACTATCTCTGGTGTAACTCAGACTACTGCGAACGTAACCATCGCTCCCATCGCTGCTGCGGTTAAATACACCTACCAGCTTAAGGCGGGTAGCGGAGCATACTCTAAAGAGGCTGCTTCTGCCTGCTCAACTTCAGTTAGCTGTGTTATTAACCTAACCGGTCTTTCCGCGCTTAGTAATTACACCGTTGCGGTTCGTGCCTACGATGTGTATGGCAACGCTTCAGTTCCAACTGAAAAGTCATTCATTACTCAGGCGGCTGTAGCAGCTGCCGCGGTAACCACCAGTACTACTACGGTTACCGATACTCAAGTGACTACTCCAGTAGTAGCTCCTGTTCCTGCTCCAGTCGTAGTTACTCCTGTTTCTTCAGTGGTATACTCCGATCCTGTAGCGGAAGAGCCTGCTGTCGTGGCTCCTGTAGTTAGTCCTTCCCCTAGTCCAGAAACTGGTCAGGTAGAAGCGGCTGCTACCGATAGTCAGTCAACTACTCCTTGGGTAGTCCTCGGAATCTTGGTTGCCCTTGCAATCCTTGCAAGCGCCGCTTACTTCTACTGGTTTGGTGGTGAGGCCGGAACTGCTGCCGAAGGCGCAGGGATTATGGCTGCCGCTAAAAAGGATGAAGAAGATGAAAAGAAAGCAGGAGATGCACCTGCCTCTAAATCATCTGGCGACGGAGGCGACTCCAAGAAACGCTGGTAACCCCAGGGTTAAGCAAAAAACCGCTCGAAAGAGCGGTTTTTGTTATGTCTACTTTCTGCTACACATACACCTATGGCCCGAAGCGCAAATACTGGAAGTCATAGCTCCTACATTGAAGAGGCAAGCCCCTTGCTTAAGTTTCTTGATAAGCAGAGTGGGGTTCGCTATTCCCTCAATATCATTACCCCGATGAAGGGGCCAGCGGTGATTAAGCGACTACGGATTGATGAAATACCTTCGGGGTTTAAGCTGGCAATAAGAGGGCCAAAGGTGCATCAGATTGTGTTTGTATATTGCGAGCTTGAGCGAAAAGAATCGTTGCGGCTGGAATTACAGGAAGTATTTGTTGGAAAGCGAATGCTGCGCAGGGCGGGTTGACCTAGTTGATTTCACCTGGTAGCCTCCGATGAAAGCTGCTCTGGCAGTGGAAAAAGGAGAATAAGTATGCCGCGGGTTTCATTACGCATTGTCGAGTTTCCGTACGAGCGGGAATCATTCAGCGAAGAATATCCGGACTTATCGTGGGATGGGGTTCGAGGTATTTATCATGAGGGTCCAGATAATGATCATCCAGTGTATCTGATTGTGACGGATGACGTGCATGGTAATCGTTGGACTTTTCGGAGCATTCGCCCCAGCGAAGAGGTTGGTTGGAAGCTGTGCCTGCCCTGCCGCCTCGCGGACTTGCTTCCAGATAACTGGCACGAGGATGAAGAGTTTTGGGAGCAGAGGCTTCCCGGACAAGTCCAATTTGCCAGAGAAAGAGAGGTTGGGTAGGTGAGAAAAAGAAAAACACCGCAGACCCTTGTTGCGGTGTTTTTTAATTCGCGTTATCTACGCCTGCTTCTTTGGTTTATGTACGTTTTTCAGAGGCTATTCATCATTGGAGGCACACGTAGTGCGCAAGGAATGTTATTTCCTTTGCGACTGATTAATGCGCAGGTGGCTTTATGTCAATTTCTTCAGGTAGTTTGTCATGGGAGGCATGCGCAGCATGCAATAGATGTCTTTTCATCTGCGACTGACAAACTGCCTGAAGAAATTAATGGAGCCGCTAATCGGAATTGAACCGACGACCTTCACTTTACGAAAGTGCTGCTCTACCAACTGAGCTATAGCGGCGTAATCTGCTCCGACAGGGGCTATCCTAGCAGAGAGACGAGGCCATATCCAGCCACAACTAACCAGACTGCGTTCAGAGCTACTACCTGGAAGTCGCGCTTAGTATAGGCCTCCACAACAAGAGCGGCGGAGCCCAAGAGGTTAAGGGAAATACTAAAAAAGGTTTGTCCACTGCGGATACTAAGGGCAAAGGCAATAACAATACAAAAAGCGCCCAGCCAGCCGGCAATTTCTAACATGAGAGGAGTTTTTGTACTCCGAGCTTTTCTCATCATCGTTAGATTAGTCTTCTTCTCCGCGCTCGAAGTACTAGGCCGAGTAAGAGAATGCCGATACCACCAAGAGTTGTACTAATAATTACTACCCAGTTTGGTTGGCTGCTAGGAATGATAGAAGACGGCTTGGCGGCAATGCTGGCTCCTGCAATTTCTTTACCCTCAGTGGTTACCACCGCTACAGAAACTACTCCAAGACTTGTATCTAGCTCGGTACTAGCTGAGCATTCCCAATTTCCGCTGGTTGTTGCAATCGTGCTGCAGATATCTGAACGAGTACTGGTGCTCGTTACGGTAAAGCTGACGGTTACCAGTGAGTTTGCAGGGGCAGTTCCCGCAAATGAAGGAAGCTTACTTATGCCAACAGGTCTTGGCGTACTGCTCGGTGGTAGCGTGGGCGATGGACTTGGGTATGCAGAAGAAGATGCTACTACTGGAGTAGTTGTCGGGCTAGGAGAGATGGTCTGCGTGGCAGTTGTTGGCGCTGGTGTTGCCGAGGCCTTTGGCGTGGGAGTTGCTATCTTTTGGTTATCAATACTAGTAATGGCAACCGGTTTAGGACTGGGAGTTGGGCTAACCTTGGGTAGTGCGCTAATTCTCGGCGTAGCAACAGGGCTAGCTCCTGGTGTGGTTTGCGTAGTTACGATGGTAGTTGGAAGTGGGCTAGAAGTTGGTGTGGGGGTAGTAAGAGCTGTCGGGCTCGGGGTTGGACTTGGAGTAGGGGTTGGTTGTGGGCTGGGGGTAGGTATCACTCTTCCCTGAGGCGTTGGGGTCGGTGTAGGAACGGGGCTTGGGCTTGGTGTTGGTGGAGGAGTTGGGCTTGGAGTCGGTACTGGCTTGGGGCTCGGGGTTGGTATGCCCGTAGAACTAGAGCTACTGAAAAGATTTTGTTGAGGAATTGCCTGCCGAGCAATGGTCCGCGTGTTTTGCCAAGAAATATTTACAATGTGATCAAGGGTCGGGTTGGAAGTGCGGTTATCAACACTATCCGGACGGACGTAATTAATAATTAATTGGTAGCGTCGCCCACCCTCAAGTTCAACATTGCTGTATCTACCCGTAGTAA
>JAYUZR010000054.1:0-4924 GCA_043751595.1 Candidatus Berkelbacteria bacterium
CTTATCAGGGTCGCGCTCTAACCAACTGAGCTATGCGCCCATAACAGCCATCTGCAATGGGTAAATCAATCGCCGCGCCCGCATATGCGGGAAGGCAACCAACAAAAACAAACGCTTGGAAAGCAGAAGTACTCTAGCAAAAGGTTCCGGATAACGGAAGTACTTTGCAAACTTCAGACAACAAAAAACCCTCTATCCAAATGAGCTGATCGTAGAACTGTACGACTCATCTAGTAGAGAGCTTTTAACCAACGTGTGCTTAATGTTGCAGTGATGACTAGCCAAAGTGGATGTAAACTCAAAGTTCACGGTTCTGAAATGTATAACACATTTAAGATCGACCATGGGGATCGTCTGATTGTAGACATTACTGCCTACAAACGAATCCCTACTCCCTAGAAAGGAGGTGGTCCATCCGCACCTTCCGGTACGGATACCTTGTTACGACTTAGCCCTGATCATCGAACTCACCGTAGCCGCATAAATGCGTCTTCGGGCGCTCCCGACTTTCGTGGCTTGACGGGCGGTGTGTACAAGACCTGAGAACGTATTCACGGCCATATGCTGACTGGCCGTTACTAGCGATTCCGACTTCATGGAGGCGAGTTGCAGCCTCCAATCCGAACTGGGGGAAGGTTTGGTGGGATTAGCTCCGCCTCGCGGCTTGGCAACCCATTGTTACTTCCCATTGTAGCGCGTGTGTAGCCCAAGACGTAAGGATCACGCTGATTTGACGTCGTCCCCGCCTTCCTCCCCGTTGACCGGGGCAGTCCACTGTGAGAATACAACACAGTGTAGGGGTTGCGCTCGTTAACCGACTGAACGGGACACTTCACAGCACGAGCTGACGACAACCGTGCAACACCTTTCACCGAATTCCCTTGCGGGCACAGTCTGGTTTCCCAGACCTCCTCGGGATGTCAAGCCTTGGTAAGGTTTTTCGTTTAGTGACGAATTAAACCACACGCTCCACCGCTTGTGCAGGTCCCCGTCAATTCCTTTGAGTTTTAAGCTTGCGCTCGTACTCCCCAGGCGGCCGACTTAACGCGTTAGCTTCGCTCCAAGAGGGGGTCGATACCCTCCAAGAACTAGTCGGCATCGTTTACGGCGTGGACTACCGGGGTATCTAATCCCGTTTGCTCCCCACGCTTTCGCATCTCAGCGTCAGAAAAGACCCAGTACGCTGCCTTCGCCATTGGTGTTCCTTTAGATATCTACGGATTTCACTCCTACACCTAAAGTTCCACGTACCCCTGTCTTCCTCTAGTCTAGCAGTATCTAGTACTGACCCGATGTTAAGCATCGGTCTTTAATACAAGACTTACTAAACCGCCTACATGCGCTTTACGCCCAGTGATTCCGGACAACGTTTGCACCCTCCGTCTTACCGCGGCTGCTGGCACGGAGTTAGCCGGTGCTTATTCGATGGGTACGTTCACAAATTACTCCCCATCAAAAGGAGTTTACAACCCGAAGGCCTTCATCCTCCACGCGGCGTCGCTGCGTCAGACTTTCGTCCATTGCGCAAAATTCCCAACTGCTGCCTCCCGTAGGAGTTCGGGCCGTGTCTCAGTCCCGATCTGGCTGGTCATCCTCTCAGACCAGCTACCCGTCATAGGCTTGGTAGGCTATTACCCCACCAACTACCTGATAGGACAGAGGCCGCTCATCCAGCGCCTTGCGGCTTTGATCTTGCGATCGTATGCGGTATTACCCCATCTTTCGATGGGCTATGCCCCACTGGAAGGTACGTTCCCCTGCATTACTCAGCCGTCCGCTGCTAGACTTTAGTAAACTAAAGCCACGCTCAACTTGCATGTGTTATGCACGCCGCCAACGTTAATCCTGAGCCAGGATCAAACTCTCCAAAAAGAGTGAATGACTCTAAAAAATTTTCGTACTTGTTGCCAAGTACAGGGGGACTATTCCGTTGGCGGAAATAGCAACCCTTAATAAAATTGACAGTTCACTGCAACATGAAAAACACGTTGCGATTGTGACAAATTGGAAAGGAGCAGGCCCTGGGCACTTGCGGTGCCACAAACCATGGGCACTTCTTCCGAAGCACAAGTGAGACTTTACTCAAGGATTATCTATCTGTCAAGGGTTTTTGGGGGCTGAGTAATTCTGCCCCTCCTCTACCCAACTATCTGAATACTGAAATACCTTCCCAAACCTGTTGGACTATAAATCGCACATGCCTTTTACTGGCTCACTGCCGATGAGTACGACGTTCTTATTTAGTTCGTTACTTCGGGCATTAAACTCGACCGGCCCATTTGGAGTATCGAAGGCACCAAAATAACTGGCGCTGCGCTGGTTTTGCTCGAGGGTAGTTGGGTTTTCTTGCTCGTACGCAACAGTGATAATTCCCGCACTTTTTGGATGAATTGACTGGTTATAGTCTTTACCGGCAAGTACTACAAAGTAATCTGGGGAAAGCGTGCTGTTGAGATTGGTAGAGCGAGGATGCACAATATCGCTTCGTAGGTAGCCATCTGTCTTAAGTGCATCAACAATACTAACTGGAGTATAGGTGCGACCAAGACCAGTATCCCCCACAGCTACGTTTCCAAAGCGGGTAGAAGAACCGTTTACTCTGCCGGAGCTGAATCCATCCATACCGACACATCCGGTGCCTGTAGCGGGAACCAGGCCATGAAGAGGATCGCTCACTACGCAAGGCTTACCCTTTAAGGTAACAAAGGCAGTGCCCTCGGCTTGCTGGCGGGCAATCATAGCTGCTAGCAGACTTCGAGCATCACTCCCAAGGGCGGTATCGCGAGTATTGCGACGAGCACCGCTGTAGTTAACCGCAACAACCGTAGAAAGAAGAGCAAGTACCGAAACCGCAATAGTAAGCTCTACGAAAGAAAAGGCGCGACTTCTCATATTAGTTTCTTAAGCTAAAGGCGGTTGGACGCTTGCCACCAAGATCGGTAAGTCCTGTGCGAATTTGAGCACAGACGAGTGGTGTAGGTGTTGGTGAAGGCGGAGGGGTACCTGTTGGGGTACTAGTACCTGTGGGCGTGCTGGTCCCGGTAGGAGTTGAAGTACCGGTTGGAGTACTTGTTCCTGTTGGGGTTGAAGTGCCCGTAGGTGTGCTCGTGCCAGTCGGAGTTGACGTTCCTGTTGGGGTTGAAGTGCCCGTAGGAGTGGAGGTTCCTGTTGGAGTACTAGTTCCAGTGGGTGTACTGGTCCCTGTAGGTGTTGAAGTACCGGTAGGAGTACTTGTTCCTGTTGGGGTTGAAGTGCCTGTTGGAGTGGAGATAGTACCTACCGTGCCCGTCGTACCAAAGGTGCCGGTGGTAGTACCCGTAGGCGTTGGAGTAACGGTTGAAGTAGTTGATGGAACGCTAATGGTACCAGTAGTACTAGCACCAACTGTAGGGGTGCTTACACCACCACCACAGCCGATTCCACCACCGCAGGCTTGCTGCCAGGCCTGAGCCTGTTGCTGACAGGCGATACAAGAAGGAGTGACTGCTGCACAGCAATAGATAGGACCGCTCGAACAATCGACTGAACCGCCCTCATCCATAGGGATTGCCATACAGGCTGTTGCGGTACCAACACCACTGGAGCAAGCACTATTATCTTCTCCGCACCAAGCGGTTCCACTAGCGTTGCAGCCAATCATAGCGGGGTCGCACATTACATCCAAACAAATGGTTCCATACACCCCACACGAAGGCTGAGAAAGGGCAGCTAATACCTGGGTGGGGACACCCATCTGCATAGTGATAGCCGGGAAAATAATGGAGCAGGCAGCACAAAGGAATCGTATAAGTTTCATGGCGGTAGGCTAGAAGGCCATCACTAGTTTGGTGAGATCTGCCCCAGGTTCTAGCTTAGTAGAGGTAGCAAAGTAGGTGCGGTACACCTGGTTTGGTGAGGTGGTGTGGTTTACCAACAAACCAGTACGGTAATCGCCAGTGCTAGGATCGGCAAAGAGGCTTACCGAGGTACCTAGTACGGGGACGGTACCAGCAGGGAGGCCAGCATAGATATGATCTTGGCGAATTGCATAAGCTAATTTTCTTTCGGCGGCGGTATCGAGGGCATCCTTTTGGGCAGTACTTTCATCAATTCGCTGCAAGACCAATACACCAGGAAGAAGCCGTGACCAACTTGCACTACTGAGCGCTTCTCCAGCTGAAGCAACGGCTCGCTCGCTACCTACCGTAAGGAGATAAAAGACAGGATACGAGGCACCGGCATAGCTGTAATCGGTTCGGCCCCAGGTAGTAGGGAGTACTCGCGTCTCAAGCGGCTTTGAGAAGTTATCGGTAACACCGGTTAAGGCAACTGGATTAACGGTTACCGCTGCTTTCTTTTTTTCACCACGAAGTGCTAAAAAGAGCACTCCGCCAATAACTACCATAGTAACCAATACGCTTGCGAGTACTGGGAGGGCAAAAAAGCGGCCCTTACCTTTTCCTTTTAAGCCGGGTGTTACCGGCGGAACTTCGTGATCTTGGATGGGCTCTTCATAACTCATGCACTCATTGTACGGCGGCGAAGCTTTGCAAGCAATAACCCTCCCGTTCGCACAATTGTTTCCCACTCACCATCAAGCAAGAAGACCGAGAGCGCAGCAAACATTACCCAACTAAAGAGCACGACATTAGAGAAAAGAAGAACCCCAATGTGGAAGGCTACTAACCAAGCTAGCATCACTTTGCGGGTGCGCAGGGTAAAGAGAAATGGTGCGGCCAGTAGCTCTCCAGCAAGAGCAAAGTAGGTAGCAAAGATTACAATAATTGGCCAATTATGCAGCCAGTAGCCATCAATCAGTGAGTAATTTGGATTATTAAGCAACTGGAAGAAATAGCTTCCATCCTGCCAATCGGGGTACGGCCATTTAATAAAGAATGCACCTGTGTATACCAAGGCAGTCTGAATCTGCATAACGCGAATTGAC
>JAYUZR010000055.1:0-21479 GCA_043751595.1 Candidatus Berkelbacteria bacterium
GGCAATAGTTACTTGCTCTGTCTGCTCCTGTAGCCATGTTTCTAGTACTTCCTTACCTGGTTCGCCACTTATCTTGATCCACTCTGGAATACCTTGACCATCGTTCTTCTCCCCCGAGCTGACCAATTTTTGCACATAGGCGAGTAGCTGCTCTTGGCGGAAGAGGTAGGTTGAAGGGTCTAGCGTGTTAGAAATGTCGAGGGAAAGGGTAGGGCGGAGTAATTCGGGCTTTGGAGCGGTCTCGCGAGGTGTGCGGAGTTCCTTGGGTTGTGACTTTTCTTGTTGGTAACTATCAACACTTTCTACCTCTGCTATCTGAAGACTTTCAGTTGCACTCTCTTCATGGGAAGTTTCTTGGGGTACCTGGAGTACTTGTCCTACTGCTAATTCTTTAAGTTGTTCTCGTAAGGTTTGTGTGGCCTTTTGTTGCTCTGTCTTGCTTTCAGGTGGTTCTACGATTTCAGGATCAGGTGCTGGCTCTTGATATACTTTGCTACCTACTTCTTTGGGCTCTTCTTTGAAGTCGTACTGGTTGTGCCTTAGAGGGATGCGCTCTGGCACAATACTTTCCTCGGCCTTCGGAGTGGGGGTAGGTACTGATTCCTGATTATCTTTGGTGCTTAAAACCGAAGCTTCAGGCTCCGAGTATTCGTCGTGGAGGCTGTATTGTAGCGAAATATGCTCGGGTTCCGTCTCCAGTTCTTCCGCCTCCCCAGTATCAGCTTGCTCCTCTTCCGGTTCTTCTAGTTCCACCACTTCCTTTCGCTTAGTTTGAGCAACGGCCCAGTTGTTAACCGGTTTTTCCTTCTTCTCTTCCTTATATATCTCTTGAGCCGAAGCCTTTTCTTCAGCGAACTCTAGGTTAAGATTCTTTAGTGAGTAGCCTGATTCTTTTTGTTTAGGAGCTTCATCAAAAAAAGCCACCTCGTAAGAGTGCGGCTGTTCTGATGAACGTACAGGTTCGCTTAGGCCCCGTGGGGCTTCGGCTTGATAGGCTGGGTACCGTGTTTGTTCCATGCTCGTACGTTACTGATGAGCGTATCTGTATACGCCGTTCAGCGATAAAAAGCAAGGTCTAGCGCCTCTTGGGGAGAAGATTCGGTACCACCGCAACCAGCCAGCTTACGACTACTCCTAAATTAGTAAGGTTTGAAACCAAGCAATACGGGCAGAGGACCCCAATACCGAACCAGCTTACATAGAGAAGGCGAAGGGAGAAGAAAAGGCTGCCCACAAGGGCTACGCTTGCGCCAAGGGCCATCCAGCGGCGTAAAGGGAATCCGAGCAAGATCATCAAGCTAGCAACCAGGGCGCTCAGGTAGAAGCAAATGCCCAGCAGGCTTACCGGTAGCCCAGCAAAGTGGGCATACTTACTAGAGGCAACCCGTCCGCAATCGAGCACAGCGTTAATACTGCACGAAGCAAAGGCTTCGGGATTGCGCAGTGCGTCAATCTCCTTCAAGTGAATAAGACTTGAATCGATAAAGCCAGCTGCGGCAAAGAGTGCCATGCACGCAATGGCAATACCTAGGCGGCGGGAAGGGGTGAGGAGTGTGTTCCAGGAGGGGTGCATCATCATACAGACCATGCTAGCATCCTTGCATGAGCTCTGCATCCTTTCTACATATTCAACCCCTTATTTTGGCGGCTGGCCGAGGCAAGCGAATGGGAAACCCCGATCTGCCAAAGGTTTTAACTCCAGCCCTTGGTAAGCCACTAGTTTCGTACCAGTTAGAAACGCTTAGAGAGTTGCCAGAACTGCTTGCGCCCTGTGTGGTGGTAGGCTTTGGGGCCGATCTAGTAAAGAGTACGCTCGGTGGTGCCTATACCTATGTACTGCAAGAAGAATTGCTCGGCACTGGGCATGCCGTGGCCCAGGCGCGTGCTGCGCTCGAGGGTAATTGTGATGTGGTACTGGTGCTGTATGGCGATCAACCGCTTATTACCAAAGAAAGTATCGCCAAGATTGTAGACGTCTTTGAAAAGACTGATGCATCGCTGGTACTTGCCACCTTTATATCTGATAATCCTACCTTTACTGCTTTTGGTCGCATCCTGCGCGACGAAGAGGGGAATGTTGTTGGTATTCGTGAACACCGAGATTGTACTCCACAAGAAGCGGCTATTCAGGAATATAATCCGGCTCTCTACTGTTTTAGGTCTACCTGGCTCTGGTCGGCGCTTGAGAAAATTACTCCCCAAAATGCCCAGGCCGAGTATTACCTGACCGATCTTGTTCAGATTGCCCTCCAAGAAGGGGTAGGGCTGGTAGATGTAGTAATTGATGACTGGCAAGAGTTTCTGGGGGTCAATACTCCAGATCAGTTGGCCGATGTGGAGCAAGTATTGGCGGCACGAGCCTCGTAATGCGGTTCTTTGCTTGCTAATTATGGCTAATCGAGGTATAACCACCGTGCTTCTCCAGCGTAGGTAGGCCAGTTGGCGTGATCGGGCAGGATGATGGCATTATATAAGCAGTAGACTTCACACATGGCCAAGCGCCTGTACGTTGGGAAACTCCCATACAAAATTACCTCAGAAGACCTTCGTGCTCTATTCGAGACCGAGGCTGCAGTTACTTCAGTTACCGATGCAAAGGTAATGATGGAACGCATGGAAGGCCGCGGCGGTGAGCCAATTCTTCGCTCACGTGGTTTCGGTTTCGTAGAAATCGAGAACGACGATGAGGCTATGGCTGCAATCGAGAAGATGAATGGTTACCAGATGGGTAACCTTGCTCTTATCGTAAACGAGGCTCAGCCTCGCGAAGAGCGTCCTGCTGGTGGTGGGTTCGGCGGTGGCCGTCCTTCCGGTGGTGGCGATCGTGGTGGGTTCGGCGGTGGCCGTCCTTCCGGTGGTGGTTACGCTGGTGGTGGAAACCGCACCGGTGGTAGCGACCGTGGTAGCTTCGGTGGCGCTCGCTCAGGCGGCGGATACCGCGACTAATCACTTAGTCTCGCTTCCCAAAAACCCGGGCTTCGGCCCGGGTTTTTATTTTGACTTGGGCTATGATTAAAAACGCTCCCCGACCATGCGGTTGGGGAGCGTTTCTTTTAGGTGCCGCCTGCTGGATCAGGTGGCGAAACTGGGGTGATTGGGAAGCGTAATGCGGCGGTTTTTGGTGACCACTCGCTCCGCCTTTACCAGTATCTCAAGCGCTCGGTAAAAGAGGCGCTTCGGGATCTGGAGGGTTCTGCGAACCCAATCCTTTGGACGAAGTTCGAGCTTCTGTTTTAGGAAGCCCAGGATCCTGCTGCACGTATTAGCAAGCGGGTCGAACGCGCGATCGTTCTTGGGTGCCCGCTTCTTTTTCTCATATCTCTTCACGAGATCCTCCTAGGAAAGAAAAACAGCCTTTCAGCTGATACAACGAAACTAATGTCCTCCTTTTTATTAATGGTTAATTAAATACCAGAAGTATTCAGGAATAACAACGGGGCTTTGTAAGCTTCTTTATTATGCAAATGCCCCCTCCGATACGCGGATCGGAGGGGGCAATCGTTTTTTAGTCTGCTGGATCAGACTAGACTTTCAGTGGGTAACCAGCTGGAACTGGTTGCCGATAATCTCTATTTCGCCCGAGCGACTAAGTCGGGAGAGGACCTGCTGTACTCGGTGAGACTCCTCCTTCGGGAGCCCAGATCGATAAGAAATGGCGAGGAGGTCGGCCTTGCCACCAAGCTTGGAGAGAACCGTCTTAACCTCTCCCTGACCGAGGAAGGGGTAGTAGATGCCATCGTAGACCTCAATTGCCTTCTTCTTACAGAAGTGAGTGAGGCGAGCGAGGAGATCACTTACGTTGGCTCCCAGCTTCTCTGCGATCTGCTCGACGGTTGCGTACCCGCCGAGGCGGGCGAGTGTTGACTTGACTGCGGCAAGGCGAACCTTACCATCTGTAAAAACTCTCAAGTATCTTCTCCTAGAGCGGTACCATTCGTTAGACGAACAGTACAAATCGACGAAACAAAAAGAGTTACCCCCTTTTGTTGTAGATGGTTTACCAGAACCCACAAAAAGAAACAAGTAATAATGTAATTATTACTTGTTTCTTAGGAGTAGGGCGTGAATCTACCGCACACTCACCAGCATCTGCTTGAGCGGCATCAGGATACTGGCACTGCGCTTTGGCATCTTTACATACAACTTTCCACCTTCGGCTCGCCCGCTCGGCATATGTCGATAGACATCAACATACTGCTGGCGGCTCATCTGATCCCGCAAGCGAGGGGGGATAACATGATGATCAGCCAGATTAATCTCTACCGAATCTTCCATGTCACCATCACCAAGGTGTACAGCGCAGATCATCCACTCGTTCCTGTACTCGCGCAAGAAGACAAATAAGCGATCTTCCACATGCAGGGTAATCTGCGACCCATAGCGCAAACTCTGTGAGCTCTTACGCAAGGCAATAAGCTGGTGCAGATGATGATACAGCTCGTGCGCTTCATGGTGATGCTCATCTGGCTCGAGTCCGTTATCACCCAGGCGATCCCACGGCATATCGCGTCGATTATCAGGGTCAAGGCCACCTTCTAGGGCCAGCTCGGTGCCGTAGTACACTTGGGGAATACCTCGTAAAGCAAAGAGGGTAGTATAGGCAAGTTTAGTGGTCTCCAGTGCCCAGCCACGATTTCCGCCGCCGGCATCAAGTGCCTTGGTTAAGAAGCGGCCTTCTAAATCGTGATTATCCAACAGAGTAACCAGGGTGTTGTGGTTTACGTAGGCAACGTCTTTATCCAAGATGCCACTGCCAGGGAACTGGGGAGTGCTAAACGGGCTACTCAGGCGGGTAAATGAACCACCATATAAGAAAATATTCCAGAGCTCGTTCTGCAGTGGGAAATCAAAGAGAGAATCGAGGCAGAAATTACGCTGGAAACTTGCAACGTGAGCTTGGTCGTTATGTAACACCTCGCCGACAATGGTCACGTTCGGATGCTTGCCCTTAATAACGTTGGCGTAGTAGTGCCAGAAGACATCTTCAATATGCTTAACCGTATCCATGCGGATGCAATCGATCCCGGTCTCCTCAATCCAATCCAGAATGTTGTTCACAAAGTAATCGGCTACCTCGGGATTATTCTGATCAAGATCAGGAAGGCCGGCGAGCCAGCCGCCAACATCGCCAACTTCATCAATGCTGCGGTCGGGGGTGAACCAATGGGCCTTAATTGGTGTTCCAGGGCCGTTAGTGAGGCCTGGGTGATCGTAGCCGGTATGATTGACCACCATGTCTAAAATCACCTTAATTCCGGCCGCGTGCATCTGATCAACAAAATCCTTTAAATAGCGCTTGCTGCCAGCTGGAATGCCGGGTTTTGGCGAATAAAGGTGAGGATCGACTGACTCAAAATCGAGCGGCCAGTAGCCGTGATAGGCATGACGACCGTAAAACTGCTCTTCGCGCTGCTTATAGACCGGAGTGATCCACAGAGCGGTAATCCCAAGCTGTTGTAGATAGGGAATGCGCTCGATAATGCCGGCAAAATCACCCCCATGCCAGGCCTGAGGATTGGTGACATCCACATCAAAGTCATTGTCCGGATCGCCATTGGCGAAGCGGTCAGTGGCTACAAAATAAATGACATCGTCCTGGGTAAGCATGGAGGCGCGAGACTACTTTCCGCTAATAGTAGGGCAGTAGAGTTTGTTGTGATAATCCAGCACCATGCGCTCGCTGCTAAACTGGGGTGCGAGCTCGGCAATGGTTTCGCGCATCATCTGAGTCCAGAGTTCTGGGATGCCACGTGCATCTTGCTTGTAGTACAAAGGAATAACCTGCTCAGCCAACATCCGGTACAGTCCGTTCTCGGTATCTTCTGAAGGAAGGGAGAAGCCAAGGCCGGACCAATCTACTTCCCAAGCCCAACCATCGGGGACCGTACACTGAAGTACTCCGTTGGCGGCTGCTTTCATGCCGCTAGTGCCAGAAGCTTCTTTGCCAAAAATTGGCGTATTAAGCCATACGTCTGATCCAGAAACCAAGAGGCGAGAGAGTGTAATAGAGTAATCCTCTACCATTACTACGCGGTGCTTGGTTTGATACTCGGCCAGGCGCTCAATCTTGGCAATAATTTCCTTACCCTGACCATCGGCCGGGTGAGACTTGCCGGCAATGAGGACCTGCATCGGACGCTCTTCGTTGAAGAGTAGCTCTTGCAAACGATCGAGGTCGCTAAAGAGCATATCTGGGCGCTTGTAGGTAGCAAAACGGCGAGCCCAGGTAACGGTAAGGACATCGTGATCGAGCTGCACACCGGTGCGAGCGTAGACTTCGTCGAGCATTCTTACCTTAAGAATCTGGTGAATATGCCAGATGCGCTCAGGGGTAAGCTTGCGGACGGCCTTCCAAAGGTTGGCGTCTTTAATATCCTGCGCCCAATCGGGGCGGGTTTCATGTAATACTTCTTGCCACTCGGCGGCCATCCAGGCAGGAAGGTGCACTCCGTTGGTAACGCTTTCAAAGTGGTATTCTGGCCAGATCTCGAGTGCTTTTTCGGCGTGAAGCTTACTTACGGCGTTGCTGTGCTTGGCCATCCGAAGAGCAAGTTGGGTCATAGCAAAACTACCAGGCTGCTCACAAGCGCCAAGCGCCAAGATGCGCTCAAGGCCGATGCCACTGGTGTGGGCATACGTGCCAAGATAAAAGGCAACCGTATCGTTGGGGAAGAGATCGTTTCCGGCAGGTACCAGGGTATGATTGGTAAAGACAAGGTTTTGCTTAGCCTGTTTAAGGGCTTCATCAGTAGAAAGGCCTTCGGCAATATATTCAGCGGCAAGACCCAAAGAAAGGAAGGCGGCATGGCCTTCGTTCATGTGAAATAGGCTTGGCTCAATCTTGAGTGCGCGAATAAGAGCTAGGCCGCCAAGGGCAAGTACGAGCTCTTGCTGAATGCGGCGATCCATCCCGCCACCGTAGAGCTGATCGGTAATCTGGCGGTCTTCTGGACTATTCTTCCAGTGGTCGGTATCAAGCAGATAAAGGGGGCAGCCGGTAGGTCCGCCAACCATGTACTTCCAGGCTTGTACGTAAACCGTGCGCTCGTGTATAGGAACTTCCAGCAGGATGGTCTCGGCAGTACTATCGGTGACCAAAGAAAGCTGAGCTGCCTGAGGATTAATGGGCTGAGGACTTTCGTGCTGGCCATCAAACTCGATATCTTGATGAAAATACCCCTTACGATAAAACAGACCAATCGCTACCAGGGGGTAGTGACGAGTGCCAACTTCTTGAACAATATCGCCGGCAAGGACGCCTAGCCCGCCTGAATAGATGGGAAGCGTATCGGTGATGCCGTATTCGGCGCAGAAATAAGCGACAGGATGCTCAGCGGTAGGTTCCGCAGCAGCCCCTCTTTGCTGTCGGAGTAGAGTCACGGGGGATGAATTAGGTTGAAATCTATACGCAGATTACTGCGCGCCGATGATGCTACGAACGATCATCATCATAAGAAACAGTCCGCCAATAGTGTACCACAGCAAGTAGTTGTCTAGGGAACTCTTGCCAGGCGCTTTAGTAGTAAAAACAACCTTACCATCAGCACTGGTAGCGGCTACACGGTGAGGAACTGGCACAGCAGGGAGGCCGGCGCTAGCTAATTCCGTGACTAGAGCAGGCTCACCAAGGCCAAAAAATGAGCCTTGGCCTGGGGTAATTTTGGAAAGGAGAAAGCTCAGGCTGTTTTTTCGGGTAGTTGGGTTATGCAGGGCTGAGCCAATTGCCATTAAGAGTGCGCCACCAACCACTAAGAGAACCGGCCAGAAAATAGGGGCCTTACTAGAGCTAACTAGTAGTCCAATGAGTGAGACGGTGATAATGATGCCACCGACCGGGCGTAGAAGCTTAAGTGGAATACGCAGACTAGCCAGTAATACGACAATACCCAGGATAATTCCGAGCAGTTGCATGGCGCTGGTTGGGTTTCCAACGATATACCCAAAAGAAGTTACTCCCAGCATAATTGGAGCGATCATTTCAAAGGTTGCGCGCACGCGGTAATCGAGTTCGTAGTGTTCCTTTTGATATAAAAAGCCGTACAGGCAGGCAATACCTAGCGCAGCGCAGCTAGTGGCGATCCAGATAAGAAGGCGAACCCAAGGCTGAACCGTGGTAAAGCTTTCGGGCAAGAGGAGAAGTCCTCCAACAGCCAGTACTGTCGCAGCGGATTGGTATCCTTTGGCGCTAAGTTCATTGTGATGGCGGATATGGTGCCAAGCCAGCGAGAAAAAGAAGTAGGCAGGGATGAGAGAAAGGATGGCGTACCCAAGTTGAGAAGTATCAATAAGAGAACCAAAAGAGAAGGCCAGGGCAGTGGCACTGAAGATGGTGCCAAGCGAATGCCAAGGAAGACTGCTAGTAGATTCGAGAATAACGTAGCCTGCGAGTGAGATAAGTGAAACGAGAAATACGAGTGTGGCATCTACCTCGGTGTACAGGCCAGATTGGATAATACTGGTGCCAATCGCCAGAGGTAGGATAAGATCGGCTGCCGAAAGACTAATCCGGCTTACCAGCTGGCTTTTAGCGTCTTTGCGGGTGCTAAAACCAAGCGTATACAGGCCGATTACCGCCGCCAAGATAAGGCCTATCCGCGAATACGACGGCATAAGATCCCAGCTTTTGGTAATAACCACCACAATACCAAGCACAATCAGTCCAGCACCGCTTAGGAGGTACCACAGGGATGACGAAGAGGGTTTCTGTTCTGAAGTCTCGGTGTGCATGGTGCTTGCGTGAGATTACTTAACGCTGCGTACTACAAGGGTACGAGCAGCAAGGTCGTGCCAAGTTTGGCGTTGTGGGTTAAAGAAGGCCCAGATATATCCGAACATGAATACTAGGGAGCTGATAACGCTAACAAACGACCGGACAAAGGCTGTGCCCCAACCTGGACGCTCGCCGTCGGTGGTCAGTACCTCAATCCCCATCGCTCGCTTGCCAAGGGTGGCACCAAACTGAGCAACCATAATCCAGTCGTAGAGGACATAGATAAGGCCAGTCGCGTTATTGGTGGAGCTACTCAGGTTACTTCCGAGGGCAAAATCTAGAATGAAAAAGAGTGCTATTAGCGCAAAGAAATCGATAATACTGGCGGCAAAACGGGAGCCAATCGTGGCTAGTTCTCGAGAAGTGGGTTGGGTGGTAGGAGTAGGTTCCATAGTATATATATGGTAACGCAGATTAGATGGGCGGGGAATGGACATTGCATCGATTGCGAGTTAGCATGGTGAGGATGAAGACGCACCAGCATCACGAGTATCTGTTACACCGAGTTGTTGCTGGGAGTGCTTTCCTTTTCGCCCTTTGTTTATTGCCCGTTGTGCAGTACGTGGTAGTGGAGCGTCCACTTAACCAAGCTACTGCTCAGGTGGGTACTTCTTCTGAGAATGGACAGGTAGCTGGGGTAAGTACTGATGCCTCTCCTTCTATCGCTGATGTCACGGCAAATAAGAATGTATCTAATTTGGCTTGTGTAGAGCTTGAGGTGCAGAAGAAGGATCTTTCACGGTGGATTGCTGGTGTTCGTGCTGCTCAACAGCGAAAGATTGATGACGCGGTAGCGCCGTATAAAGATGCTTTGAACCAGATTACCGGCACCGATGCTACCTCTGCTAACGAGCGCAGCGCCATCGAGAAGCTGATCGCTGATCAATCGGCTCCATTTGCTCGCAAGCTTACTGCCTACGAAAAGACGTATACCGAGCAGAAGGCAGTGCTTGATGGTACTCTTTGCTTGAGCGAGTAGTTTATTGGCCGCAAAGAAAACCAGGCATCGCGTGAGCAATGCCTGGCTTCTTTTTAGTTCCGCTTTTTCCTCCGTACCAGCAGGGCGGCTAGGCCAAGGAGGCCTAGGGCCGCCGAGCTAGGCTCGGGTGCATTGGCTACCATAAGGGACGTTATCGTCCAATGCGTGGTAATGACTATACCCTCGCCGGGAGCGAGGGTTCCCACTTGGTACTGTCCCCAGCTGAAGTAATTCGCCCAACTGGGCGAGATCATTCCCAGATTGGCATCGGTGACCGGAGTCACCTGGCCGGTAAGAATGTTCTCGATCGTGGAGGCGCTGGGGACGTAGTCCACCCGGCTCGGCTGGGCCGGGTAGAGGATCGCGCTGGAATAAGCGTAGGCGGGCTTTGGCCCGTTCCACGGGGTATTAGCGCCAGCGTACAGCACAAAGGCAGACCCTTCCGGGTTGCCGGTGCTGTACAGGGTTCCTGCTGTCTGGACATCGTCCAGGCCTCCTAGGAGGCCGTCGTTGACGACCTTCCATTTGATTTCCAGGTCTCCCGAAGGGATCTGGATGTTGATGGGGTCGTGGGGCCCGGCAAACACCGGAGTCCCGTTGACGAGAACGGACCAGCTGGTCTCGTTGAGCCCGTCGGCATTGGCGCCGCCGGCGATCAGGGCAAGAGAGACGAGGGAAAGGCAAGTTGTAAAGAGGCGCATTGGGTTTCTCCGGCCGGTGTGGCCACGTAAGTAGGAAATACATCTACTGCACGTATCATCCTTTTGAATGACGGAGCTTTATAGCATAAAAGCCTGATTTTGTCGAGTCTCTAAGGAGACTTACGCTACTATTCGTACCCAAGCCAACCTTGTAGCTGATTGACTATTTAAGTCTTTTCTGCTAATTTCCCGCCGCAGGTGAGGATCTGCCGTGACCTGAGAGGGCGCGATTCTTGTAAAGGAAAAAAGAAAAATGAAGGTTAATGTTAAGGTTTTTGTTCAAAAGGTCAGTCTGTACACTGCAGCAGTGATGGCTGCTCATCTGACTATAAAGGCTCCTTATAAAGACGATTACGCCGCCAATGAAAACTTGGCCATGTGGATGGTCGCGCAAGTCCTGAGCGGCGAGATCAATGTCCTGCAGTTTGAGAGGACTTTTCTTCTCAACTCAACATCAGGGAAAGAAGAGGCGGTCGCGTTGCTACTATGTTCTGTATCTTCTCATGAGACTGGAGATATCTGTCAGAGTTTAGTGAGCGGGGCTCAAAATGTAGATCAGCTTTGGCAGATCTTTTGTGGGGCCTGTGCCGCTGCTGTTCCTCCACCCTTTCTAATCTTCCTTTTGGAGGAGATGAATAAGAGGTTGAGCTTTGCCGATATCTTTTGGGCTAAGTCTAAAGGGAGTGATCACCTTGAAGTAATGTTCAAGGCTTGGACGGAAAGAAGATACTCAGGTGATGCCGGTGAATTTGCTCAGGCAGCCTGGGCAAAGTTTCCGACAGATGACGCTAGTATCGTTCGGCGTTTTGCGGAGATAGCCTTTTACCGGTCTATCAATCCAATGGGCCTTAAAGAGAAAGTGGACCTGTTACGGCACCTTCCTTAAAAAGTAAGAGCCCCGCACACAACCGTGTGCGGGGCTCTTCGTATTAACAGCTAAAGAATTACTTCTTCAGACTCAGCTCATGCTCCTTCAGTGCCCACAAATACGGCCCAGCAGAAAAGGCCTGCACGCCGCATCCCCAAGAGTCTCCATTACCCGCAGCTTGGGTCTCCCCGGCAGCACCAGCAATGTTCTTCCAGAGAATCTCTTCCGTAGCGCCAGATACCAGCTGGCTGGCCTGAGCGGCAAAGCCACCAAAGCGTTTAAGTGCCACAGAAGCCAAGCAGTTAATCATCATCCAACTATCACCGTTGTGATAACTCTCGTTGCTTTCGCCCATACTTACCGCATGAAACGCAGGGTTAGAGGTATCGATGGTACTCAGTCCACCCCATGGTAGCCATAACTTTTCGAGGGCGTGGGTAAAGACGGATCTCCAGCTGATCTCGCTTAGTAAATCGGGTGCGGCAAGGTAGGCGATAAAGAGATTGGGCCGGCAGATAGGGTCGCCCAGGCGATCGGCTAGCATGCCTTGCTGAAGGTATTCCTTCTCGATCACGCTACGTAGCTGTAATCGCTCGCTAGCAACGCGCGGGTCAAAGGTAAGCTCGTACAAAAGTTCGAGGGCAAGCAGGAATCCAGCCTGAATCTCGATAGGGAAGCCTTCGCGCCCAGGGGTATCCATCCAGGTGGCATTTTTGCCACTCTCAATTAAGCCGTGATGAGCCCGTCGCATGGAGAGTTCGGTATGGGCTTGAATCAGCAGGTGCTCGAGGCGAGCTTGGGTAACGGGGTCAAGATCATTCAACCCGTATTCGCGTACCAAGAGGCAGAGCCAAAGCAGACCATCGGAGCAGCTGCTGTTACTGCCAATATAGGTAGGTAGTTGTCCGTTATCGAGTCTCATCCCAATAGCGTGCTGGATGCATTCAAATTGATCGTCTCGGCGCATGCCAAGAGCGGCCACCAGGGTATCGCGGGTCCATTGTTGATGGAACCACGGAAGGCCTGCCCAAAAACCAGTAGGGGTGCGCAGACGCTCTAGAGTAGAAAGAGCGGCACGCTCGGCAATGTGGGGGAGCTCAACTGGGCGACCGTGATCAACGCTAAGCTCGGCCGGGATCATAAACTGCTGCTGGCCGGCTTGCAGGCTGTATTGCTCGGCTAGATTCAGGTTATCAGCAGCTCCCAGCATCAGGCTGGTGGTAGTGGTCTCGGCTAAAATAAGCACCTCTTTACTCTCGGGAGGAGAGTGCCGAGCGGCATCTCTGGAGTAATTAACGGTAGTAGCTTGCTCAATAAGGGTGAGACCGCCGCTACTGCGTACATTGATGGCGATGGGGGCCTCTAGATTGGGATCGGAAACCATCACCGAAAGGCTAGTGCCTTGCAGACTGGTGGTAATCTCGCGCTCAACCAACGATGGGTGGCGATACGTATGGCGGGGGTCCAGGAGGATGCGCAAGCGAGTGGGGGTAGACGCCATAATATGTACACCCGAGCGCCCGCGGAGAGGGACAAAAGCAAGCTTGGCGCCACTGGCGAGCTCCCAAACTGCCTGGAACTCGGTAAGGGTAAGGCCAACTACGGCATCAATATCACCTTTGGCGGTGAGGGGCTGGATATGTTCAAGTATCTTAACAAAATGTCCGCCTTGGGATTCACGCCAAACAAACCAACCTGCATAGCGGGTGGTTTGTGATGGATATAGAGAAAGATAATCAAGCGTTCCGCTGCGCAGCAAAAAGCCAAGTTCCTGATCTACCTCTTTTTCGGCATTTCCTACCGAGGTAAGGTGACGGACGATCATGCTGCAAGTGCCTTGGAATAGGCGGCTCGGTAGGCGCTGTAGCGCTCATTCCAGGTAAAGCGATGGCGCAGCTGGAGGGCGGCTAGACGATGGCGCTCGCGCACCATGGGTAGTTCTTTGCAGGCCTCAAGAATATGCTCGGTAAGAACGTTGCTGAAACCGTCTTCATCGAGGCCGCGCTCGAGAACATCAACCGCTTCAACTCCGCTGCCCTTAGCTGCTGCTACCCCAAAGCCAGTGTAGTTGGTGGTGATGGCAGGAACACCGCCGGCGATGCTTTCCATTGGAGTGTAGCCCCATGGCTCGTAGAAGGATGGGAAGACGCCGAGATCGAAGGCGGGGATAATCTGGGTGAGCGGGCGATTAAGAATGCCATCGAGGCCCTCGAGATACACTGGCATATACAAGATCTTAACCCGATCTTCTGCCTTATTGCCCAATCCGTACTGCCTAGAAAGATTGATGATCTGATCGTTCTCTTCGTTATTGATCTCGAAGGGACTATAGAAAGCTTCAACCGGATGGACTAGACGGTTTAAGAGTGCCTCAGCCAGATGCTGGTGTTGGGGAGCGAGGCCGTCTTGGGTAAGAAACTCGGGAATTTCTTGTTCGGCCGCTTCGGCCATAAACGAGGCGTACCAGTTTGGTGCGGTTGCCTTGGCGTTGATGGTAAGGAGCTCTTCTAGGCGCTCATAGACCAAGAGCTGGCCCTGGCTGGCGGGACGAATACGAGTAGCTCCGGTGGGAACCAAGAACCACGCGGCAATAGTGCGGCTAGAGCCCTGTTCTTTAAGGCTGGTATTGAGGGTGCCAAGTGCTTGCAGAAGGCGATCGTAGCCCTTGGCATGAGTTTCTGGCCGACCCATAGTGAAAATATGGTAGACCTTATCGAGATCGAAGCTGCCGGTAGGGAAGTGAGTAGCGGCCAAAACATCTTGCAGCTCACTACGGACTTCGCTGCGCAGGGCGGAAAGTTGATCGAGCGGAATAAGGAGCTCGGCGCCCATCGCATTTTCGGTGATGGCGACAGGAACACCCAACACCTTTTCGGCTTCGGCGGCGGTAATACTACTTACGGTAGTAAAGACATTGGCCTTGGTCGCCCCTAGTTGTTCGAGTTGGTGCTTGGCGAACACGCCCAGGGCGCGAGCCTCGGCAGTAGGATTAAGATTGGGCTCATCGGTGGCAACGCGACCATGCGAAGCCAAGGCGCGGCCTAGTACGGTGGCGTGGGTGGTAAAGACAGTGTGCAGCGCAGGGCCGGTAGAGCAGGTAAGAAAAGCGCCAGCGCTAAGCCACTCGTGTGCTTGCAAAAGCACTGGCTGCGTTGCAGACAGGGCTTGGGCAAACATGCCAACCGCCGCACCCCAAAGAAGGGGTTGATCAAAGTCGTAGAAATCGGTTCCCATGGTATCGAGCCCAGATTCTGACCAGAAGCGGGCCTTAAGCTCGTCTCGGCGATTAACTAGCCCGGACCAATCAATAAGAACGGTAGGAGCATCTTGGCCATCGCCAACCCAGACCCCGTAGCGTACGCGAACACCTTGCTCGGCCAGGCCAGCAAGGATGGGGAGCATCCACTCGGGATGAGCTTCTTCGCGGAAGCTTTCAACATATTCCGAAAGCGACGGACCAATAGCAAGGTAGCCACCACCCAGATGGGTGCGGGCGTAGAACAGCTTAGAAGTGACTACCGTATGGATGCCTCCAACCTTATTGCAGACTTCCCAAGAAGCCTCCAACAGCATTGGCGCGGCCGCGTCGTGATTCACAGGGGGTGGCTAGGCGGCAGGAGTAGCGGCTTTTTCTGCAGCAAGCTCTTTCATGCGAAGAAACTTCTCTACAGCGATCATCTGACCCAAAGGCCCACGCTTAGCACGCATAGCATCGGCAAGCTTGGCTGCATCTTCTTCGCCAAGAACTTCTGGGAAGACATGCTGTACCCAGTTAGCAAAATCGTTGCGCTCGGCATTGACGTGGTGGTGGAAGGTATCGGGATCGATAAGATTGATAGCTTCGCTAAGCTGATCGAGAGTGAAAAGGCGCTCGCCGCTAGAGAGAACGAAGGATTTATCTTCGCCAACTGCCACGTGGCGTAGCTCTGGAGTAGTGGTGTCTTCCATAAGATTGTTGAAATATATGAACAATTAGGTTTATTGCATTATACTTCGTTAGGCACCCTTGGCGCAAGTATCCTAAAAAGTCGAGCGCGTACTCTGGTACGGCTCGACTTTTTCTGGTCAGGGTGACTACTTGGTGACCTTCTTCGGCAATCGGGGAGTTGAACGTTTAGGGGCTGTCTCAGCAATCGCAATACCTCGCTTGGCTGCCACGGGTTGCGTAATCTCGGCAAGGGGGGCGGGAGGTGAAAGCTTTTTCAGGTAGCCCCTTTCTTTAAGGAGAATCTCAAAGTCGCTCAAAGCATTACTCATAAACATGTAGGCCTGGTGCGGGCTCTCATAGGCCGAAAAGTATTTATGTACATCGCCATCCTGCCAGAACTTAGTGCACTGGTAGTAGAAGTGATCTGAAGTTTGGAAGCGTCCCCAGATATCGAGTAACTCAGGGTCTTTGGAGCGTTCTACTGCTTCGCCCAGTTTATACACCCACGCAAAGGTACTATCTTGCAGGGGATTACCCAGCCAGGCAGAGAGATCGCGTTCTTGATCTGCCCAAGAAATAGGGACATCGGCGCTTACTTCTCCGCGTACCGGGTAGCGATCGATTACTTCGCTTGGTGTGGCAAAGTCCCAGGCAGGATTCTTGCAAATGGCCTCGGGTAGTTCGCGCAAGAACTCAAAAATACCGGTTGATTCCCACTGGTGTTCACCAAAGGTCTCGTAGTCCATAAAGAGATTGATGGTGTCACCTTCTTCGGCGTGCACCCAGTGAGCAAAGGTTTCGGCGGTAAGTGGCCAAGCTGGCCACTCGCGGTTAGAGAAGCGGAAGGCGATATCGTCGGAAAGCTGGAAGTACTTGGTAAGAACCGGCAAGCCACTACCTACCGCACTATGAATAAAGGCAGGAGAGCGACCGTGCATAAGCTGAGTGGCACCCTCGGTAATAATCCCCTTAAAGCCCATCTGCTGGGCTTCCCAGGCGATAGTATTAGTGAAGATAAGCTCGGTATTACGGAAGACCTGCGGCTTCACGCCTAGGTATTGCTCAACTAATTCATTCTGGCGCTTAACCTGGCGCCTAAACTCATCTCGGTTAGCAAGCGCGGCCAGTGAGTGGTAATAGGTTTCTGCCAAAAACTCTACTTGGCCGGTATCGGCGAGGGCTTTAAAGCTCTCCAGTACCTCTGGGGTGTAGCGGGCAAATTGCTCAAGGGCGATGCCAGAAATGGAGTAAGCGATTTTAAAATCAGGGTACTTCTTTACTAGCTCTAGGAAGAGCTTATTGGCGGGAATGTAGCATTTTTGTGCTACCTTCTTACAAATTTGTTTATTGAGTTCATCATCAAAATAGGGGGCATGTGTACCTACCTCGAAGACATGGTATTTGCGAAGCCGAAACGGCTGGTGGACCTGAAAATAAAAACAAACGCTAGGCACGGACGGTACTGAGAACCTGGTTATAGACCGCAATCAGTTTTCGGGCGCTGTCGTCCCAGCCCAGGTGTTCAAGATCTTTCTTGGCACCAGACACAAGGTATTGGCGGACATCTTGGTTGTGGAGGAGGTGGAGTACGGTCTCAGTCATTTTATCGATATCCCAGAAATCTACCTTAAGCAGGTAGTCGGAGACTTCGCTGGCGCCACTTTGCTTAGAAACAATAACCGGAACACCATTTTGAATAGCCTCAAGCGCCACAATGCCGAAGGGCTCGGATACGGAAGGCATCATAAAGACATCGGCCATCTGATAAGCTTTATCGATATCGGTGCCGCGAACGAATGGGGCGAAGAGGAGCTTGCCAGTAAGGCCAATGCGGGCGGCCATTTCCATAATTTGCTCTTGCATATCGCCGCTACCAAACATAAGAAAACGAACGGTTTCGTCTTTTTCGCAGACCGCCTTAGCTACCTGTAAGAATTGCTCTGGCCCCTTTTGCAGGGTAACGCGGCCGAGGGTACCGACAATCTTGTAGTGCTTTTTAAGCTCGTGAATATCGAAGCGCTTAGGCTCCTTTTTAGGTACACCATTGTGCACCACGCTAATCTTGGAAAGAGGGACGCCATACTGGCGATGCAGCACCTTCTTGGTGAAGTGGCTTACGGCAATAACGTGATCAGCAGCCTTAAGCCCAGCTTTTTCGAGGGCGATAATTTCCGGGTGGCCGCCTTCGGTATTAGCGCCACAGCGATCGTATTCGGTGGCGTGTACATGGACAATAAAAGGAACCTTGTGGCCGTGCGTTGCAGCAACTTCTTTGGCGGCTGCTCCTGCAGCGTAGGTCATCCAGTCGTGGGCATGGACAACATCGAAATCGGGGTGAGCCTCGGCGGCTCCTGCTACGTGTGCCGCGTACCAAGTGGATTGCTGGTTAGGTGTAACGGTGGCACCAGTGGCAACGTGGCGAAGCTGTTGGCCACGAACCTCTACCTGGCTGTAAGGAGTCTTACTAGTCCTATCGGGACTCCAGTAAGGGCTGCGAGTGAAGGCTTCGAGAATCTCCTCAGGGCTAGGTGTAAGGTGTTGGCTGATACCAACGGGAGCAAAATTGCGGGCGATATAGAGACCAACTTCGCTCTCGGGAAGGGGGCCGGGGATTTCGGGAATAACCACAGAAACATCGACGCCGTGAGGCACCAAACCTTCGCTCATACCAAAGCATGCCGTTCCGAGTCCTCCTGTATTGTAAGGCGCTGGGGGTTCCCAACCAACCATGAATACGCGCATGCGGTGCTAGTAGTTACATTCAGCACACAGAGTATAGAGGTAGTTCAAAAGAGATGTAAAGGGTTGAATTGGAATGAGCGCCGATTTAACCCCTTTTTCGTGTTTAATATAATAAACATTATTAACGAAAGATGATGAGCGGTAGGAGGTTGTGTCTGACTCATCATCCGCTTTTTTAAATGGTAGTTTCTTACATCTTTGTATAGACGCGAGGGCAGGCTTCGGCTAGCCTGGATAGTAATTAATGCTTTACTAGCTTACTTTCCTCTCATTATGCACCGTATGCAGTCACTGAAAGTTCTCCTCCGCACGGGCCTATTCGCTGGGCTACTAGTAAGCCTTTTTCCCGCTACTAGCTTTGCGGCCATCATTGGGTTTGATTCCGGAATACAGCTAAACGATGCTAAGCCCTTCGATACCGCTCAGCCAATTGCCAATCCTTACGATTCTCAGCTTATTTACGGAAAGCTCGAAGGGGCTGCCCCGTTTGATATTTATAAGTTTACGGCCGATAAAGATGGCGAGCAGACATTCTCGCTGCTTGCGGTTGAGCCTCCCACTAAGCCAGATGTAAGTGGATACCCCATCTTATTCTTTGTTGATCCCACTACGGCTACTCGCTTACTAAGTGTAGGGTTGCCCCTTCCTGATAGTCGCTATCACTATTCTGGTGTCACTATTCCAGAGGTAGATCGCTACACAAACGAGCCCCTGGTTGGGCAGCAGTATAAGGTCTTAAACGAGCAAACCATCGAGCTTGCCAAGGGTACTACCTATTACCTGGTGGTGGCGCCTCGCAATACTAGCCTGATTACCCGCTATGCAATTCACCTCGGTGAAGATCAGGTGTGGGATGCAGCCAGTCTTTTTAAGAACTTTGGTAGCTGGTGGCGGGTGCAGACCGGTGTCTACAGCGGCACCTCTGGCTTCACCTTAAATCTTGCAACCGGTCTTATTGTTTTGTCTCTCCTTGGATTTTCGCTCCTCAGCGGAGTTACTCTTATGCAAGAGCTAGTTGCCTGGAGTGCTAACCGCAATAAAGCTTCCGGTTTCTTGTTGATTAAAATGCAGCCCGTGGTCCGGATTATTCAGTGGTTTTCGCTCTTGATCTGGATGGTTTCTAGCTGGTTCTATATGAGCCGCTTCACTGGATGGATTGGTGTTCCTTTTGTTCTCTCTATTGTTGCGGTGGCTATTTTTATCCTTACCTTGGTGGGTACGCTCTGGCTTTCTCCTCGTATCGAAAAGCTTGAGGTTACTACCCGCGAAGCAACCATTCCAGTGGCCCTGCGCAAGCGCTGGTTTGTCTATAGTTTGATTACTTTAGTGCTGTACGCCGGCATGTACGCCATGATGGCGATTCTTGCCACCAGAACGGTTGGTCTATAGGTAGGTTTTGCATTTGAAAAAGCCAGCCCGTAGAGGCTGGCTTTTTAATGTAGCCTCTAAATCAATAAAGGTCATTGGAGGCTTTGCGACTGACCTTTATTGATTTAGAGGCCAAAGTTGCTTTCCCTCTTTATCCTTCACAATAATGGCATTAAACGGGCACGCCTTTGCAGATTCCATAATCAGCTCCTGGAAAGCGGCAAAATCGAGTTGATCAGGATTGTGCAAGTCCTCCAAATTAACCGTCCCGTTGGCGGTTCGTAAGGGGTTACGAGGGTCATCGGAATTACTCCCATTCTTAGTAAGAAGAACGGCCTTGGATTCATCATCCAGCTCGTACATGCTGTAGGCTAGGCAGATGGCGGCAGTGTAGCAAAGGTCTCGGTCTACCATTACGCTGGCTGGCGCGCCGGTTGAGGTTTTTTCGTCCATGGCTAAGTAGTGGCAATTTGGGGAGAAAAGACGGTCTTGGCCTCCTCAACGCTCGAGGCGATGGTTCGTGGCTTGGAGCGGGGAACCGTTGCCAGATTGGTGTGATAGGTAACCTTATGCGGCTCGCCAAGGCACTCAGTTAGTACTGAATTAATAAGTTCGGCGTGCTTTCGCTCGGATAGGGTATCGGCATGAAACTGGAATCTGACGCCAACTACAATGTGCCGGTCTTCTACCGAATGAATTACCGTGTCACGCAAGACCTGGGCCAGGGCAGGGCGCTCGGCACTCACTCTATCAATTAACTGCTTCCAGGCGGCGCGAGCTCCTTTGTTGCGGGTAGTTTTTTCCGGAGGTTCTTCAACATCACGTAGCTCGATAACCGGTACCTTCTCGGCCGCAACGCTGGCCACCTTGGCGGTCTCAAGCTGTTTTGGTTGATATTCTCCCGGCTCTTCTTGGTGAATAGCGGTAGCAGGCTTACTAAGTAGGGCGGCGCAATCGAGAAGGGCTAGCTCCAGTGGTAGGCTGGGGATGGGGCTGTGCTTGGTGAGGATACTGGCCTCGTGCAATAAGCGAAGAGCTGAAGGATTTTGGCTGCCAAAAGTCTGATTCTGACGAATAGTAAAGAGCAGTTCAAGGAGAATGCCATCGGGGGTACTAACCGCTAGTAGCTTCTCTAGCTGGCCTCGAATAGCAGTAGTAGTACCAGCTTGGACCGTTGCTAGAAGCTGGTTAATTGCTTCTTCAGTCGGAATACCCAGGTGTAGCGCCGCTTCGGCGAGGGTGAGGGGAGAGTAGGCGGCGGCTAGCGCCTCTAGCGTTGCCTCGGCGTCGCGGAAGGCTCCTTTGGCGTGTTGAGCAATAAGGGCGATGGCCCCATCTTCTACTTGTAACTTTTCTTGAGCGATAATAGTGCGTAACTTGGCGATAATATTGTCAGTGCTCGCTGACTGTAATCGTAGAATCTGGCACCGGGAGCGAATAGTAAGAGGTATTTTTTGTAGCTCAGTGGTGGCAAGTAAGAAAAGGCAATGCTCGGGTGGCTCCTCAAGCGTTTTAAGCAGGGCATTAAAGGCATCACCGGTCAGCATGTGGACTTCATCAATCAAGTACACTCGTTTTTTGAGAAGTTGCGGCGGATACAGGCACTGGTCGCGCAGTTCTCGTATATCCTCAATACTGCGATGAGAAGCGGCATCAATCTCGAGCCAATCAGTGGTGGCATGCGAACTAATAGCCTCACAGGAAGAGCAGTTACCGCAGGGTTCGTAACTGGCATCACTTTTCTGTACTGGGTGCTCGCAGCATACTGCCTGGGCAAAAATGCGGGCAGTGGTAGTTTTTCCTACGCCGCGCGGCCCGGTAAAAAGATAGGCATGGGCCAGCATATGCTTACGCAATGCCTGCTGTAGAACACGGGTAACCAGCTCTTGCTCAAGAACAAGATTAAACTGGTGTGGGCGATAGGCGCGGTAGTAGGTCATATTCATAGGAAGTATAGCCAAGGTGCACTAAAAGGCTAGTCTGCGTGATACAATTATTTGGATTTAATGTAAGTAGTCGTACGGAGGGGTGAACCAACACGACCTTGTCAGCAAGCTGGCCGAAACCTTGGGTTGGAAGCAGTCGCAAGTAGACGACTTACTTGATGCTGTCACCGAAACCAT
>JAYUZR010000056.1:0-2495 GCA_043751595.1 Candidatus Berkelbacteria bacterium
AACTTAGTACCTTTGCGAACACCCGCAACATGGTGCCAAAGTCCATCCGCTAGGTTTAGATTATCGGTAATCGTAGTCGAAGAGGCCAGACTAAGTTCAAGATAGCCACTAGAATTCAGCTGTAGGGTCCAGTCATTTGCTGTACCCGAGTTCCACTGAGCCACAATGGTACGGTAGGCGGATGTATTTACGGTTGCGCTCGGGCGAATCCAGGCCTCCGCAGTAAAGTCGCCAGTACCGGAGATGTTACCCGTCGCACCCTGTACGTAGTCGTCTGTGCCATCAAACTTTACCGCCCCGCTCTGCCGAGTAATACCGTTATCCCAGTTAGGGTCGGTACCTATCTGCTGCTGTGTAGCACTATCGGAATCGGTGGCGAGATCGTAGGTTGAAGTGGTGGTAACATTATTTGCCGCAAGATGGGTATTGCCGTCGGCATCGGTGGTGGCGTTGGTGTAGATTCCAGAAGCCAGAGCAAACTCGGGCGGGAGTACCGTGTGCGCTACCAAACTTACAATAAGTACTGCTACAAGCACCGGCAACAAGCCCCCACCCAGCTTAAGTGCCGGGTGAAGCTTGCTTAGTTTCTTGAAAGGTTTGAAGGCCTTTTTGAGTACAGCGCGCATGGCGTAAGTATAGCGCATCTAGCGGCTAATTCGGGTAGCTCCGGTAATGCGAGTAGCCCCGCGGATGTGCATTGCCCCTTGGCGCACACCATTGGTGAGTTCTGGCGCGCCGCCGGTACCCGTACTCCAGCCGCCGGTTTCGGTACCAATAAAGGCAAGGCCGCCAGAGTCCATGGAGAGAGAGGTAATATCCTGATCGGGGAGGTTAGAATTAGTGGTAAGATAGACCTTTTGCTGGGATGGAATCGGAAGAGATGCCACCTCGGTTACCGCGCCGTCATCAGCACCGGCCCCGTTAGTAGCAATCCACAGCGCAGAAGACTGACCGTAGGGGGAGTCTGTCGTACGCGTAGGATCGTCGGTACTACTACTACCATCAGCCCCAAGCGTGCCATTATTTGCATTTCCAGAAGAATCAAGCACGCTCTGGCCGGAAGTTTCATTTACCCTATACCACCCCTTTAATCCTGAATTAATAGGAAGGCTAGTGCCGGAACCAAAGCCATAGAGCCGCTTTATATCAGCTGCGGCAAGACTTACATTATAGATACGAACATCATCTAACTGTGAACCTGAAGCCAACATAGCACTATTAGCCCAACCCAAGCGAACAGTACTGGAATCGTAGCTAATCGAGCCTGTAGCTGCCACCGAAGCATCTTGCACTCCATTTATGTAAAAAGTAGCCGTTGCACCGTCGTAGACAACGGCAAGGTGGTACCAGGTATTACTTTTTAAGACAGTCCCCGAACTAGTAATTTGAGCCCAACCGGAGCGATTGAGGGTTAACCCAAGCTGGCCGGTAGTACTATTAGTCATAAAACTGTACTGCCCGACTCCACTATCTTGTTTGCAGATAATACACTGCCAGGCGGCTGTAGCATTTCCGAACTTTACCCAAGCCGCCAAACTGAGTGCCGTGCCAGTGATATTAAGAGAGCTGCCCGATCCACCACTACCCGTTATTGCCACAAAATCTCCTCCATCAAAGCTAACTGCCCGACCTGGGTCAGTTGTTGGTGTTAATCCCACAGCTGTCACCTTATCACTAGAGCCAGCAATGGCGGGAATGATACGGATAGGGTCGTCAGTCGATACAGATGATGAAACTCCGAGCGTTCCGTTATTGGCGCTACTTGAGGAATCGTAGATGACTTGTCCGTTGAGCTCATTAAAATGGTAGAGGGTCATCGTATTTGAGTCAGTAGCAAACGGGGTAGTTTGCGGAGTGAACGCAGCGGTATAACGTATATTGTCCGACAACCGAACCTCATCAATCTTTCCGCTAAGCAGATTGTTGCCGGCGTCAGATCCAATCATCAAATTACTACTCTGGTTGTAGACGGTCTGAACGGTGGTTAAGGCTAGGGCACCGTCTATCCACAACTTAGTTCCGCCAGCTACCCCACTAGTAAAGGTAAGGGCTACATGGTGCCAGGTACTATCGCAGGCATTTACCCCACTATCGTGCCAACCAGTAGCATTCCAGTCGTACACCTGAAAGGTGCATGAGCGTGCATAGACGCCGTATGCGTTGTACTTGGCAATAATCGCCCCGGCACCACCGGCAATATTGTATACCCACGCCTCAATAGTTCCTGAGCTAAGTTGGATAAGTGAGTTATTACCAGCCGAAACATTGTCGTCTACCTGATCAAAACTAAGCGCCCCTCCGAAGTTCTTCTGGTTATATCCACTCGTCCCCACCGATCCCTCGCGTACGTAATTGCGCACTACACTCGAAGCCTGAGTTGAATGTTCATCAATTACATTAGTGCCAAGTGAGGTACCGATGGCAAGTGTATTGGAACCAGATTCAACCGTGCTCGTACCCGAAGTTACTGCAAGTGCGTTTACCGTATTTGAACT
>JAYUZR010000057.1:0-10243 GCA_043751595.1 Candidatus Berkelbacteria bacterium
GAAATCTTAACCTTTATTCTTAAGGAAGGCGATCCGCAGGTGGATGGTTTTCCTGTCGCCTTCCCGAGAGGGGGTCGAATATACGTTCTCTACGCAACCCGACCAAGTTGTTGTCGGGTCGATTATTCAACCGGTACTAAGAAGTTACTATCCTGCGGGGACACTCTAACCCTGGCGCTTGATGCCAGGACCTCTGTTCGATTCCAGTATATTGCTGGGGCGGTGGTATACCTGACGATAGTCAGGTATCTCTGAGACATAAAGAACCGGTAGTGCATTTTATTGCGCTACCGGTTTTTGCCTTTTCGCCTAGGTACTTGATTTGAGGACTGGATTAAGGTAGAACAGTCCGTTCTAAGAACGAAGCGTTTTTAGAACTAGCACTTTTACATCAACAAAAAAACGAAAGGGGTGAAAGCCCATGGCTATACAGCCACCTCGACAACAGAAAGCGCCGCCTGCGGCGGCTCCGACAACGACTCCGGCTGCGAAGCCGAAGTCTAAGATTACCTTGGCCGGCATCGGCCGCGGTTTCGCTCTCCTTTGGGATGAGTGGAAGCGGATTGGATGGCCTGGAGTGAAGAGAATGTTTGCCAGGCTTTGGGCCTGGTGGCTCAGGAGTGGTTGGCCTCTGGTTAAGCGCTTCCTCGGCTGGCTCATGGGGCGCCTCGGAAGGTTGTTAACACTGCTTACCGCTGCGCTACTAGCGTTGATACGTCTCATGTTTTCTGGTCCTGGCATGATAGCGATTAGTCTCTCTCTTCTGTATTGGGGGTTTCTTTTGCTGGCGTACTATAATTACCAGGATCTGTATTTTACGATTCTCCGGTTTTTCGCCGGACTCCAGAATCCGCCGTTCGTCGCGTATATATTCATTTTTTTATTCTTTATAGCCTTTGGTCACAAGAAAATGAGGGATGTAGGTGACGGGAAAGTACAGGTATTTACAGCTGCCTTTCTCGCGGTGGTTGGGTGGCAGATAATCGTCCATCTGGGTGCCTTTCTGGCACCGGTGCTTGTACTCGGCTTGCTCGGTACACTGGCCACGATGGTACCAAAGCCACCGAAAAAGTGACCTAAAACCTCTTCCCCTCACCGCGCTCGTATGCGGTCAGGGGAAAGACATGAGTTCATCTCCATCCGAGGTGCCCTGATGTCTTTTCAATCAAGCACAAAAAACATTAAGAATATGTCAAGCTTACTTTCCATTTTGGTGGTTTCCGGCTACGATCTCTCTGAACCTATTTTCGAATTACCATGCATTTCCTCGATCGTTTCCTTGCCGACCAATCTCTAGCCTACCTCAAGCGCCAACAGCGTATTGTTGATCGCATTACCGCGTTTGAGCCAGAGCTAAAACCACTCTCCAATCAAGAACTCCGCGAAAGAGCCGATGCCTTGCGCGCCGCTATCGCTGAGAAAATGGGTAGTTCTGCGGTTAATCAAGTTGCTCTGCTCGATGCTCAGGCTCGCCTGAAAGAAAAGAAGCGATTAAACGATATTCTTACCCCGTTCTTACCCGAGGCCTTCGCCTTGGTTCGCGAGGCAGCTCAGCGCACGGTTGGGCAGCGTCACTTTGATATGCAGATGCTTGGTGGAATCGTGCTACACCAGGGAGATATCGCCGAGATGCGCACTGGAGAAGGTAAGACCCTGGTTGCTACGCTTCCACTCTTCCTTAATAGTCTCGCTGGTCGAGGTGCTCACCTTATTACCGTAAACGATTACCTGGCCCAGGTAGCGGTTAAGCAGTACGGCCCCATTTATACCCTACTAGGCGCTTCAGTTGGAATTATTGGCCAGCAAAACCTCTCACTTCGCTATGAAGACGGAGATTTGGTCCCTGTAGATCGCCGTACGGCCTATGGCTGCGATATTACCTACGGAACCAATAATGAGTTCGGCTTCGATTATCTCCGCGATAACATGGCTCAGGAGCCGAATCAGCTAGTGCAGCGCGGCCTGATGTTTGCCATCGTGGATGAGGTAGACTCCATCCTTATCGACGAAGCCCGTACGCCGCTTATTATTTCCGGCAGCGCCGAAGAATCCGGAGATCTCTACAAACGCTTTGCGCAGCTGGTTCCTCGTCTCAAAAAAGACCAAGATTACACGGTTGATGAGAAGGATCGCGCCGTAAGTATTACGGCCGAAGGTATTACTACCATGGAGCAGTTGCTTGGGATTGAGAATATTTACAGTCCAGAGCAAGTCACCCTGGCCTACCACCTCGATCAAGCCCTTAAGGCCCAGGCCTTGTTCAATAAAGACAAGGAGTATGTAGTTCGTGATGGTGAAGTAATTATTGTCGATGATTTCACCGGCCGCCTTATGCCTGGGCGTCGCTATAGCGAAGGATTGCACCAAGCAATCGAGGCTAAAGAGGGGGTTGAGGTTCAGCGTGAATCTATTACCCTGGCGACTATTTCCTTCCAAAATCTCTTCCGTCTGTATCCGAAGCTTTCTGGTATGACAGGAACCGCCAAAACCGAAGCCGAAGAGTTTACTAAGATCTACGGACTAGAGGTCTACAGTATTCCCACCAACCGCCCGATGGTGCGCATCGATAACCCTGATCGCATCTATAGTAAGGCCACTGCCAAATACAAGGCAGTTATTGCCGAGATTAAAGAATTAAATGCTTCTGGCCGCCCAGTATTGGTTGGTACGGCTTCCATTGCTCATAACGAATTGCTTTCTGGTCTTCTCGATAAAGCCAGTATTAAGCATCAGATGCTTAACGCTAAGCAGCACGAGCGCGAGGCGCATATTATCGCCGAGGCTGGCCGCAAGGGTGGAGTAACCCTGGCTACTAACATGGCAGGGCGCGGAACCGATATTGTTTTGGGTGGAGCTTTCCCACAACGCGAAGATTTTGATGGTGAGCCCGCTTACGCTGTGGCGCTGCAAAAGTGGCAGAAAGACCACGACGAAGTAGTTGCTCTAGGTGGTCTGCATGTTATCGGTACCGAGCGCCACGAGTCTCGCCGCATCGATAACCAGCTGCGTGGTCGCGCCGGTCGCCAAGGAGATCCCGGTTCAAGCCGGTTCTACCTTTCTGCAGAAGACGATCTCATGCGCATCTTCGGCGGTGAGCGTATGCAAAATATGCTGGCTATCACCGGAATGCCGGAAGACGAAGCCCTCGAGCACAAGACATTAAGCAAGATCATCGAAACTGCTCAAAAGCGGGTAGAGGGTCACAACTTTGATATGCGCAAGCGCGTGGTTGAATACGATGATGTTATGAACCGCCACCGCGAGGTTATTTACCGCCGCCGCTCCAAGGTGTTGCATGCCGGCGAAGATATGTCCGATCTGGAATCTACTCTGCAGCAATCGGTGGAGCACGAGGTGCGTCGTATGGTTGGGCAACACGCTAGCGGCAACAAAAACGATTGGAACCTTGACCGCCTGCTACAAGATGCTATAAGCCTAATTGGACTTTCAGAGTCTGAAAGCCAACAACTTCGCGAACTGCTTGATCAATACCAGAGTACCTCTGGGGTAGAAGAAAAGCTGCAGCAGGTTGCAGGAGAAGTATTTGATCATAAGCGTCTCGAATATGGAGATGCCTATGCCTCGGTACTTAAGGCCGTTTCCCTACGTACGGTAGATATGCTCTGGGTAGAGCATCTCACTATTATGCAGAATCTTCGCGAAAGCATTGGTCTGCAGTCTTACGCACAAACCGATCCTCTGGTAGCCTATAAATCAGAGGGGTATCGTCTTTTCCAGCAACTGCTTACGGCTATCGATCAGCAAATGATGCGCGGGTTCTTCTGGAGCCAAATTACTCCAGTTGCGTTGGCGGCTCAGGCTTAGGTAGCCAGTTAGCACCAGGTTTAAACCGCTTCTATGCGTACTATTCTCATTATCATCGCCCTCGCCGTTATTCTCGGTGCTGGTCTCTACTACCGCCAAACCATTGCCGACCGGATTACCGGCCGCAACACCGTGGCAACCACAAGTCAGCTTAGTGCTCAGAGCGTAGCCGGAAGCGTTGAAAGCTCTCCCGAGGTTATTAGCGCGACTGCTACTCCTGTAGCTGCTGTGGCAACTGCAACTCCTAAGGCAGTAGCTGCGGCTTCTATTGCTCAGATTACTCCTAGCGCTAGCAATCTTCCTCAGACTGGTCCAGAAATGGCACTTATTCCAGCCTTTGCGGGTGTTGTAGGTGTTGGAATCGCGATTGCGCGTACTCGCAGTGGTCAATCAAAAAAGAACGGTTCTTCGCTTCACATTTTATAGTCAGACGGAGTAGGCTGGTGCCCGTATGACTCAACCAGAAAAGCCCGATACCTATAGTACCGTTCCGGCAAAACCTTGGACTCCTCCTGATCCGGTTGGCCACGATTATCGTGGAATGCCGATAAGCAGCACTCCCATTATTTGGAGAGATGTCTTTATTCGATTGCGTAAAGTATTTTCCAAAAAGAAGGCCTCCTAACTTCACATCCCTTAGGGAAAACGGCTATACTGGGTTCATCGGCTGCCCTAACCGTTTCTTCCCATGGCCCAATCATTGCAGCTCGATGCTGCTGCCAAACTTGCCGGAAAATCTGAGGTAACCCTGCGTCGTCTTATTAAGGCCGGCAAAATCCCCTTTCAGCGAGAAAAAACGCTGACGGGTTTTTTGTATTTGGTTGATCCCGATCACGTGCGCGCATATTACGGCGAAGGGCTCTCCACCGAACAGCAAGAAGTAGCCGAAGAGCAGGCGGCAGAAGTTCGGGCAGAGGCTCCTACTAACGAGGTTCGTCCTGGAGCGGTCCGCCTAGCAGTGGCGGGGGAGAGTGGTAACTTTGCCGAGTACTGGCAGAAGCGCTCCGATATGTTCGAGCAGCGCTACCACCAAGAGGCAACCCGCCTCACGGCTGCTCGCGAAGAGCTTGGTTACTGGAAGGGTAAGGCTGAGCATGCTCAGAGCTTGGTTACACGCTTACTTCCCTCAGGTGATGAAAAACCAGTTTCGCAACTTGCTGTTACTGATCAGGCGGTAAAGGAGCAGGCTTGGCCAGTTGTTCTCACTATTGTCTTGATTATTGCTGGCGCTATTTTGGTAGGTGCGGTGGCTTGGGTGCTGGTTAAGGGGGTGTAATATGACGGTTCTTGAGAGGCGGGTAGCTCAGGCAGCGCGCCTTGTATGTGCGGCTGGTATTGCCTGCTGGTGGGTACTTCATGTGTACTCTATTACCCATAGTCGCTTGGTACTTCTTACGGTCTTTGCTAGTTTCTTAGTGTGCGTAGTGCTAGTACGAATACGCCGTTCTCCTTTTTTTCTTCTAGCATTTGCCCTCGCCCTATATGCTATAGGCATGCTTTTGGCCCCAACCCTAGTTTCTAAAATTAATTGGCTCCTTTTTTCTAGTCTTTACGCAGGCCTTGGCTGCGCTATTTTTAGTTTAGGAAAAGATGGTTAAGCGACCACCTAGATTACCTGTCGAAGTCTGGGTAGTACTCAGTTATGCAGTATATGTAGTCTTTTTGCTCCGAAACTTTTTGTTTGGAAAAGGTACGGTTGGTCTTATTTATGATTGGGGGTATCCACTCCTCACCAAGAACACCACCTACCAGCAGACCCTTTCGCTGCTGAGCGAGACGAGTGCCGGTATCTCAAACGGATATAACACTGGCTTTATGGCTGTAGGGATTCATTGGATCTTTACCCATTTTTTCCAGAGTCCCGAGATCTCTACCAGGTTTGAGGCTTTTGGTTTTATGACCATAGCTTGTTGGTCGATGTATCTCCTTGCGCATCGCTATGGATTTAGCCGAAAGGTGGCTTGGCTGACTGGTCTTATCTATGGCGGTTCTTACTTTATGATTAGCCGCTTATCAGCTGGGTATGTTTGGTATTTGCCCTCAGTTGCCTTTTTCCCTCTCCTTCTCCTTAGTTATAAGGCTCTTTGTGAAAAGGGTGTGAGTTGGGTAGGGGTGGCCAAGGTTGCTCTCTGCCTTCCGCTGGCTCTCTGCCAGGTTCAGTTTTTAGCTTTTGCTCTTATTTTCTTAGTGGGTGATGGATTATTTGTTCTCTTTCATTCACCCAAGCTGCTTAAGGGACGGCTAGTTGCCCTTTTCGCCACACTTGCAGCCTGGCTAATCCAGAATACTTTCTGGATGTATACCTTAAGCAAGGCAAAGGGCATCCCCTCAGCTAATGGGCTCGAAGGCTTGGCCTACGCATCACATGTTCAGCAGGCGCCTTCTACTATTCTTAATGTTTTGCTGGGCACCGAGTTTGCCAACACGCATTTGATGATGGTTGAGATTAATGCGACACCAGTACGGGTACTTCTTCTTATTGGTCTGGGAATTGCCTTGGTTTGTGCGCTTCTCAATGCAAAACGTACCGGGTTAGTGGTAGGTTCGTTGGCACTAATTGGCTTCATTCTTCCTCTTAGCCTTGGGGGTAATGCTCCCTTTACGGAAACCCTGGTCAAAGCGATTGCTGTCTTTTCTCCCCTCAGTATTTTCCGAGAGCCTGGTCATCTCCAATATCTGTATCTGTTGGCTACAGCTGTTTTGGGTGCCGCTGCTTTTGAATATATAGAAGAGGGGATAGGCCGCACTAAGTATAGCCTTAAGAGCGTGATGGTCTTGGCAAGTAGTGCAGCAGTTCTTATTCTGGCGTTAGCTCCGGCACTTAGCGGCGATATTTATGGATATCTTGGTAGGGTCGAGGTGCCGGTTGCGGTGGATCAATTAGATGCAGCGGTTCAGGCAAGCGGTAGTGGTAGGGTTTTTTATCCACCCAGTCTTAATTTTTGGCGGGTAAAAGACGATCTTAGAACGGGTTCGTCATATCCAGACGAGCTTGCTATTAGTCTTTCTCGTCCCTTTGTTACTCAGGCTTCATCTGATTTCGATGGGCAAAATCCAACTTGGAGACTAAGAAATGCTCTGATTAGTTCCTATCAGCGAGGGGATACCGGCAGAGTGTTGCCACTACTTAAAATGCTGGGGAGCGACACAATTGTGATTCGCGACGGCTTAGTAAGTAACTTTCCAGCCTCGGTGGGATTCGATACGAAGGATATTTCCATTACTCGTCCATGGTTAATGGAGACACCGCGCCAGCAGTTAGAAAAAAATGCTGCAATTATCACTAAGCGAAAAGAGATTCCTGGTGCGGTAGTTGCGGGTGTTGATGGGGCTGGGTTTATGGCAACTTCCACCAATCTTTCACTTGTATGTAGCTACCAAGATATTACTTCGAGCACCGATGCTATTATTACCAATCCTTCATCACCTCTTGCGGCGTACGCAAAAAATGATTGTTCCCCAGAAGAGATCGCTCGCCTGCAAGGGGTAAGGGCGAAGCTTTCGCGAGCAGACTTAGTGCATACTCCAACCCTTGGCTGGTCTCCAGCCCAGCTTAGCTTCTGGCGCTCACCGGCGCTTGCGCTGAGTCGAGATGCCCTTCTCTATACAGAAGTACCCGGAGTGATTGAGCTTACGCAGCAAGCGCAGGGTGCTGGAACTGTTCAATATTTTGTCAGTCCACGCGGAGGTAGTCTAAGTGTTAATAACAGGGTAGTAAGTACCATTGCGCCCGAGGAGGGGTGGAAGCAGATTGAGGTAGGTACTGATAAGGTGCTTACGATTCAGGCTCTTGGCGGAGATAATGCCATTGGTTGGGTAGGGGTTCCAGGGGCAACAACCTTAGCAGCTATGGCCGATCAGAAACTTGCATCAGCTACGCTTAGTGATGCTAGTTACGCTGCCACGCGCTTAACTGCCAACCTTACTACCGCAGATTCTGCGCTTCCTGCATTGGTTACTGTTCAGGCTAATTACTTCCCTGGCTGGAAGGCGATAATCGCTGGGCAGGAATTGGCACCGATTCAACTTAATGAATATGCATTTGGTTTCCTTATTCCCAAGGGAGTGCAGGGTGAATTAGTGGTATCGTTTGGGCCGCAACGTGCGTACTCACTTCTTATTGCACTGTCATTTGTCTCTTGGTTTACCGCACTCGCGGTTGTGCTTCGCCGCCGCCGTATTTAGGGCTGGCGCGACAAAGTGGTATACTTTTTCCGATGTTCCGCCCTTCTTTTTCGTCTCTTCTTGGCGCCTTTCTACTTACTCTCTCAGGTTTAGTTGTTGCTGGCATACTCGGAGTAACACCCACTGAAGCTGCTTCTGGTACTCGTTTTCCCATCATCAAAACAGCCAAGGGCTCAGAAATGTACGTGCAGATGGCGATTGGTCGCTACAAAATTAAAGACGCAGATACCTGGGATCGCTGGGGATTTAGCTGGAACGATGTTCGCGTTATTAGCGACCAAGAAATGGCCGCCATTCCGCGCGGGCCCGATATTGGCCGTCTCTTTCAGCCATTTGGTGATCCTACTGTTTACGTAGTGGACCATCAAACAAAACGGGCAGTTTCCACTCCGGAAGCACTGATGCTCTCCGGCTATGGTTGGGGTGAAATTACCCGCGTAGAAGGTGTGCTGGTTAATACCTACCTAGATGCTGGGCCAGTTATCGCTGAGCCACTTGTGGTTCGCGATCCGCGGGATGGCAAAATCTACTATGTAAATAACGGCAAGCGCTATCACATTAAAGACCCGGATACCTGGAGTAACTGGGGTTTTAGCGGGTATACCGAGACGCCGCTTGTCACTAATATTTCCTACGGCGGTGTTCTTACTCGCGCTGTTCGCCCCTTTGGCGATCCTACGGTTTGGATTATCGAAGGCGGAAAGCGCCGAGCCCTTGCCAGTCCCGATGCCATGGTTTTGGCGGGCTATAGTTGGAGCGATATTGTTGAGGCCGATGCAAGCCTGATTACCAGTAGAGAAATTGGGGCACTGCTTACCGCTCCTCGTTTTGTAAAACTTCCGGGCACCAACGAAAGATATCTTGTTGCTGATGGAAAAAAGTACCAAGTTGCTACGGGCGATATGCAGCTCCAGTGGGGGATTGGCGGCGAGGTGTTGCAAGACCGTGCGGGTCTTAGTCAGATCCCGGCTGGCCCCACCCTTACTCGCCTTGTGCAATCTTCGGATGGTGCGGTGTGGCGAGTAAAAGACGGTAAGCGAAAACTGGTGCCCAGTGCAGGCATTTTTGATGGCTACGGCTTTAGTTGGAGCGATGTAATACAGGCCCCTTCCGCACTTATGAGTCTACTTATTGATGATGGTGTGCTCGACCAAACCGTGGAAACGATTGCTGGTCTTACCCTGCCGTACACCACCGGAAAAACTGGTCTCGAGCAGCATCTGCGAACTACGCTGAGTGCCGATGTTTCTGATGACGCCCATTACTCGCTTACTGGTGTGCCTACGACTGGCTCCTTCCTTACTTGTGGTGCAGCTGGCTGTATCCGTAACGGTGTAGCGGGCACCGGCGCTTTTGGTCTTCTTGATCCTACTATTGAGAAATATTATATAACGATGCGCTGGAACTACTGCACCTGGAGCGAATCCTCGGTGCTTACCGATAATTTTGGTCGACCAACTACCTTATGCACTTCACTTAATGGCACTCAAAAGTCTGCTCACTACGGTAAGAAGGTGATTGTAACCAATACTCGAACCGGCAAAAAGATTGTGGCCGCGGTGGGAGAATCTGGCCCGGCTATTTGGGTAACTCGCGAGCGCGGAGTGGTGGCCGGCCTTTCTCCTGAGGGAGTTGATGCGCTCCAGGCTAATTACAACGCAAGCGGTGATACCCTAACCTTTGGTTGGGCAGCGGATCAGAATTTGCCGCTCGGGCCACTTAACTTCTAGAGTAAGTCAGTTCTAATGCAGGGGGTAGCGATCGGCTTTTCCCATATCAATCTGGTCCTGCACTCCTTCGGCAATTTCTTCCGGTATATCTAGGTAATAATGCTTGATAGGGCGAAGCTGAGGATCGAGCTCGTACACCAGCGGCTGGCCAACCGGAATATTTAGATCAATTACTTCTTGCTCGCTCAGATTATCGAGATGCTTGCAAAGGGCGCGCAGGGTATTTCCGTGGGCGGTAATTAAGACCTCCTTTCCTTCACTCGCAAGTGGCGCAATAGCATCAATAAAATAGGGGAAAGTCCGCTCAAAGGTATCTTTAAGCGATTCGGTTGCCGGTAAAATACTAGTATTAAGCTTCCGGTATTTTATCTGATTTCTTGGGTGGCGTTCATCGTCGGGTAAAAGGGCTGGTGGTTGCACATCATACGAGCGGCGCCAGACCTTTACCTGCTCCTCACCATACTGGGCCGCCGTTTCTGATTTATTGAGTCCCTGCAGGGCGC
>JAYUZR010000058.1:0-7812 GCA_043751595.1 Candidatus Berkelbacteria bacterium
CCTCGCTAGAGGGCTGGTCGTTGGTGCCCTTCCTCACCGATTCTTATCAGCAACTTTTACAAGAGCTTACTAATCAGGGTATTGCTACCACCGTTGCCTACTACGATTGGCGCCTTCCGCCCGATAAAGCCGCTGCCGAATACCTAGTGCCAGTTATTGCCAAGCTTAAGGCAGAAACCGGCGTTTCTAAGGTGCACCTTGTTGCTCATTCATACGGCGGCTTGGTGGCGCGAAGCTATATCCAGTCTGATACCTACGGGGGAGATGTGGATACACTGGTGCAGATGGGTACTCCTAATCATGGTGCGGTTAAGGCCTTTCCTGTCTGGCAGGCGGCTAGCTTGCCGGATGATTGGGTGCCAGCCGAGGCGTTGTTGCGGTGGTATACCCTGCAGCAACCCAGTCTTAGCCTCTCCACAATTGTTCGCTCTGCCATGCCTTCGGTTGGTGTGCTGCAGCCAACCTTCCCCTTTCTAGCTGGCTTCTCAGATGCACTTCAGGTGCTTATTCATCTACAAAACTCTTTCCTGGCAAGTCTCAACCTCCCGGGTGGTATTGATCGTCTTTTCTCTCGGGTAAAGGTTATTCAGTACATCGGCAAAGGAGAATCAACAGCCGATAAAGTAACGGTAGGACTTACCCCTGCACAAGACTTTCCAAATTGGCCAGATGGCAAACCTATTTCCCGCGGTATGCATTACGTTCAATCGGGCGATGGCACGGTGTTGGCAAGTTCTGTCTCGCTGGAGGGGGCTATTCAGGTAGTGCTCGATTCCAGTCATGCGGTGTTACCGGCTAAAGTTGGGCAAGATCTCTTAAACCGGCTGTATGCCATAAAAACAGGCGTGCTTTCGGTATCACTACCCGACTTTTTTACACTCTTCTTTGATTGCCCAATTAGTCTCAAGGTTTTTTCTAACGATGGCATACTTCTTGCCAGTAGTAATGCTTACACACGGGGAAGTATTCAGCTGGTTGAATCTGACCAACTGCATTGGCTTACTACTACGCTTGGTAAAGAAAGTGTAGTAGTTAAGGCCACGGCACTAGCTGATTCGGAAGTGCGCTGGTGGTGGGATGTGGGCGCAGTGCATACCAAGCAGCTACATAAGGGTGATGAGCTAATCATAAAGGGATTTGCTACAGAGCTTGTACCGACTGAGACATCCGTATCTCCAAGTCCTCAGCCACCGCCAAATCATACTCCCCTAAAGGTAACTACTACGCCAAAGCAGGTAGTAACACCTACTGCACCCATCGCTAGTGCTCCTGCTCATATTTCTGAGCCAGAACAAAGTACAAGCTACATTCTCGCCGCCTTTCCGCCTTCTCCAAAAGTCTGGATTGCTAATACTCGTCTCTATTCGCTGGTACGCGCTCCACCGGCAAGGTTTATTGCTCTAAGTCCCGCTAGTTCACTCTTTTTTAATCCTCCCAGTGCTCAATCCAACCTGGTGACATATTACTTCGAGGTAATCATCTGGGGAATGCTTACCCTCTCGGTTATTGTGACCTTACGGGCAGTGCCGTATCATGAAGAGAGAAAATATTCTTAATCTCCTACACCTATGCCCAGAATCCTCGTCGTAGAGGATGAGCAGATGCTCGCTCGCATCATTGGCATGAAACTGACTGAAGAACAGTTTGAAGTTCAGCATGCATATGATGGCGAACAGGCGTATGAAATCATCGCTACCGATCCCCAACCCGATCTAGTCCTCCTGGACGTACTTATTCCTAAGATGAGTGGATTCGATGTCCTTGAAAAGCTTAAGGCTGAAGGCAAACATCTTCCTAAGGTGATTGTATTCTCCAACTTTGCTCAGCAAGCAGATATCGAAAAAGCGCATGAGCTTGGTGCCGTCGATTACATCGTTAAGGCTGCCTTTTCTCCGGCTGAGATTCTTACCCGAGTGCGAGAAGTCTTGGCTGGCACCCCAGCGGCCGATGCTCCTGCAGAGGCTGCAGCTCCCGTAGCTACTCCTACCCCCGCAGCACCTGCACCTGCAGAGCCAAGTGCCTATGCCGCATTCCCATCCATGGAAGATGTGATGCCAATGTCAGAAGTGCTTCATCCAGGCGAATCAAACAATAACCCCTAGTCATCACTAAAGGAGGGCAACTTCAGTGAGTCGTTACACTACGTGGCATCCCCGCCGCAGTGTACGCCTGCGATTTACCATCGTGCAGGCTGTCTTTATTGCGCTCATTATTGTTCTCTTGGCGGGTACTCTTTATATTCCGGTTCGGCAGCGTTTCGTAAGTGTCACGAGCGGCTCCTACGAAACCCTTGCCTATACCCTGGCGCCTAGTTTATACGAGGCGGTAAAGAGTGGTGATAAATCGGCGGTGGCAAGTGTGGTGCATAGGGTAGATATCCAGCGAGGGGTTCGCTATGTACTCGTTCTCGACGACACTGAAAAAGTCTTCTACGACACCATTAGCGGCTCTGGTTCCTTCGAAGGAAAAGAGCTTCCGGCCGGGTCAAAACCAGACTACAACAAACTTAATCGGGGCGATGTGCAGGTGGTGCCTTCGGTTCGTGATGGAGTCACCTACTACGATTACACCGTGCCGTTTATTGTTAGTAATCGACCGCTCTATACGGTTCGGGTCGGTATCGATTCCACACTGGTAGACGGAGAGTTTAATCGGCTTGCCTATCTCTTTATTAACTTGGGCGCGGCAGCGGTCTTGATTGGTGCTATTTTTACGTACCTCATTGCGGCAAAACTTACCAAGCCAATTACCGAGCTTACTGAATCCGCCCTAGCAATTCGGGCAGGTAATCTTAATGCCTACCCAACCATTAATACGAACGACGAGCTTGAGCAGCTCTCTCGCGAGTTTAGGGGGATGGTAGATCGGCTAAAAGAGTTTTACTTCCGTGAGTACAGTCAAAAGAAGGAGGCGGTTCAGGCCAAACAACAATTACAAGATGCAAACGATAGACTCCAAGGGTTGGATCGGCAAAAGACCGATTTCATGAACGCCGCTTCTCACCAGTTGCGCACTCCTCTTTCAGTCATCCATTGGTCACTTTCTATGATTGTAGAAGATGCGGCAAATATCGATATGAAGCAGGATTATAAAGAGCTCCTTAGTGAGTCTCTTAAGAGTACTAAACGTATGGTCGATCTAGTAAACGATCTCCTCGACCTTTCTCGTATTGAGCAGGGCCGCAAAGAGCTTTCTTGGGCTTTGGGTAACTTTGGTAAAGTATGTGATGAGCTCTCTAAGGCGCTTCAGCCGCTGGCGATGAATAAGGGTCTAGAACTTACGTATCAGCAACTTACACCCATTCCAGATTCATTCTTGGATGAGAAAAACTTCTTCCAGGTTGTGAATAATTTTGTTGATAATGCCATTAAATACACGGCACAGGGCTTTGTGCATCTCACCTGCGAGCTGCAGGGCACTACTATCCTTATCAAGATTAGCGATAGCGGAATTGGTATGACCGAAACCGAGCGAAAAGATCTCTTCACTAGGTTTAGCCGCGGAGACGAAGCACAGAAAATGTTCCCGAATGGTTCTGGCCTAGGTATGTATGTTGCCCGCACTATCTTGCACCAGCATGGCGGTAAGGTGGATGTTGAGAGCGAAAAAGGCAAAGGGACTACCTTTATCTTAACCGTGCCAGTGTTTAATCAAGTCCCTAATCCACCACCGCAGCTACCTGCGGCCACCCCTACCGAGGAGGCACATGCCTGAGGACCAAGAAGAAGGCTTTGGGCCTATTCCAAAAATTGATGCTCTCGAGCAGGGCTTGCAGCAGGAGGCAGATAAAATGATGCGCGCAGAGGCTGAAGCTACTCAGGCCGTAGTACCTGCGCCAGCCGCACCTGTAAGCACACCCGCGCCAGCACAAGCCCCACCTCCCGTGGTAGAGCTTGATACCGAAATGGAACTTCCCTCAGACGATGAGCTGCGCCGTGCTTTTCTTGAAGAAAAAACGGCCATTGAAGAAGTCTTCCGCTGCGAAAACCTTACGAAGTCCTACGGTAGCGGTGCGGCCTATACCGAGGTGGTTAAGGGCGTAAGTTTTACGGTTAATCGCGGCGAGTATGTGGTAATTACCGGGCCATCTGGTTCGGGTAAATCAACGCTCCTACACCTGCTTGCTGGGCTTGAGAAGCCTACTCGAGGCCTGATTAAATTGCGTAATCAACTAATCGAAAAGTTTACCGACGACGATTTAGCGAGGTACCACCGTGAAGAAATCGGTCTGGTATTCCAAAACTTTAATCTTATCGAATCATTAACTACTTGGGAGAACGTAGCCTTCCCGCTCATGCTTGCCGGTGCTCCTATCGAGTGGCGAGAGCACGAAGCGCTTAAATTACTCGATCGCTTTGGTATGGCAGATTTTGCCTCCCACTACCCAAATCAGCTCTCTGGTGGACAGCAACAAAGGGTGGCAATGGCCCGTGCTTTGGTGCACGACCCGGAGATTGTGCTCTTCGATGAGCCGACCGGAAACCTCGATTCTGTCTCGGCCAGAATCGTTATCGCGGAGATCGAGCGATTACATAAACAAGAGGGACGTACTATACTGGTGGTAACCCACAGCAAGGCCTTTTTGCCGTACGCTACCCGGGTCTTTACCATTCAAGACGGGACGTTACACACCACCACCAATGAAAGTAAGCTCAATCCGAGCGACCGACCTGAACTCCCTGGCATGGAGCTCGCTTCGACGTAGTCGGCTGCGTACGTTCCTTACGGTTGGTGCGGTTGGGGTTGGTATTACGGTAATGACCTATCTCATTAGTCTGGGCCTGGGTCTCCAGGCACTTACTCTCGATAGCGTAGCGCAATCCGATACGCTTCTTACCCTTACGGTGCGCGCCACTTCCGAAAACGTGAACCCGCTGACCCAAAAAACAATTACCAATCTTCAAAAGATAAATGGTGTGCAATACGTGTTGCCGCGCATGGTTACTAAGGGCGTTGCAAATCTTGAAACTCAGCAGGCTCCTGTAACCATTAACGCCGTAGACGGCGAGTACTTTAGTGGCAGTGACGATGCCCGTATTTTGGTTGGACGGGCGTTTCGCTCAGACGATACCCAAACCATGGTGGTTACCACCGGCTTCCTAAAGCTCTTTGGTCTCGATACCACTCGCGTGCCGCTGGTAACCTTTAAAGTAGCCTTCGATCCTACCGAATATCCCGATGTTTCTGCCATCCCCACGGTAACCATTAGCGGCGTAGTGGAGGCTAATACCGTGGCTATTTACCTACCCCGAAAATACACAGAGGCACAGGTTGGGTTGGTGAGTAATTACGATAGCGTCCGCTTGCGGGTGCTCAATGTCAGTTTGATTGAAACCGTCTCCAAGCAGGTGGTGCAACAAGGCTATCGGGTAGAAGCGGTGATCGATACTATCGAGCAAATTAATCAGGTCTTTAAGTGGGTTCGTATTATCTTGGGTTCACTAGGGATGATTGCAGTGGTTGTAGCCAGTATTGGTATGTTTAATACGCTTACTATTAGCTTACTGGAGCGAACAAAAGAGATTGGAATCATGAAAGCGCTCGGGGTAAAACGGGGAGATATCCGGCGCCTGTTCTTGGTTGAGGCGGTGATGATGGGGCTAATTGGTGGATTGGTCGGTTTGGTTGGCGCACTTTTGGCTCAGCAAATTACCTATTTTGCCTTTACCGTACTCGCTTCGTTCTTGCAGGGAAAAGTTCCTCAACTTTTTGTGAACGATCCAATTGTGTATGCGGGCTTTATGCTGCTTGCTATTGTGGTGGCTATGGGAACCGGTATTTATCCTGCACAACGTGCAGCTAAGATTAATCCTATTGAAGCTATTCGCTATGAATAAGCGCTTCTGGTTGCTGTTGTTGGCCTTATTACTACCGGGAGCTACCTTAGCGGCGCCCACTCGTTTTGAATCGAATAATTACGGCGTAGAATCGGTAATTTTTGGATTTGGAGTAGCTTTGCAGAGTAGCTTTTATAGCACGCCGCCAGTAATTACTTCTGGTCCCACTATTACCGCTATTACCACCTCTGGGTTTACCGTAACCTGGAAGACCGACAAAGTGGCTAACGGTGTAGTCCGCTTTGGCTCCATAAGCGGGGTCTATACCGACGAACTTGGGACGTCTTCAGATTTTTCCAGCGATACTCATGTTGTTACGTTTAAGAACCTAGCTAAGGGCACAACCTATTTCCTAAAGGTGCGCTCGCAAGATGTGGCCGGGAACATGATCGAATCTGCTGAGGTAAAAGTGACTACCGACCCCGGAGATGTTACTCCCCCGGTTATCACCGTGGGACCAGTGGTAAGCATCGATTCAGCAAGTTCAGCCACGGTGTACTGGGAGACTAACGAAGTAGCCAATTCGGTGGTTGAGTTTGGGGTTCAAAAAGTAGATGAGCAAAGTGTGGGTAGATTCGAAGAGCTTACCCTGCAGCATAAGGTGCAAGTGACCGGTCTTACCCCGCAGCGGCAGTATCAATTGCGAGTTAAATCAAATGATACTTCTGGGAATCAGGCGGTGAGCGCGACACAACTCCTTACCAGTCCCTCGGCTCCGGGTGTTAGTAATGTGAGAATCAGTAATATCACCCTCGATTCAGCCTTGGTGGAGTGGGATACTTCGCTTCCAACTGATAGTCTGATGCAATTTGGTACCACCACGAGCCTAGGGCAGGAGAAGGTCGAAAGCTCATTTAGCCAATCGCACATTGTGCGCCTGACTGCGCTTGCCAACGGAACCACATACTACGTAAAGCTTTCTGGAAGTGATGCCTCGGGCAATCGCGTAAGCTCCGACCAATACGTCTTCAAGACGGTGGTACAGCCGAGTATTTCTAACTTTACGATTTCAGCTGTTTCGCAATCTGGTGCCACTCTTACTTGGCTTTCGAGTAGTGAGCTGACAGAGTTTGTGCGAGGAGAAGTAAAAGATTCATTTGATAAGACGCTCATCGGCAAACAAGTAACGGCCGGTAGTGAAAAGCCGAGTATTAAACATGAAATCCCGATTACCGATTTAGCCAGCGATACTACCTACTGTTTTGTCGCCCGCGGAACTGATGCCTTTGGTAATAGTGCTGTAACCGAGCAGTTGTGTGCTAGTACCCAAAAAGACGCTATTGCCCCAGTGGTGCTTGGGGTAAAGATTATTACTAATACTGATCCCGGAAGTAAGGGAGTGCAGGTATTGGTTTCATTCGGAACTTCTGAGCCCACCTCGGCCAAGGTAGAGTACGGCGAGGGTGCCTCGGGCCCATATACCGATAAAGCTTCAGTAGATAGCGTGGATGGCGGGCTCACTACAAGCCATTTAGCAGTGCTGGCAGGGCTTAATGCGGGCAGTTCGTATCATTTCCGCATTATCGTTACTGATAGGGCAGGGAACGAAAATGTAGATAAGCAAGAGTATCTGGTGCCCACCGAATCGCGCAAAGTGAGCTTGCTCGATCTTATCGCCCAGCGGGTGAGTGATAACTTTGGTTGGCTCGCCAAATAGCCATGCTTAAGATTCCCAAGCGATCAATTTTGGTGAGCGTAATTGTGGCCCTGCTGCTGCTAGGCGGGGTTATGGGAGGGCTTATCGCGGTGGTTCGCTATGGTGCTTCCGTGTCACGCAGGCAGCCTTCGCTTGATGGTTTTTCAGCCAGTGATCTTTCTCAAAAGGCTGAGTCTTTAGTAGCTTCCGGAAGTGCCGAAACGGCAGAAAAATATTTGGAACGGGCTGTGGAACTAGAGAATCAGGCTACCTATCGTTCACAACTTGCGGTAGTTAAGTACCGTCTGGGCAAGTACCAAGAGGCGATTGATCAGTATG
>JAYUZR010000059.1:0-2996 GCA_043751595.1 Candidatus Berkelbacteria bacterium
ATTGATAAAAATTTAATTATTTAATTCTATTGATATTCAAGCAGTTATGATAGATGCTAAAAGATTTTTTGAAATTAATTTAAAAATAAGTTGCAAAAAATTTGGTGGTAAAAATAACGGTAGTATCTTTGCAGCCGCTTCCGAAGGGAAGTGTTAAAATTTGAAAAATTAACGATTTTTATGAGTACAATCCGAAGAGAGTAAGATTAAAAAATGAGAATCGCTTTATAAAGAGTTCATTGATAAGTAGGAATAGAATAGTAAATTTATTTGTTATGCAAGTGAAGTTACAGGAAGATTTTTATTACGTATAGTAGAATTAGACTGATGAATAAATAAGTAAAATTTCTTTTTTTAATGAGATTTTATGGATTAAATTTTAAATAGTATAGCTTAACTGTTGAGAAATGGTTTGAGCATCTAAAAATATTACTATGGAGAGTTTGATCCTGGCTCAGGATGAACGCTAGCGGCAGGCTTAATACATGCAAGTCGAACGGAAGTAGCAATACTTTAGTGGCGCACGGGTGAGTAACGCGTACATAACATGCCTTTTGCTTTGGGATAGCCTTGGGAAACTGGGAGTAATACCGAATAGTATCTTTGACTGGCATCGGTTAGAGATTAAAGTTACGGCGGCAAAAGATTGATGTGCGTAAGATTAGGTAGTTGGTAAGGTAACGGCTTACCAAGCCTACGATCTTTAGGGGGCGTGAGAGCGTGACCCCCCACACGGGTACTGAGACACGGACCCGACTCCTACGGGAGGCAGCAGTAGGGAATATTGGGCAATGGAGGCAACTCTGACCCAGCCATGCCGCGTGCAGGATGAAGGCGTTATGCGTTGTAAACTGCTTTTATATAGGAAGAAACAGACCTTGCGAGGTAATTTGACGGTACTATATGAATAAGCACCGGCTAACTCCGTGCCAGCAGCCGCGGTAATACGGAGGGTGCAAGCGTTGTCCGGATTTATTGGGTTTAAAGGGTGCGTAGGTGGTAGATTAAGTCTGGTTTGAAAGTTGGTCGCTTAACGATCAAGGGTGGCTGGATACTGGTTTACTTGAATATTGTGGAGGTAGCCGGAATGGGTTGTGTAGCGGTGAAATGCATAGAGATGACCCGGAACACCAATTGCGAAGGCAGGCTACTACGCCATGATTGACACTGAGGCACGAAAGCATGGGGAGCAAACAGGATTAGATACCCTGGTAGTCCATGCCGTAAACGATGATTACTGGCTGTTATGCTTTCGGGTGTAGTGGCTAAGGGAAACCGCTAAGTAATCCACCTGGGGAGTACGCTGGCAACAGTGAAACTCAAAGGAATTGACGGGGGTCCGCACAAGCGGTGGAGCATGTGGTTTAATTCGATGATACGCGAGGAACCTTACCTGGGCTAGAATGCCCTTGATTCCCCGAGAGATCGGGGGTTCCGCAAGGACAAGGAGCACGGTGCTGCATGGCTGTCGTCAGCTCGTGCCGTGAGGTGTTGGGTTAAGTCCCGCAACGAGCGCAACCCCTGTCTTCAGTTACTAACGGGTCAAGCCGAGAACTCTGGAGAGACTGCCCAGGAGAACGGGGAGGAAGGTGGGGATGACGTCAAGTCAGCATGGCCTTTATGCCTGGGGCTACACACGTGCTACAATGGCCGGTACAAAGGGCTGCAAACCCGCAAGGGTAAGCGAATCTCAAAAAACCGGCCTCAGTTCAGATCGAGGTCTGCAACTCGACCTCGTGAAGGCGGAATCGCTAGTAATCCCGGATCAGCACGCCGGGGTGAATACGTTCCCGGGCCTTGTACACACCGCCCGTCACACCACGAAAGTTTGTTGTACCTGAAGTCGTTGGCGCCAACCGCAAGGGGGCAGACGCCCACGGTATGACCGATGATTGGGGTGAAGTCGTAACAAGGTAGCCGTAGGGGAACCTGCGGCTGGATCACCTCCTTTCTAAGGAGTAACTACTCCAAAGAAAATCATGGGCTAAGGGCCACCTCTTCAATACATTTCGCACCAAACACGAGTGAGGGTTCCGGCGATGAGTCCTCGCTGATACGAGGAAGCAGTCGCCATGATCAACGGGCCTTGGAAGCTTCATGGCTCAGCTGGGCCTGTAGCTCAGTTGGTTAGAGCACGCGCTTGATAAGCGCGGGGTCGATAGTTCAACTCTATCCAGGCCCACCACTGAGTTGTGATCACGGGGTTCCCGAATGAGTGGATTCATAGGGACACTTAGACAGATGCAGTGCGGGGCTGTAGCTCAGTTGGGAGAGCACCTGCTTTGCAAGCAGGGGGTCGCTGGTTCGATTCCAGTCAGCTCCACCAAGTGATGATGCTGTTCGTGCTCAACATTCTCTAGTCGGTTGTGCCGGCGGAATTGCCGCCGGCCTTGTTCTTTGACAATTGAATAGGTCTTGTTGAAAGGCCATGTGTATCAGGAGCAAAGAATGGAATGATTGTTAAGCTACTAAGGGTGTACGGTGAATGCCCTGGCATCAGCAGGCGAAGAAGGACGTAGCTAGCTGCGATAAGCCTCGGGGAGCCGCAAGCAGGCCGTGATCCGAGGATGTCCGAATGGGGAAACCCAGGCGATGAATGCCGCCTATCCTCTTCTGAATACATAGGGAGAGAGAAGCCCACGCAGGGAAGTGAAACATCTCAGTACCTGCAGGAAGAGAAATCAATAGAGATTCCCCCAGTAGTGGCGAGCGAAAAGGGAATAGCCTAAACCGGAGTGATGTCAAGCCCGTGTGCGTTGTCACTTCGGTGTTGTAGGCCTCTGTCGGACGGTCATACGGGACCGTCGGCAAGTCAAAAATCAGGATCTTAGCAGAACGGTCTGGAAAGGCCGGCCAGAGAAGGTGATAGCCCTGTCGGCGAAAAGATCCTGACTTGTTGGATAGAGGTCCTGAGTACCACGGGGCTCGAGTAACCCAGTGGGAATCCGGGACGACCACGTTCCAAGGCTAAATACTCGCTGATGACCGATAGCGCA
>JAYUZR010000060.1:0-6489 GCA_043751595.1 Candidatus Berkelbacteria bacterium
CCGCCAGAAATACCGGTACCAGCCGTAACTGTTACTGAGCTATTAGCAAGCTTGGCGTTGGTTACATTTGCGTTAAGAATCTTAACTGTAGTAACTGCATCGGCCGCGATAGTCGCAATACCGCCAGAAGTAAGGGTAATATCGCCAGTTACCCCCTGCGAAACCCAGGTAGTACCAGAACCAATAAGCAGGTTCCCGGCCGTTGCTGCGGTAGAACCAAGAGCGACACCGTTAATTTTAGCAACGGTTGGATTGGGGAAGTTTCCCGAAAGATCACCACCGGCAGTACCCGTTGGGGCTGCACCGGTAATAGTAGTGTTGGTAACACCAGTGATGCGGCCCTTGGCATCAACCGCGAAAACAGGAACCTCAGTAGCAGATCCATAGGTATTTGGTGAAACTGCCGTATTAGCCAGAGTAAGAGCACCGGTAGCCGCTAGGGTAGCGTCGCCGGAAAGCGTAATAAAGGTAGGAACTGCAGAGGCATTGGCAAGAAGGAGCTGTCCAGAGGTACCAGCCGCCGTTACCTGTAACGCTGAAGAGCCGTTTCCATATACTAGGCCGTTAGCTGTTGCTGAAGTAACCCCAGTACCACCCTGCCCAACGGTAAGTGCCGTTGTAAGACCGGTAAGAGAAGTGATATCGGCGTTTGCTCCAGACGCCGCTGCACCAAGATTGGTACGAGCGCCACCTGCAGTGGTGGAACCAGTACCACCGTAGAGAACCGCAACTGGGGTACCCTGCCAGGTTCCAGTTGAGACAACACCAGCCGCAACACCTAGGCCATTAACTGCGGTAGCCGAAAGAGAGCCGCCGGTAATAGTTGCCCCGTTCAGCGTACCCCCAACCGTTAGGTTGCCAGAGAATGCTCCAGAAGTTGCACCAGTAATTGCGCCCGCGGTAGAGATATTAAGCCCAGCCGAAGTAAGACCGAAGGTACCGGTGGCATTACCGATGTTAGTATTAGCCGTTCCGCTGGCATTAATACTAGCCGTACCCACCTGGGTAAGCGCGCCTAGAGTAGAGGTACCGGTTACGCCAAGAGTACCAGCTGCTGAAACATTTCCGGCTGAACTAACCGTAAACTGGCTAGAAGCACCTACAGTAAGAAGTGATCCAGGGTTAGTAATACCGATACCAACATTACCGCCAATGTAGGCGCCGTAGTTGTTGGTTGCCAAGGTTTGAGCAGGCAGGTACAGACCGTAAGCATTAGTAACCGTTCCACCTCCGCTCTTAGTAGCAACAGCACCGAGGTACTGGTAGTAGTTCGCTACAGTATTAGAAGCGCCGGTAGCTACAGTTCCACCCGCCTGGTAGTTAACAGCATTTGCCGTGTTTTGTGGTGCCAAAGTCGTGAATCCCTGGAAGATACCCCATGAATCAGCGGCACCAGTAATTGTACCAGCTAGCTCAAGGCCAACATTTAAGTGAGCACTACCGCTACCAATCTTTACGTTTCCAACAACATCAAGTGCTGTAACAGGAGCAGCAGTACCAATACCTACGAATGAGTTGGTAGTGTCTACGTTAATAACTGGAGTAGTAGATCCGCTTGGCTGAACCTGGAAGCTTGTTGTTGAGTTAGTACCAGGTTTGATGAGGTTAGTAGTGCCGTTACTGGTAAGGTTTCCCGTTACCCCCAAGGTACCGCCAACCGTCACGTTACTTGAAGCAGCAATGGTAGTTGCGCCGGTAATTGCTCCTGCAGTAGTAATATTTAGACCAGAAGAGGTAAGGCCAAAACTGCCAGTAGCATTTCCGATGGTAGTATTGGCAGTACCTGTAGTGTTAATGGTAGTAGTACCGGTAATTGCCGTGGCAGCCAAGGTGCTGGAGCCAGTAACCGTAAGCCCTGCAAAAGTAGGAGCCGAGCTAGTGGCAATATCTTGAGGCAAGCTAAGGGTAACCGCGCCGGTAGCAGAAGAGCGGATTACCTGGTTTGCGGTACCAGTAATAGAAGTAACACCATCATTATTAATGGAAAGGGTGCCACCCAGGCTTACTGAAGCGGAGCCGGAAAGGCCCGTACCAAAACTAGTACTGAATGAACTATTAGTAAGAGCACCATTTGGAATACTGGTAAGACCTGCACCAGAACCATTAAAGATACCGTTTGCTGCAAAGTACGAAGCAATAGCAGGTACTGCCTGATTATCGTAGATATCTAGGGTGTGGCCGGTACCAGTACTAGCAACTGGCTTAAGACTAAGCGGAACCGCACCATTTGAAGGTGCTGTAATAATGTTGGCAGCATTGGTGTACACCCCGTTAGTAACCGTAGCGGAGTTCCCAGAAATATTTACCGAATAGGTTCCGCTAGTAATCTTTGAAGAGTAATCGCCAACCGCAAGCTTGGTTGGGCCAACTGCACCAGAACCAATAGTTGCCACTCCCCCACTAGTAATGGTGATATCGCCAGAAACTGCTTGGGAAACCCAAGTGGTGCCAGAGCCGATCAAGAAGTTGCCAGCGGCTGCCGCAGTAGAGCCAAGGGCAACACCGTTAATTTTAGCAACGGTTGGATTGGGGTAGGAACCAGAAAGATCGCCGCCAGCTGAACCGCCAGGAGCAACGCCCGTAATAGTGGTATCGGTAACCCCGGTAATGCGGCCTTTGGCATCAACCGTGAATACCGGCACCTGAGTAGCCGAGCCATAGGTGTTGGCAGAAACTGCAGTACTGGCAAGAGTAAGTGCGCCACTTGCAGCCAAGGTAGCATCGCCAGAAAGCGATACAAAGGTAGGAACTTGCGAGGCATTGGCAAGCAGTAGCTGACCCGAAGTACCCGCTGTGGTCGCCTGCAAGGCAGATGTGCCCGAGCCAAAGAGCACGCCATTACTGGCAAAGGTAGTAGCACCGGTGCCACCATAGGCCACGGTAACCGCTGTGCCGTTCCAGGTACCAGAGGAGATGACTCCAGAAGCCACATTAAGACCATTTACCGCTGTACCAGAAAGCGCCCCACCAGTAACAGTACCGCCGGTAAGGGTTGCTCCGTTAATGGTACCGCCGATGGTCACGTTACCGGAGAAGGCGCCGTTTGTTGCACCAGAGATTGCTCCAGCGTTAGTGATGCCACCAGCATTATTGTTGATTCCGCCAGTAATAGAAGCTCCAGCAGTAAGGGTAAGCCCAGCAAAGGTTGGACTACTACTTGTATTAATACCCTGAGGAAGACTTAGGGTAACGGTACCAGTAGAGCCAGAAGCGATCACCTGATTTGCCGTACCGGTAATAGAAGTAACACCTGCATTGGTAACCGTAATTGAACCACCAAGAGCAACGGCTCCGCCACCTGAAAGACCAGTGCCAGCTGTAACGGTTACAGAGCTATTAGCAAGTTTAGCGTTAGTTACATTTGCGTTAAGAATCTTTGAGGTAGTAATGGCGTCGGCCGCGATAGTAACTATACCCGTTGAGCCAAGAGTGATGTCACCAGTAATGCCTTGTGCAACCCAGGCAGTACCAGAACCAATAAGGAGGTTTCCGGCAGTTGCAATAGTAGAACCAAGAGCAACACCGTTAATCTTTGCAACAGTAGGACCAGGATACGAACCAGAAAGATCTCCTGAAGCAGAGCCGCCAGGAGCAACGCCAGAAATAGTACTATTAAGAGCCCCGGTAATACGCCCCTTACCATCTACGGTAAATACTGGAACTTCAGTGGAGGAACCGTAGGTTGCAGCAAAGACACCAGAACTCGCAAGGGTAAGCGCACCAGATGCAGCCAAGGTAGCATCACCACCCACTGTTACAAACGTAGGAACACCTGAAGCATTTGCAAGTGCAACCTGACCGGAAGTACCAGCAGCAGTTACCTGTAGGGCCGATGTACCATTACCGTACACGAGGCCGTTAGCCGTAGCCGAGGTAACCCCTGTTCCACCCTGCCCTACGGATAGAGCGGTAGTAAGACCAGAAAGCGAAGTAATATCTGAGTTTGCACCAGATGCAGCAGCGCCAAGATTGGTGCGAGCATTAGGAGCAGTAGTTGCACCGGTGCCACCGTAGAGAATAGCTACAGGAGAACCCTGCCATGCGGCAGTTCCACCAAAGGTACCGTTGTTGAAGGTTCCGCCAGTAACTACTCCAGCTGCAACACTTAGGCCATTAACTGCGGTAGCTGAAAGAGAGCCACCAGAAACAAGTGCCGTATTAAATGAAGCACCAGTAAGGGCACCAGAGAAGGCGCCGGTAGTTGCCCCGGCGATAGCACCAGTATTAGTAATGCCGCCGGTACTATTATTTAGGCCACCCGCAATCGTAACCCCAGAAGAGGTAACGGTAAGCTTATCGGTACCATTGCTCTGAACCGCAAATTTTCCGGTTGAGCCGGAAGCAATATTTACGATGAAGTTGGCATCGGTAGTGGTATCAGCCAGGGTAATCGCCACATCACGGGCATCGGTGGTCGTGATATCGTTTCCAGCATCGTAAGCCACTTGTAGCGGACTAGCACCAGCCGCTGCCGAACAGCTATACCAGGCAGGAACACCACCCTGAGAAACCAAACAAAGACCACCGGAACCAATCGCAAGCTTAGCCAAGCCGCCGCTAGCGCCATACAAGAGATCGCCAGTTACATATGATGACTGGCCGGTTCCACCCTGCGCTGCGCTTAGGGCGGTAGTAAGACCGGTAAGCGAAGTAATATCTGAGTTTGCACCGGAAGCTGCTGCGCCAAGATTAGTGCGGGCGCCAGAAGCAGTAGTAGAGCCGGTTCCGCCATTACCCACCGAAAGTGCGCTCGTAAGAGAAAGTGCAGCAAAGGTTGGGCTAGAAGTTGCGGCAATATCTTGAGGAAGACTAAGCGTAGGAGTGGTGGTACCAGTAACAATTACCTGATTAGCAGTACCAGTTACTGAAAGTACTCCGGTACTATTTAGGGTAACCGCACTACCCAATGCAACGGCTCCGCCACCTGAAAGACCAGTGCCAGCCGTAACGGTTACTGAGCTATTAGCAAGCTTGGCGTTGGTAACAGCGCCAGACTGAATAGTGACTACGCCAGTAGCCGCCATAGTGACATCTCCACCGAAAGTAGTGAACTTAGGAATACCACTAGCATCTGCTAATAGCGCCTGCCCTGCCGTACCAGCCAAGGTTACCTGAAGCGAACCAGCAGCATTTCCGTAAAGCACGCCCTTGGTAGTGAAACTGGTTGCGCCAGTGCCACCATAAGGAACACCAATGGTAGAAGCTTGGTAAGTGCCACCAGTGATAGTGCCGCCGGAAACAGTAAGGCCATTTACTGCGGTAGCGCTGAGAGAGCCGCCAGTAATAGTTGCGCTATTTACACTTGCAGCAGTTAGCGCACCAATGACGGTAACATTGTCGTTAAAGGTGGAGTTACCGGTTGCCGTAAGCCCACCTGCAGAAACTACTAAGCCTCCTGAAGTAACGGTAAGGGTAGAAGCTGTAGTAACCGCACCAGTACTAGTGGCAGTAAAGCGAGGACTGCCGTTTACCTGAAGCTCGAGCAGGTTACCGACGAATGAAGCAGCTGTATTAACCAAAAGCGCGTTACCAGAAGTAGCTGCAGGCTGGATACTAACGCCGCCGGTAAACGAGGAGGAGCCTGAGAATGAAGCGGCGCTGGTTACCGAAACAGTGCCGTTAAAAGTGGTGTTTCCTGCAACGGTTTCGTTAGCGCTTTTTACAAAAAGATCGTTTGAGCTGAGACCGTTAATCGCATCGGCGTTTGCGGCGTTGAGGGCAGAAGGAACTGAGCCAATCTCGTAGCGAGGAGCCATCTCAGGATCGCCAGAAACCTGGAAGGCAAGGTAGTAAGGACTAGTAGAGAAGCTTACGCCAGCACTTGCGAAACTAACAGAATCGCCAAGGTAGACGGCAAAGGCACCGCGGCTAACAGTTACGCTGTGGGACTCTGACCAAACAGAAGCGCCACCAGTAGCAGCGGAGTAGAGGCGGAAGGTTACTGAATAGGTGCCATCGGGAACATTACTACCAGAGGTAGTGGTAAGACGAGCGGAGAATGGGAGCTTAGCCGCAACTGCCGCTTGAGCAACGGTGGGAGTAAGAACAGCAAGTGGGCCGTAAGGGAGGAAAATAATCCCAAGAATCACGAGGGCAAACAGTGCTCTCGTGGCGCCAAGCAAACGACCTAGGTTGGTGCTCCCTTTCATTACCTATCCAGTATCCCATGTTCTCCTTCTTGGGGATAGCTTATTTGGTCGTGGACAGTAAGTTGTTTTTAAGCTCGGAAAGCTCCTTTTTACCAGTAGCAGTTATGCCCCTATCAAGAATAATTAATGACTCATCTTTTTGGCCCATTTCCCAGAGTAATTGTGCCAAATTTGAGTACGATGCAACATACTTTTCATCCTTTAACAAGGCCAAATTGTAGGCCGAAATTGCACGCTTTTGCAGAGCCTCTTTTTGGCTCGAATTATGGTCGGCAAAATCGCGGTAAGCATTGCCTTGGCCGTTGTAGGCAAAGGCTAATTCTTCGCCCGATTTAATCAA
>JAYUZR010000061.1:0-4837 GCA_043751595.1 Candidatus Berkelbacteria bacterium
TTGCCCATCTTCTTATTAAGGGGGAAGTCGCCACTTCTGTTCTGCCTTTCTATTTGGTAGGAGCCATTGCCGCCAATGGTGCTAGCAAGTTTGGTGGCCCCTTCGGAAATATTGGGGATAAACCTTGTAAGGCCGATGTGCTCGATAAGATTGCGGGCAGAGCTAGTGGCGTTACTTAGGCTAAAGTCTTGAGTACTTAAGGTGCTAGCCAGATTTTTGGCTTCGTTGGCCGAAAAGATAACAAGAACCGCGAGCGGGGTAATAACGCAGAGCATGAATACGATGAGCGAAGCGAAGGCCGATCCTGATCGGTTTTTTATTTTGGTTTGCATCCACTCATCCATCGGCCGGCAAACTAGGGCGATCATCCCACCGCTTACTAGGGCTAAAAAGAATGGGCTAAAAAGCAGGTAGAGTCCAAAAAGAAACAGGGCACATAGCGCGATACTGGCCGCTGTCTGGAGGGTGGAGTGAGAGCCTTTTGCCATGGGTCTTAATGGAAACGGATAAGAATGATGATTGCCAAAATAATGCGATAGGGCGCAAACCAGCTCAGTGAGCGGTTGGCAACAAGCGAAAGTAGCCAGCGCAGGCTAATGTAACCTACTACACCTGCGGCAATGGCTCCTACCAAATAGAAAGGCAGAACAGAAGTGGCGACTTCCCCCTTAATAAGAAGATGGGCAAACTCGGCCAGTTGCTTAAGAATGGCAAGAAGAGTGATAGGAACAGAAAGTAAGAAGCTTAGGTTGGCCGCATCTTTGCGCTTAAGGCCGGTAAGAAGGGCGGTGCTAATGCTACTACCTGAGCGAGACATACCAGGAACAAAAGCCAGTATCTGTGATGCGCCGGTAAGGAGTACTTGGTTTTTAGTTGGCTCGGTATCGGTTTGTTTTGCTAGTTTTTCAGCAGCCAAAATATAGAAGGCTCCCAAAATAAGCCCAATGGCGACCACGGTTGGGTTGCGAAGCGGTCCTTCAATATATTTATTGAGGCCAAGGCCGGCGGCGCCCACAACTACCGTGATAAGAAGCGACCAACGGGCGGTATGATGAAGAGGTTGCGTGGGCTTAAGGAGATGTTTTGGCTGATACATCTCAAGCAGACGTGGCCAAAACACAATCATCAGAGCAATGGTGGTGCCGAGGGCGGTGGCCATATCAAAACTCAGTCCAAAATCTTGCTGATTAAAATGGAAGAGTTCTTGGGCGATAATGAGGTGTCCGGAGGATGAAATTGGCAAAAACTCGGTAATGCCTTGGAGAACCCCTAAGACCCCAGCTTGGAGTAATTGAATTATCATGATTTCTTAGTACTTTTGCTAATCTCGCGGTAGCCAATGCCAACGGAGATGATAATAATTATTCCAACAATAGGCAGGATCCAGTGATCGATATTGGGAATAACGGCACCAAGGAAGTAGCCAAGGTAGAGCATGCTGATAACCCAGAGCGCGGCACCGACTACATTGTAGAGGGCAAACTGGCGATACGGCATCCCAGAAATACCAGCAATAATGGGGGCAAGGCTCCTGATGATGGGGGTAAATCGGGCAATAATAAGTGCACTAGCTCCTTTTTCCAGGTAGATATCGCGGGCGCGCTCGAGGTGTGCCTTTTTAACAAAACGGGTATCGGGGCGAGAATAGAGAGCGGCGCCTACCTTGGTGCCAAACCAGTATCCGGCCATATCGCCGGTGATTCCGGCAATAAGACAGAGGGGTACTAAGATCCACATAGAGAGAAGGCCCTGGGAGGCGGCCAGGCCAAGGCCGAAGAGGAAGGTATCGCCCGGGAGGACTGATCCAATAAGGGTGCCGGTTTCGCCGAAGACGACGGCGAAGGTAATAAGGTAGCCAACTACTTGGCCTGCTTGGACGACGGTTTCGTTAAGGGAGAGTATATTCACCCGCTAAGACTAGCAGAGAACCGCCTCAACGTCAGCTAAGGTTTTGGCATGCATAAGCTGCACTCGGAGCTCTTTAGCACCTTCGTGCCCGGTAATGTAATCGAGTAAGTGTTTGCGCATCCGTAAGAAGCGGGTATCGGGGGTAAGCTTCCAGGCGTAGCGGGCATGCTCTAGAGCTACGGCGCAGCGTTCTTCAAAAGTGGCTTCATGTTCGGCGAACAGCCAGGGGTTACCAAAGGCAGCGCGGCCAATAAGGACGCCATCTACGCCGTACTGAGCGCAACGCTCTTTGGCATCGGCTACCGATTGGACATCACCATTGCCGAGCGCGATGACCCCTTCTTCTTTGGCGCGTTTGGCGCCAAGGGCAATAGCTTCCCAATCGGCCAGGCCTCGGTAGAGCTGAGAGAGGGTGCGACCATGCAGAGTAATGGCAACGGGTTTGGTGGCGAGTAATACCTCGATCCAGGTATCGATTGAGATTTCGTTATAACCAACGCGGGTTTTAATCGAGACTGGTAGGGCTTGGGGTGTTACCGTGCGGCCCTCTTCTAGATTTCGGGCATACACCGACGCAATAACCGCTGGGTGTACGCCGCCTTCTTCCATAGTTACGCCCTTGGCAAAGTCGGCTACGGCTTGCTTGGTGACGCGGACAATCTCTTGGGCACGGTCTGGATCGCGAATGAGGGCAGCGCCTGCTCCGCGGTCGGCCACATTCTTTGCTGGGCAGCCCATGTTAATATCGATGCCATCAAACCCAAGCCAGCACGCGGCAAGAGTGGCGGGATAAAAGGCGGTTGGGTCGCTGCCAAAAAGCTGGGCAAGTACTGGCCGCTCCTCTTCACAATACCGAAAGTCTTCTAGTAATCGTACGGCTCCAGCGCGGATACCCTCGGCGGCCGTAAACTCGGTAATGGTTAGGCTCGGATGCCCATACTTGGCTACGATAGCTCGAAACGAGGCGTCGGAGACGCCGTCCATGGGGGCTAGGCCAATGATGGGTGTTTTGAGCGAATGCCAGAGCATAAAGAATGGTATGAATGAAGCGAGTGCAGTACGATAGTACTGATAACCGCCTTAGTATGAAACTGTAATTATGGAACCGATCACCACACCAGCTGCTGCGCCAGCGGTTGCAGAACTTCCTGCTCCTACCGTGCTGCCCGAGGCGCCACCCACTGCTCAAGAGGCCAAGGTACTTGCTAGTTTAACTCAGGCAATTCAATTGGCGTATCTTCATCCCTGGAAGTTGGCTGGCAGAGCTTTTATTCAGGGATTCTGGAATGCGGTTGGAATGGCAGTGGGGTATACCGTACTCTTTAGCCTGCTTGCGGTAATCTTTCAAGCTCTAGGAGGGTATCAGTTACTCGCCAAGCCACTCGAAAATCTGCAGCAATCAGTTATTCAGTCTCAGCTTAGGGCCGCTACTAGTGGTGCCGGATCTTTCTTTGGAGCCGAGGCAAGCCCAACTCCTAAGGCGGGTAGCGGCTTTTCAACTGATCAACTTCAGGAATTACTCAAGCAATACCAACAGCAAAAAACTCAATTATGAATACTCGTGAACTGATTATTTTAGGGGCAACTGGGCATTTATCGCAGCAAAAACTGCTTCCAGCAGTACGTTCGTGGCGCGCTCGCAACAGTAAAACCGAGCTTTTGCTGTACTTGGTTGGGCGAGGTAAGCTTCGCGATCCTCAGGATAATGAAGTTACCGTTCAGATAGAAAGTTATAGCGATCTTGCGCCTCTGGCGAAGGAACTTCCAAAAGAACTTAGCGAACGCCGGGTCTTTTACCTCGCCCTTCCTCCTGACCAAATCTTAACGGCTATTCGAGGCTTATCCGAAGCAGGCTTGCTTGCTGACCCAAAAAGCGGGGTGGCAATTGAAAAGCCATTTGGCTCGAGTCTAGAAACCGCCCAAGAGCTCTGGAAAAAACTAGCTGAGCATGTTGATCTACGACAGTTGTACTTGGTTGATCACTACCTGGGCAAAGAAACGGTCCAAAATATCTTGGCTTTCCGGTTTGATAACGGAGCCTTTGCACCGCTCTGGAGTAATAGCCATGTGGATCATGTTCAGATTACCGTAGCTGAAGATGGTGGAATCGCCGAGCGAGCTGCCTACTACGATAAAGCAGGGGCGATTCACGATTTTTTGCAGAATCACCTCTTGCAATTAGTTGCTTACCTTACGATGGAGCGCCCAGAGGGGCTTAAATGGAATGCCCTTTCCGATGCCAAACTCGCGGCACTTAAAGCAATAACCTGCGATACGTCGCAGACGGTTATTGGCCAGTACGAAGGCTATTTGCAAGAAAAGGGCGTGGCCGAGCAAAGCCAAACCGAAACGTTTGTTGCTACGGTGCTTGAGGTAGCTAATGATCGCTGGCGTGGAGTGCCGTTTTACGTGCGTACCGGCAAGGGCTTGGCGCGGCGAGTGGCTGAGATTTCGGTTGTCTTTAAAGCCAGTAAAGAAAGTCTTTTTGGTGGCGAGCAACCGCAGGTACTCACCTTTAGAATCCAGCCCGACGAAGGAATCGGCTTTACCTTTAATGTTAAAGAGTTGCGTCAACGCATGCGTACCCAGGTAACCGAAATGACCTTCTGCTATCCTGAAGTCTCTCCAGATGCCTACGAACAACTTCTGGACGATGTTCTGGATGGCGACACCTTGTTTGCCCTGCGCAGCGATGTAATCGAAGAAAGCTGGAGAATTACCGAGCAGCTTACTTCTGCCATTAAGGAATGGAAGCTGCCTTTGCGCACCTACCCTGTTGGTAGCTGGGGCCCCTAAGAAAGTAATGCGCTTCCGCGCGGCTGCGGCGCCGAGTGGTACGTGCACGAGAGTAGTCTCTGTAATGGCGTCCAACTTATGTCAGATCCCGGGATGGTTTCTCGTACCTAATTCTTTTCTATGAACACTTCAT
>JAYUZR010000062.1:0-5664 GCA_043751595.1 Candidatus Berkelbacteria bacterium
ACCCAGATTGTAACTGGGCGACAACATCTTCTGCCAAGGCCTTAGCATCCCGCCCAGGAGTACCCGTGCGCAAAATGAGAGCAATAAGCTCGTAGATACTGAGAGACTCGACGCCATACTGACTAAGGCGCTCGCGCGGTAGGGAGAGGGATAGTGTTTGCATGCCTCCACTATATACCGAACAAAAACCGAATAAAACCAAGGAACCTACTTTACAGCAAGCGCAGCGTCAATCTTGGCTGTAAGAGTGGTAATTGGTAGTGCACCTACGATAACTTCCAAACTGCCGTCTGGTGAAATGAGCACACTCGAGGGAGTGGCTGTAATCCCCATTTTACTCGCCAGGGCGGCATCGTTAGTAATACGAGTCAAAATTGCCGAATCTTGCTTACAGGCAGCGAGTTGCTGAGCTGTAATACCGAAGGTTCCAATCTGCGCCTCAACATCTTCTGGCTTTGCCAGCCACCCAGTTGTGTATGTGTAATTAACATAAGACAAATACATATCATTACCCGCATTAGCTGCAATACACTCAGCTACAACCGCCTTAGGCTGTGCGCCGGCATGTGAGGAAATAGGAAGATTACGGTAGACCCAGTGCAAATTGCTTCCATATTTTTCGAGAAGCTGTTTTTTAGTTTCTTCAAAACGCTGGCAGAAAGGACATTCAAAATCGGTATATTCAACCAGGGTGACTTTTCCAGTAAGCGAACCATCACTATGATCCGAAGCTGAAACAGGCGGAAACACCTTGGGATCAATCTTAACGGGTGCGGCCACATTGGCAGTAGTTTTAGTACTGGTAGCCAAAAGCTCTACCTTGGCAGTAGTGAGAGAAAGCTTACTTGTAAGGTGCTGTACCTGAAGAAATAAATAGCCAGTAGTTGCTGCTAAGATAACTAAACAAAGACTGATTGCCGCTTGCGGTGTGGGAGTAGGAAAGGCTCGTTTCATAGCGGTAGTGTAGCACGCTACCAGAGGAGATAGAACTCTCGAAGCGCAGGCCGTATACTACATATAATGAAGCTGAGGACTATTAAAGAGGCAGTTGTTAAAAATACCCTCAACCCCATTACCCTTGTAGTGGGGGTACTTGGAGGAATGCTTTGGTCGGTTGGGAGGGGTCAGGATGCCCTCTTTCTTCTTAGTACCGTCATTCTTAATACACTCGTCGCCACCGTGCAAGAAGTACGGGCGCGTACGGCGCTCGATTCACTCTCACTCCTGCAGCCAAAGCAGGCACGTAAAGTAACCGCCAGCGGGATGTTCATTATTCCCCTCTATGAGGTTGTCGTAGGTGACGAACTTCTCGTAGAAAAAGGCGACCCAATCCAGGTTGATGGAAAGGTACTTACTTCAAGCGAACTACAGGTAACTGAATCTCAACTTACGGGAGAGAGTCGTGAAATCTCCAAAAAAGTACGGGACGAACTCTTTGCCGGAAGTAGCGTAGTAACCGGCTCGGGCACCATGCGAGTAACGGCGATTGGACCCTACACAAAGCTAGGCTCGATGGAGCGAAGCCTTAAGCAGGTTACTAATACTCGTACCCCTTTGCAGCGCGATCTAGCTCGCCTCTTACAGCTGATGGGAATTATTGCGCTCTTCTTAGCGCTTAGCGTAAGTCTGGATAGCTACCTTACAAAAACCAGCCTTCCACAAACGCTTTCAATTCTGGCGGCAAGTGTAATGACCTTGGTGCCTCAGGGGTTAATCCTTGCCAGCACCCTTCTTGCTACCTACGGTGCGGTCAGGCTCGGCCGTCACAATATTCTTGTCCAGCAGTTAAATGCCATCGAAACCTTTGGAAGGTTACAGGTACTCTGCGTGGATAAAACTGGAACCCTTACCGATCTTCAAGCAAAGCTTGAGCAGATTGTTCCCCATTTTCCCTATACCGAGCACCGTTTACAACGAATCCTACGAACGTTTGCCGACACCCCTGAAACAAGTTCACAAACAACCGAAGCGTTAACACGTGCGCTGCCCACTACTGAACCATTGGAAGTACTAGAAACCCTAGCCTTTAGCTCTAGCCGCCGCTTTAGTGCCTTAAAAGTCCGCGAGCAAGGCAAAAGCCGCTGCATTAGCTTTGGTGCGCCGGAAGCTTTTCATGCGGTAGTCCATCTCTCAAGCGCACTCCAAAAAAGTATTACTGAAGCCACAAGCAAGGGTAAGCGAGTCCTCTTATTAGTTGATCATGGCACGTCGCACGCCACCAAGAGCTTGGCCGAGCACGTTCACGAGGGCGGACACTGCATGGGGTACATTGTACTTGATAGTCCGCTTAGAGAAGGAACAACCGATACCGCCTTCTTTCTTCAAGGACAAGGAATTATTCTTAAAGTTATTTCTGGTGATGCACCAGCCACGGTACTAGCCGTCGCTAAGCAGGCCGGTATTCGAAATACCGAGTACATTCTCACGGGCGATGAGCTTGCCATGCTTGACCCTATTCAACGAGACGAGATTATTGCCCAAACTACTATTTTTGCCCGTATTCTACCTGAACAAAAAGAGCAGATTATTAGCAGCCTAAAAAAGCGCTACGAGGCAGTGGGTATGATTGGTGATGGAGTAAACGATAGCCTCGCCCTGAAACGAGCTGATATCGGCATTGCCATGGAAGCGGGAAGTTCCGCTACTAAAACCGTGGCCGATATTATTTTGCTCGACAACAGTTTTTCGAGCCTGCCAATTGTAATCCGCACCAGTGATCAAGTATTGGTGGCGCTCCAGCAGGTAACCAGTATTTTTGGCCTACGGATTGTCTATACGATCACCCTCACCCTTATTAGCCTGCTCATCCCCTATTTGGGGGCCTACCCACTAGAAACTAAGCAGCTCATTCTCATTAACTGGCTTACGGTCGGACTCCCTACCCTTCTTTGGTCACTTTCACCCCCAGAAGCCAGTAGTCGGTTTAAATCTGATGAGTTCTTTAGGCAGGTTGCTCGCTATAGCATTCCAGTCGGCGTGGTAGTAGGTGCCATTACTGGCCTTGCCTGGATTTTTGCTGAAACTACTAACCCTCTACTTGCTACTACCGCCGTTACCGCCACGCTCTGCATAAGTGCCTTAGCCACCGCCTGGTATATGCCTAGGGCCTTGGGGGCGATTGAATCAATTGAACAGCGACACCTCCGACTTCTTCTTATTGTAGGCTGCATTGCCCTCCTTGCCACTATCGCCGTTAGTCCTACCACGAGCCTTCTTTTTGGCCTAACCCAAAACTGGATCGCTTGGGTAATTGGTGCCTGCGCTGGAGCCGCTGCCTGGACCGTTACCGGAACCCTCGCCCACCTGCTCTTCCCAAAGACCCGCTACACCTTGTAAGCTTTGCATCTGATGAATGATCTTCTTGTTTTTCAACTCCCAACCGTAGCCCTCTCTGCTGTAGGACTATATACCTGTTGGCACTTTGCGGCGGGTCAGTTTAATTGGAGCCCAAAGCACCGAAAAAGCATGGAGATTATCTGCGAAGAAGATCACTGCACTAAACTCTCCGATACACCTTATTATCGGCTGCTCTATTTTCCCAACTGGTACTTTGGTACAGCGTTTTATCTTTTTTGTAGTATCTGCACTTGGCTTTCGGCACCCCTAATCCCTTGGCTTACTATACTAGGGTCACTTGCTGCAGTAGGAATGGGCATTATTCTCATTTGGTCGCTGGCCGTAAAGCTGCGATTCTTTTGTGTCTATTGCTATACAGCGCATGCTGTTAACCTGCTCCTACTAGGACTGTTTATTACTCGCCTTCTTACTACTTAGTCCTGCTTCCGAGCGCGTAGTTTAGGCGCTTGCTCATGGTTGAAGTGCCGGTCGTACCTGTGGTACTGGTAGTCGTAGAAACTGTGCCCGTTGTTGAAACAGTACCAGCTGTGCCAACAGTGCCCACCGTACCAGATGTTGAAATAGTGCCCGTCGTAGAGCTGGTCGAAACAGTGCCTGTTGTACTTGTAGTAGAAATAGTACCGGTAGTTGAGACTGTTCCGGTCGTAGAAACAGTGCCCGTGGTTGAAACGGTGCCCGTTGTTGAAACGGTGCCCGTGGTTGAAACAGTACCAGCTGTGCCAACAGTGCCCACCGTACCTGCCGTAGAGACAGTGCCTGTTGTACCAACCGTTCCAGCGGTACCAATAGTCCCAGCTGTGCCAACCGTTCCAGCGCTGCCAATCGTTCCCGAGGTACCAATAGTCCCAGAAGTTCCAATCGTACCGGTGGTTGAAGCCGTACCTGTTGTGCCCGTGGTTCCAGAAGTACCTGGCGTACCGCTCGAACTTGTCCCACCGCCAAGACAGGCAAAATAATCATTAGGATCGATAGGGTCAAATGGCCCTTTTACATCACACTTACAAGGCCCCATAACGCACTTAGGACCAACCGTTGGGCAGGTGGCATTACACGATTGCCAAGTTGATCCACACGCCCCCAAACAAGCCGTTATACCTGTTCCACCGGTAGCGTAGCAACCGGCAGTACAGGCAGCCATTTGATCCCAGCAACCATTAAAGCAGGCGCTTGTCTCATTAAAAAAGTCATCAAAAGCATTTAGACAAGCTGGGCAGGCTAGAGCATTCGCCGGGGTTGGCAGCAGGAAGAGAGATCCTGCAAAGACACTTAGCAAGGCAATAGTGGTTCGAAGAAAGCGAGTAATTGTGTTCATTGAAGACTAGCAATAATCGAAAGGATGGCAGGAATTCCCGCATCTCCCCCAACTGGACGAGCTAGTACCACAATAGTGCGCTCACCGGAACTTGGGACAAGCTTTGCGGAGATTATTCCACCAGCAACTGCAATATCGCCGGTTACTTTTCCGTTGGTATATCCGCCTTTGTAGGAGGTAACACCGGTAAGATCTCGTTTAACTTCAGTAAATGATGAAGGGGTAGAGGCAGGATCGCGAGGAAGGGTAGTAATCTGAACCACGCCCATCTGGGCAAGCGGAGCTCCGGGATCTGTCACAAAATCTGCTTGCTGCTTGGTGGTAAACTGAGATGTATCAAAGGCCACTTCTTGCCCTGTAGTAATACCAGGAGTAGCTTCTTTGGCCGAAGCAGGAATCGGCTGCATCTTCCAGCTAGGTGGAAGTACTACGCCATACCCAAATTGTGAAACGGTAAGATTTTCAGGGGTAGGAGTTGGAGTATTTTTCCGGCTACTCATCACAGCAAATCCAACAATAAGACCAACTACTATGACTGAAGCTGCAATAGTACCGCCAATAATAATGGTATTCTTTTGCATTAGTCGGTTGTTATCGTATCCCAACCACCACCTACATTAGCGCCGCCGCAGAAGGTATCTACTTGATTAGACTCGGGGTAGCGATTCGGCTGCTCGAGCTGAACAAATAACCCATAATTTGTGGCATCAAGCGGATTAGCTGGAATTGCTCCAGTAACATCGCAGAGGGTGAGATTAAAATCGTTAAAGAGCTCTAGGTGAGTGGCATCGCCAGTGACAACTTGAGGATCGGTCATACGAGGATCGAAACGAACCTGAGAAAGAACGCCTTCGTATACAAGCGCATCGGCGATAGAATAAGTCTGCCCGTAATTTCCTAGCGTTCCTTTAGCGTTCATACGACCCCATCCCCCACCTTTATAACCAACTAATTGGTCTTTATAGGCGACTCTATCGGCATTAGAGGCGGTTAGA